>NZ_JAIEQY010000242.1 GCF_019747315.1 Roseococcus sp. | reverse complement strand
GAGGCCGATGGCATCGTCCGTTGCGACGCCTGCCCCGTGCTCTGCCGCATCCGCCCCGGCCGTGCCGGCGCCTGCCATCGCTACGCGAATGAAGACGGGCGACTCATCCGCACCGACCCCCTGGTGCTGCTGACCCAGACGGACCAGCCGCTCGTGCCCTTCCTGAAAGCGTCCGAGGATTGGGATGGCGGCATCACGCGCCCCACCTTCGTCACCGCCATCGGCGCCGGCACCACCTATCCCGACTATAAGCCCGCCCCCTTCATCGTCTCCAGCCGGCATGCGGGCGTGGATACGGTGACGGTCGTGACCGAGGGCATCTTCAGCTATTGCGGCCTCAAGGCGAAGATCGACACCGATCGCCATCTCGGCCCCGAGGCGGCCCGCGTGATGCATGAGGGCGAGCAGATCGGCCATGTCACCACCGCCGAATATGGTTCGCAGATGCTCAGCATCGGCGGCGTGCGGCATCTGACCGGCGGCTCCAAGCGCGAGGGCAATGTGACCTGCGCGGCCATGCTGGCCCTGTGCTCCAAGCAGGCGATCGAGGTGGAGATCGAGGGCGGGTCGAAGCTGATCCTCCAGGCGGGTGCAGCGCCCATCGTGAATGGCGTGCCCGAGCAGCGCATGCGCGTCGGCTGCGGCAGCGCGGCCGTCGGCATCTTCGCGCAGCAATGGCAGGGGCATGTGGATGAGGTGATCGTGGTGGATGACCACATCACCGGCGTGCTCACCGAGCACCAGGCCGGCAAGTGCCTGAACATGCGCGCCTCCGGCATTCGCGTGCGCGGACGGCGCTCCACCCCCGGGCGGTATTTCCAGGTGGCGCATCCGGGCAGCGGCTGGGGCGGCACGGATATCACGGACCCGCTGAGCCTGATCGAAAGCATCGACCCCAAGCTCGCCTGGCCCGGCCTGCGCCTGCTGCTGACCAGCACGACCGGGGAGGATTCCCTCTATGTCGAGCTGGATGAGGCGCTGCGCCCCGTCCCCGCCACGCCGCCCGCGGCGGTGGCGAAAAGCGTCGCCCGCATCGGCGAGAATTGCGAACCGGCGCTGACCTCCATCCTCTTCATGGCCGGCGCCGGCGGTTCGCTGCGCGCCGGGGTGACCGAGAACCCCATCCTGTTGACGCGCGCCGTGCAGCGCGGTGAGGTAAGGATCACGATGGGGGGCGCACCCTGCTACCTCTATCCGGGAGGCGGGATCACGATCATGGCGGATGTGCTGCGCCTGCCCGACAAGGCCTTCGGCTACGTCCCCACGCCCGCTTTGGTGGCCCCGCTGGAATTCACCCTGCGCGCCGACCTCTACGCCGCGTTGGGCGGCCATGCGGACCAGGCGCTGAGCCTCGCCACCCTGTTGGAGCAGCATGGCGAGGCGGCGATCCGCGCCCCCTGGGACGCTGAAAACCCCTGGCCGAGCGCGCCGGGATGACCGAGTTGGAGTGGCCCCCGCCGCGGCGCACGCTGCTGCCGGATGGGCGGCTGCACCTCCAGGATGGCCCGATTGACCTGGTAATCGGCATCGAGGGCGCGCGCCCCGCGGTGCTGGAAGCGCGGGAGGCCGCCTGGCAATCGCTGCATGGCGTGCTGCCCGCGCTCTCCCGCGAATTGGCGGTGCTGCGGGCGCCGCTCCATGGCCGCATGCCCAGCCTGAACCACCCCGTGGCGAAGCGCATGGTGGAGGCCGCCTGGCCGCACCGCATGCATTTCGTGACGCCCATGGTGGCCGTGGCCGGCGCGGTGGCGGAGCATGTGCTGATGGCGATCATCGCCGTGCCGGGGATCAGCCTGGCGCATGTGAACAATGGCGGTGACATCGCGCTGCACCTCTCGCCCGCCAGCACGCTGCGCGTGGGGTTGGTAGAGGATCCGGCCCGGGCTGAGCCGAGCGGCCTGGCGGTGATCCGCGGCGGGGATGCAGTGCGCGGCATCGCGACATCCGGCTGGCGGGGGCGCAGCTCTTCACGCGGGATTGCCGATGCCGTCACGGTGCTGGCGGCCCGCGCGCCGGAGGCGGATGCCGCGGCCAGCATCATCGCCAACGCGGTGGATGCGGATCATCCGGCGATCCAGCGGGCGCGCGCCTGTGACCTGGACCCGGACAGCGACCTCAAGGACCTGCCGGTGACGGTGGCAGTGGGCGCATTGCCTGAGGAGGTGGTGGCCGCCGCGCTGGATGCGGGCGAGCGCAGCGCCGAGAGTCTGCTGGCGCGCGGGCTGGTCCTGGGCGCATGCCTGCGCCTTCAGGGGCGGCTGCGGCTGGTGGGCGCGGCCGGCGTGCTCGCCGCCATGGAGCATGCGGCGACGTCCTGACCCCAGCTGCCGCTTCTGCTCACGGCCGAAGATGACGGGAATTCAACATTCCGGGTGGGCGGCCAAGCGTGCAATCGGCGGCGGAACGGCCTAAATTGCCGACTCAGAGGAGCCTCAGATGACCAAGTTTGATCCCCGGCTGCGCCGTCGCCTGCTCGTATTGAATTTGGCGGCTTTGGGGGGCATCGCATCGCAGGGCGAGGCCATGGCGCAGGGGACGAAATCCGGCCCGCGCCCGCCGCAAAGCGGCCTGACCGACGCCGACCCCAATGACCAGGCGGGCAATGGCCGTGGTGGTTCCGCCCCGCGTACGCCGCAGGGGCGCAGCGATTCCGATCCGAATGACCCGGCGGGCCAGGGCCGCGGCGGGAATGCGCCGCGCTCGGGCGCCAGCGACTCGGACCCGACCGATCCGCCCGGCCAGGGCCGTGGCGGCAATACCCCCCGCCAAGGCCAGAGCGATTCCGACCCGACCGACCCGCCAGGTCAGGGCCGCGGCGGCAACGCCCCCCGCCAGGGCCAGAGCGATTCCGACCCGACCGACCCCCCAGGTCAGGGCCGCGGCGGCAATGCCCCGCGCCAAGGGCAAAGCGATTCCGACCCGACCGATCCGCCGGGCCAGGGCCGTGGCGGCAATGCCCCCCGCCAGGGCCAGCCGCGCGGCGCCAGCGACAGCGACCCAACCGACCCGCCGGGCCAGGGGCGCGGCGGCAATCGCCCCGCACCGGCTGGTCCGAGCGATACCGACCCGAGCGATCCGCCCGGACGTGGGCGCGGGGGCCGGCCGGAGCAAAAGCCCGCCTGACTGGGTCAGGCCAGGGCATAGAGCAGCAACAGGGTTTGCTGCCACGGGCTCTGGTTGTCATCCGATAGCAGGGCCACCAGCGTTCGGCCGGCATGGCGCGTCACGGCCACACCCTCCCAATTTTCGGCCGGGGCGTCGGGCGGCAGGTCGAGCCAGGGCTGGCCGGCCAGGGGCGCAGCCGCCTGCACGACCGCCGCCGGGACGTGCACAAGCCTGGCACCGAACCCGCCAAGCAGGGAAAAGCGGCGCTCCAGCACCAGAAGCCCGCCATCGGGCAAGGCCGCCACATCCGTGGGGTCCAGGCCAGGGGCGGGGAGGTAGCTGGTGGCGCGCCAGGTGATGCGCCCGGATCGCGGCGTGCCGAACCAGGCGGCGCGGCTCTCCGGGCCGGCCGGCCCCGGCAATTGCTCGGCTAGCCCCAGCAACCGGTCATCCGGCAGCAGCGCCAGCCCTTCCAGGCCGCCATTGCCCGGGGCTTCTATCAGTCCCGGGAGCGGCTCGACCGGCACGCCCGGGCCGGACAGGTCACGATAGCGCAGCACGCGGTGCTGGCGCTCGAAGCCGACCAGCCAATCGCCCTGTGGCAGGCGGATGAGGCTTTCGGCATCGCCGCTGGCGCCGCGCCGCAACGGGGCGCCCGATGCATCGCGCAGCGGGCCGTGCCGCACCTCGCCCAGCCCGGCCAGCCGCCCTTCCGCGAGGACCAGGCTGGAGCGCCACCAGCGCCCCAGGTCACTGACGGCCGTGACGCTGAGATCGGGCGCGAGATGCAGGCCGGAGAGCCCGCCGAAGCCCCAGGCAGCAGTGTTGAGGACCAGCCCGCCGAGCGGCACGAGGAAGGGCCGGGCAGGGGGACCCAGCGGCAGCGGCGTGGCAGCCGGCCCCGTGGCATCGGCGGTGCAGGCCGGCAGCAGCGCGCAGCCGGCGAGGAGGATTGTGCGGCGCTTCAGGCCGTCACCCTCGGGCAGCGGGCCGTCACGCCACTCACAGAATGGCTGGCGCCCGTTCGGCCGCGGCCCGATGC
>NZ_JAIEQY010000025.1 GCF_019747315.1 Roseococcus sp. | reverse complement strand
TTCCTCATGCGGACCTACACCGACGAGGGCGACGTGGTGTTCGAACCCTTCGGCGGCTCGGGCACCACCATCCTGGCGGGTCAGCGCACGGGGCGGGCTGTGCGCGCGATCGAGCTGGCACCCGCCTATGTCGACCTGGCCGTGGCGCGGTGGCGGATGCTGCACCCCGACCTGCCAGTGACGCTGGAAGACGATGGCCGCGACTATGACTCCGTTGCCGCGGCGCGGACGGAGGTCACCGCCGATGCAGCTTGATCTCGTGGTGAGCAGCCTGCCGATCGCATCCCTCGTGCCCTATGTCGAGAACGCGCGCACCCATTCCCCGACGCAGGTGGCGCAGATCACCGCCTCCATTGCCGAGTTCGGCTTCGTGAACCCGGTGCTGGTCGACGCCGAGGGCGTCCTGATCGCCGGCCACGGCCGCGTCATGGCGGCGAAGCAGCTGGGCCTCGCCTCCGTGCCGGTGTTGCGGCTCGGCCATCTCTCCCAGGCACAGGCGCGTGCGCTGCGCCTCGCCGACAACCAGATCGCGCTAAACTCGGGGTGGGATGAGGCACTGCTCGCTGCCGAAATCGCCCGCATTCGTGACGAGGCGGTGGTCGACCTGGACGTGCTCGGCTTCTCCGGTATGGAATTGGATCGGTTGCTGGCGGCTGCCGATGCCGGCCTCGGCGAGGATGCGGATGACGCCCCGCCACCGCCCGTGGTGCCGGTGAGCCGCACCGGCGACCTCTGGCGCTGCGGGGAGCATCGCCTGCTGTGCGGGGATGCGACGAAACTGGCCGACGTGCAGCGCGCGCTCGGCGCTGGCCACCTAGCCGACATGGGCTTCGTCGATCCACCCTATAATGTGGCATATGAAGGCGGCACCTCGGCCAAGATGACCATCGCCAACGACGCGCTTGGCGGCGGCTTTCCCGAGTTCCTCCGGCCCGCGCTGGCCAATCTGCTCTCCGTGACCAAGGGCGCCTGCTACGTCTGCATGTCCTCGTCCGAGTGGCCAACGCTGCACCGCGTCTGGCAGGAGGCCGGCGGCAAATGGTCCAGCACCATCATCTGGGCGAAGAACACGTTTGCCCTCGGCCGCGCCGACTACCATCAGCAGTTCGAAGCCATGCTCTACGGCTGGAAGGCCGGCGCGCAGCATTACTGGTGCGGCGCCCGAGACCAGGGAAATGTCTGGCACTTCGACAAGCCGGCGCGGAACGACCTGCATCCCACCATGAAGCCGGTGGCGCTGGTGGAGCGGGCCATCCGCAACAGCAGCAAGCCGCGCGACACGGTGCTGGACTGCTTCGGCGGCTCGGGCACCACCATGATAGCGGCAGAGCGCACCGGGCGACGCGCCGTGCTGCTGGAGATTGATCCTGCCTATGCCGATGTCATCGTGCGGCGATGGCAGGAGACAACCGGCGAAGCCGCGGTGCTGGAGGGTGACGACCGCTTGTTTGCCGATATCGCCGCGGCGCGCAAGCGTGTTGCCGTTGGCCATACGGAACATGAGCCGGCTCTTTCCTGGGATGAGGCGCTGCCGTCTTAGGTGCCTTGACCTGGTCGGCACTTTGTCCTGAAAATCGACGCGATAATCCGCGGGGAAATCATGCCGAGCTGTCCGAAATGCTACGCGACCGGCCGCTATCATTGCACCGGCTTTGCATGCGATCGAGGCATCATAAAATGCTCGACTTGCGCAGGCTCCGGGACACATGTCGGCGATACTTGTCGATATTGCCATGGGCGGGGCGGCAATTCTTGTTTCAAGTGCGGCGGCCAAGGCTACGAACAGTGCGACAAGTGCTATGGATTGGGAACGGTTTCTGAAAAAAATAAATCCTGACCTGTGATTGAACGCGATTTTAATTTACGCGATATTTTAATTTTAAACTAATCTATCTCCTTCAAGCTAATTTTTGAATATGATCGTCATCAGGCGATAGAATAGTTCTGAATTTTAAGGCCCCCAATTCTCTGGCAGGCCGTGCCGGCTCCCTGGTCAAGGCTGCGGTCAAACTCGGCAATGCCGGCCAAGGGCTAGCCGCCGGCATTGCCGGCGCCATGGAGGGCGGCAGCTTTTCGACCCTCGGGCAGGCCAGGCTCCTGATGATGGGCCAGCTGGGCAAACTCACGCCGCTGCCGATCGGCATCCACGGCCTGCCAGAGCTCGGCCAGGCTCTCGATCTGCCGATTGTAGTCCGGGCGGCTGCGGCCGTCGTCGATCTTGGGGTAGTCCACACAGCAACGCCGCCCGCGCGCACCTTGTCGATTGGACACCTCCCGCCGCCGGAAGAGGGGCTGCGCACCGCGGGCCTTCATGGCGCGGCTGCGGGGGCCTTCGTGGATGGTCGGCTTCCGCCTGGCACCCTGAGCTTCCAAGCTGCGGCGGTCGATCCGCTCCGGCCGCCGCGCGCGGGTGCAGAGATGCAGCGCGTGTTCGGCGAGGAGTATCCGACGAAGGGGATGCTGATGGCGATGGGCACCCACTCGCTCTACCCAGATACGTGACTGATCAATGGCGTGGTTCGGCTCGACGAGGTGGAGTAGCTGACGCTCTTCTGAAGTCAACGCGGCGCGATTGATGATCGAGAACGCCCAATCATCGCAACAAGATAACGCTCCATCTTGCTTGGCTCGCGCGCGGCGCAGCGCGAATGGTCCGTTACACGCAGAGCACCCCGCCCTGCCCCACGACGGAGACGACCATGACCGACCGCGAAGCCCGCGCCGCCCGCAACCAGGAACGCAGCCTGGCCGCCTTCCTCGCGAAGAAGGCCGAATTCGACGCCCTCCTCGTGGAACTCACCCAGGCCAGCGAGGACCATTTTGGCGCCGACCGCGAGACGGTACTCTGGGGCGAAGCGGCTTGGCTTTCCGACGCCGCCGCGAAGCTGAAGGATATCGCGGACCAGCATTTTCGCCGCGGCGAATACGCCTGCTGAAGCGGGCCACTCCCGCACCGCCCCGACCGGCAGCGCCGGCGGGGCTCCCGGCAGTAGGGGGCCGATGACCGGCACCCGGAACCGGAGACCACCACGATGACCAAGCTTTCTGACACACAGCGCGTGATCCTCAGCGCCGCCGCGCAGCATGAGACGGGCCTCGCCCGCGCGCCGAAGACCCTGCCGGCCGCCGCCCGCAACGCGGTCTTCCGCAGCCTGATCAAGAACAACCTGCTCACCGAGATCAACGCCCCGCGCGAGCATGTCGGGCTGGGCTGGCGCCAGGACGACGACGGCACCTGGATCGTGGCGCGCATCACCGACGAGGGGCTCCGCGCCATCGGCATCGACCCGAACGAGGGCGACGCGGGGACCGGCGAGCCCGACTGCTCCGGCATCGAGGGCAGCGTGCCCGACACGGCGCCGACGGGCGCGGAGGAGGCGGCGGCGCAGGGTGAGGACGCCCCGCCGCCCGAAGCCGCCCAGACCGCGCCCCTGGCGGAGGAAATCGCCATGCTCGACCAGGCTCTCGCCGCGCGAACCGGCACGCCCCGCGCCAGCCTGCGCGATGCCGCCGCGGCGGTGCTGGCAGCCTGGGATGACGAGGCGAACCGCGAGGGCGACATAATCGGCGCCCTCGACGCGCCGATGGAGGCCCTGCGCGCCCTGCTCGCCGGCAAACCCGCCCGCATTGCCCGCGAGCCGGGTGCGCCTCGCAAGCCGCGCGAGGGCACCAAGCAGGAGCAGGTGCTGGCGATGCTCCGCCGCCCCGAGGGGGCGACGGTGGCGCAGATCGCGGAGGCGACGGGCTGGGCGCAGCACACGGTCCGCGGCTTCTTCGCCGGCCTCAAGAAGAAGGGCCACGCGGTCGAGGTGAAGTCGCGCGAGCGGATGGTCGGCCCCAACAAGACGGGCGCGAAGGGCTCCTTCACTATCTACGCCCTGGCGGAGTGAAGCGCACCAGCCACGCTACCGAACATCATGAGGAGCGCCGGGGATCATCCAGATTCCCGGCGCTTTATCGAGTTGGCTGCGCTCCGACACAGCGCGAATCGTCCGTCACGCGCAGGGCATCCCGCCCCGCTAGACGGAGACGCAGATGAGCCTGAAGCCAAAGTCCACGGAGCGACGCTGGATCATCCTGGCGCAGGATGGCCGGCACGTGACGATGGGCCGCGCCGCGCCGCCCAGCGAAGCCGAGGTTGA
>NZ_JAIEQY010000008.1 GCF_019747315.1 Roseococcus sp. | reverse complement strand
GTCACCTGCTGCAGCGTCTCCTCGATGGTCGCCCCGGGCCAGACGGCAGAGACGATCATGGTGCGGAAGGTGAAGGCGGGATCCTCGTTGCGGCCGAGCTTGTAGAAGGCGAAGGCGCCCGCGATCAGCGCCACGATCATGAAGTAGAGAATGAGCGAGCGCTTGCTGATCGCCCATTCGGAGAGGTTGGGGCCAATCATCGGAGCAACCGCACCTTCTGGCCGGGGCGCAGCGTCTGCACGCCGGCCGTGACGACGATCTCCCCGGGTTGCAGACCCTGGCCCACGATCACATGGCCAGGATCATGCCGCACCAGCTCCACGCCGCGCAGCGCGACCGTCTCCGTCGCCGGGTCCACCACCCAGACGGCCGGCCCGCGATCGGCCCGCGTCAGCGCCGAGGCGGGGATGGAGATGCCGGGTGTCGCGCCCAGCCGCATCTGGCCCGTCACGGTGGAGCCGAGCCGCATTTCCGGCGGAGGCTCCGCGAGGCCGACGCGCACCTGGAAGGTGCCGGTCACCGGGTCCGCCTGGGGCGAGACCTCGCGCACGCGGCCCTCCGCGCGGATTTGCGGCTGGCCCGTCACATTCACCGCGATCAGCGGGTTGGCCGGCGCCTGGTCCTTCACCTGGGCCGGCACGTCGAACACCGCATCCCGCCCCTCGGTGCGGGCGATGCGCAGGATCATCCGGCCGGGCTGCACGACTTCGCCCGGTTCGGCGCCGCGCTGCGTGACGCTGCCCGCGACGTCCGAGACGAGTTCGGTATAGCCGAGCCGGGTTTCGGCGATGCTCACCTGGGCTTCGGCCGCATCCACTGCGGCGCGGATGGTCTGGAGCTGCTGCGCCGCCTGGTCGAAGCGCACGCGCGTGGTGAAGCCCTCGCGCAGGAGCTGGCCCTGGCGCCAATAGTTGTTCTCGGCCTCCCGCAGCTGGCCGCGGGCTGCGACGAGGCTGGCGCGGGCGGCGCGCAGCCCGTTCTCCTCATTGTCGCGGTTCAGCCGCGCCACGACCTGGCCGGGGCGCACCTGGTCGCCGACATTCACCAGCCGCTCCACCATCCGGCCGTCAATGCGGAAGGCCAAGTTCACCTGCGTCTCGGCCTGCACCGTGCCGGTGAGTGTCACCACATCGCCGCCGGCGCTGCGCTCGGCCGCGATGACGCGGACGGGGCGGATCTCAGGGGCGGGGGGCGGGGTGGAATCCTCGCAGCCGATCAGGAGGAGCAGGGCCAATGGCACGGCGCGCGCGGCCAGACCAAGGCGGATCGGCGGCGGGGGGAATGGCATGGGCATCCTCTGCTCGGTTCAAGACGGCCGGTCCGCGACCATATGCCTGAGGTCGCATGCCGGCGGCAAACACACCAAGCAAAAACACGCCCCATGGGGCGGGTGGATCGGCCGGGAATCCCAGCCCTGCGCCCCGCGTCCCAAAAGCCTGGATTCAGCGCGGCGGCAGCGCCTCGCCGATGCGGGTGGCCATGTAGGGAAAGAAGGGATTCCAGGAAATCCGGACCAGCGAATCCAGCGCCAGCACCAGCACCCCCGTCTCGCCCCGGATGGCGGTGGCGCCCAGGCTCACGCCGAATTCCGCCTCGGGCTCCGGCCGCAGCCCATAGAGCGAGTCGGTCACCGGGAAGGGCAGCGCCACATGCGAGAGCGAGTAGATGTCACGCGGGTAGGCGAGGCCGAGCGGCACCACGCGTTCCTCCGTCGCGCCCGGCTCGGTGATGCGGGCCACCACCTCCAGGCTGTTCTCATCCCGGTTGGTGACCACGGTCAGGCGCCAATTGCGCGGCGGGTCGGGCACCAGGCTCTCCACCGCCGGGTCGAAGGCGGGGCGCAGCAGGAAGCTCAGCTTGGTGCCGCGGTTGCGGTCGAAGATCACCAGCTCGCTGCCATTGGGGGGCAGCAGGTTGAAGAACTCCGAGACCAGCGCGCGGGTGCTGACGGTGAAATCCATCAGTGACTGGAAGGCCAGCACCGGCGCCATGCCGTCGAGCCGCCCGGCGCGGGCGAGGCGCCTCACCTGGCCCTGCACCTCCTGCGTCAGGCGGAAGGATTGCACCGCCGCATTCACCGGGAAGGAGTTGTATTTGAACGGGTTGAACTCCGGCAGCACCGAGAGCCAGGCCGCCTTGGCGAAGCGCGGCAGCAGCGCCGGCAGGCCGGCCAGCCCCGCGAAGCGCGCGAAGGCCGAGACGCCCACCATGGGCGAGATGACGATGACGCGATCGGGCCGCACCAGGCTCGAATCCTCCACCGCATCCATGGCGTGCTTGAGCGAGAGCGCGCCGCCATTGGAATAGCCCACCATATGGACCGCGCCGGTGGGCCCCGCGCGGCGCCGTGCCTCGCGCATCGCCATGCGGGCCGCGGCGGTCCAATCCTCCCAGACCGCCTCGGTCAGCCCGGCGGGCACAGTGCCATGGCCCGGCACACGCAGGCCGAGTGCGACGAAGCCCTCGGCGCGATACAGCTCCGCCACGTGGCGCAGGCTGTAGGGGGCGTCGGTCAGGCCATGGATCAGCACCACGGCGCCGCGCGGCGGCCCTTCAGGCTCCAGCACGAAGGAGCGGTTCCAATCATGCGCAAAGCGCTGCGGGTGGATCGGGCTGCCGGCGAAGAAGCGGTTTTCCTGGGTGCGGGACTCGGGCGGGATCCGGGCCGTCACCTCGCGCTCCACCTGGGCGAAGACGCGCTGCTCGGCCGCCAGATAGGCGGCCCAGTCCATGTGGTTGATTTGCGCGGCCCGCGGCTCGTCCGGGATTTCCGTGTGCCAGAGGTCGAGCGGCGGGCCCATCTGGCTTTCCACCCCCCGCACCACGATGATGACCAGCACCACGGCGGCCAGCGCATAGGCGGCGCGGCGCGTCCAGCGCCAGAGCCAGGCGCCAAGGGCGCGCATCAGCCGGCCCCGCCCAGCGCCGCGATCACCCCGCGCGTCACCTCGGCCGTGCCGGCCGTGCCCCCGATATCCGGTGTGCGCAACCCCGCGGCGAAGGCCGCATCCACCGCCGCGCGAATCTCGTCCGCCGCCTCGCGCAGCGCCTCGCCGCCGCCGCGCTGCGCCAGCCATTCCAGCATCATGGCGCCCGAGAGGATCATCGCCGTCGGGTTCGCCAGCCCCTGGCCGGCAATATCCGGCGCCGTGCCATGGCTCGGCTGGAACACCGCGTGCTCCGTGCCGAGATCGGCCGAGGGCGCGAAGCCCATGCCGCCAACCAGGCCGGCCGCGAGGTCGGAGAGGATGTCGCCGAACATGTTCTCGGTCGGCAGCAGGTCGAAATCCCAGGGGCGGCGGATCAGGTCCAGCGCCATCGCATCCACGTAATGCGCGTCATGGGTGACGCCGGGATGGGCGGCGGCCACCTCGGCAAAGACCTCACGCAGCCAGGCGAAGGCGCGGAAGACATTGGCCTTGTCCACCAGCGTCACGCGCCCGGGGCGGCCGAGCCGGGCCGCGCGCTCCTCGGCCAGTTCAAAGGCCATCCGCGCCAGGGCGAGGGAGGTGGGGCGCGTCAGCCGCAGCGTCTCCTCCGCCATGTCAGGCGTGACGAGGCCGCGATCCTTGGAGAAGAAAAGCCCCTCCGTGCTTTCGCGCAGGATCACGAAGTCGATCTTCGCCGCGCGCGGATCACGCAGCGGCAAGGGCACGCCCGGGATGGCGCGGATCGGCCGCACGCCGCCGAACAGGCCAAGGCGCATGCGCAGCGTGATCTGCGGCGCCAGCTCCGTGCCGTCATCGCGGCGGATGCCGGGCCAGCCCATGGCGCCGAGCAGGATGGCATCGGCCGCGCGGCAGCGCTCGAACACCGCTTCCGAGAGATCCTCGCCCGTGTCGCGATAGGCCATGGCGCCGGCCTGGTGCGGCGAAAAGCGCAGGCCGAGCTTGTGGCGCGCATCCACCGCCTCCAGCACGGCGACACCGGCCTGCGTCACTTCCGGCCCAATGCCGTCGCCGCCCAGCACCGCGATCTCAAAGCTGTTCATCGGCTTGCGCTTCCCGTGATTTGCTCCCCAAGCTACCGCGCAGAGAAAGGGCGGCAAGCCCGCCCCCGGAGGAACACCATGATCGCATCCCGCCGCGCGCTGCTCGCTGCACCCGCGCTTTT
>NZ_JAIEQY010000389.1 GCF_019747315.1 Roseococcus sp. | reverse complement strand
CTGGCCGAGGGCGAGCGGCTGCGCAACCCCGCACTCGCCGCCACGCTGCGTGCGATCGCCGAACAGGGGGCGGATGCTTTGCATCGCGGGCCCATCGCGCAGGATATCGCGCGCGCGGTGCGCGGCCATACCAATCCCGGGCTGATGACCGCCGATGACCTGACGGGCTATGCGCCGCGCCGCCGTGCCGCGCTCTGCATGCCCTATCGCGTCTTCACCCTCTGCGCCCCGCCACCGCCCTCGGGCGGCGCGGTGGTGCTGCAGATCATGGGTCTGCTCGGCCATTTCGAACTCGCCGCCCTCGACCCCAGCGGGGCCGATGCCGCCATGCTGCTGACCGAGGCCGGGCGCCTTTCCTTCGCGGATCGCAACCTCTTCATGGCCGACCCCGATGTCGTGCCCGTCCCGGTCGCCGGGCTGCTCGACCCAGCCTATCTGACGTTGCGTGCCCAGGCTCTCTCGGTCGAACGCGCCATCGCCGCGCCCCAGCCGGGCAATCCCCGCCGCTTCGGCCCGACGCTCGCCAGCCAGCCGCCGCAGCCCGAGGGCGGCACGGCGCATATGTCCATCCTGGATGCCGAGGGCCGCGCCGTCTCCATGACCACCACGGTCGAGAGCGTCTTCGGCGCCGGCGTGGTGGTGCGCGGCTTCCTGCTCAACAACCAGGTGAGCGACTTCTCCTTCGTCCCGGAGGTGGATGGCCGGCCCGTCGCCAACCGGGTGGAGGGCGGCAAGCGGCCGCGCTCCTCCATGTCGCCCATCCTGGTCTTCCGCGGCAGCGAGCTGGAGGCGGTGGTGGGTTCGCCCGGGGGCGCGCGGATCATCGGCTATGTGTCGCAGGCGCTGGCGGCGATGCTGGACTGGAACCTGGACCCGCAGGCCGCCGCCGCCCTGCCGCATATGGGCGCGCTCAATGCCGGCAGCGAGCTGGAGCAGGGCACCGCCGCCGCGCGGCTGGCGCCCGGCTTGCTCGCACGCGGCGCGCCGGTGGAGCTGCGCGAGATGAATTCCGGCCTGAACCTGATCCGCGTGCAGCGCCAGGGCGACACGCGCCGCCTGCTGGGCGGCACCGATCCGCGCCGCGAAGGCGTGGTCGCAGGTGATTGAAACAAGATGAGCCGAAGCTTCGCCCGCCTGCTGACCGGCATGGTCGAGGGGCTGACCGCGCTCAAGCGCCCACGCCGCGCCACCACCACCCGCGCCCTGGTGGCCGAGGCGCTGACCCAACGCGTGCGCGTGATAACGCCCGCCGGCGAGCTGCTGGTGGAATGCCCCTCCGCGCGCGCCCTGCATGACCCGCAGGGCTTCGGCCAGGATGAGCCGGAGACGGTGGCCTGGATCATGGGCCTGCCCGCCGGCAGCGTGCTCTGGGATATCGGCGCCAATATCGGCCTCTACAGCCTGCTGGCGGCGCGGCGCGGCCTGAGCGTGCTGGCCTTCGAGCCCTCTTCCGCCAGCTTCGCCGCCATGGTCCGCAATGCCGAGATCAACGGCCTGGATGAGCGCATCGCCGCCTATTGCCTGGCTTTCGCCGAGGGGACGTCGCTGGTCACGCTGCATATGGCGAGCAGCGCGGCCGGCCATTCCATGCACAGCATCGAGGCAAGGGCCGGCGGCGTGCGCTAGGCCGTGCCGGGCTTTTCCGTGGATGATTTCATTGCGCATTTCGCGGCCCGGCCGCCGGATGCCATCAAGCTGGATGTGGACGGCATCGAGCCCGCCATCCTGCGTGGTGCGCGGGCCACGCTCATCGCCCATGTGCGCGAGGTGCTGGTGGAAATTGACGGCGCCAATGCGGCGGCCGGCGGCAATGGCATCCCCGAGATCCTCGCGGAATGCGGCTTCACCGAGCGGGCAATGGATGGGGCCGTGCGCAACCGGCGCTTCGTGAAGGGCTGAACGGCCGGCGGCCGCTCACTCCGCCGTGATGTTCCCCTCGCGGATCACGCGCGTCCAGCGCTCTCGCTCCGCCGCGAAGAAACCCGCGGCCTCGCGCTGATTGCGGAAGCGGGCGGCGACGCCCTGCTGCGCCATGGCGGCGATCAGCGCGGGTTCCGTCAACGCCGCGCCCAATGCGCCCTCCAGCCGGTCCATCACCGCCTGGGGCGTACCGCGCGGCGCGGTGAGCATGTGCCAGCTGCCGGCCTCGAAGCCCGGCGCCCCGGCTTCATTCGTCGTGGGAATATCCGGCAGCAGCGCCTCACGCCGGGCGGCAGCGACGGCCAGCACCCGCACGCGCCCCGATTCCACCGCCGCGCGCATCAGCGAATAGCCATCGATGATCAGCTGCACCCGCCCGCCCGCCAGGTCCACGATGGCCGGCGCCGATCCGCGATAGGGCACATGCACGATGTCGAGGTTGAATTGCCGCTTGAACAGCTCCAGCGCCAGATGCGTCGGCCCGCCCGCCCCGGCCGATGCGCCATTCAGCCGCCCCGGATGGGCCCGCGCATAGGCCATGAGTTCCCCGAGGTTCCGCACCGGCAGCTCGGCATTCACGGCGATGACGGAGAAGCTCTCCATCGTCTGGCCCACGGGGATGAAGTCCCGCAGCGTGTCAAAGCTGAGGTTCCGATACAGCGCGTTGGTGACGGCGAGGTTGCCGACATTGCCGTAGAACAGCGTGTAGCCGTCAGCCACGCTCTGATGCACCGCATCCATGGCGATGTTGCCATTGGCGCCGGCGCGGTTCTCCACCAGGAAAGGCTGGCCCAGTGCCTCGGCCAGGCGCGGCGCGATCAGCCGCGCCACGATGTCCACGCCCCCGCCGGGCGGGAAGCCGATGACCATCCGCACCGGGCGATTGGGAAATTCCTGCGCGGCGGCAGGGTGCGCCAGGAGCAGCGCCGGCAGGCCAAGGGCCATGCGACGCGAGAGGTTATTCCGCACTGATGCCGGCCTCCCGCACGACGCTAGTCCAAAGCGCTCGATCCTCGCGGATCAGCCGGTCCACCTCGGCCCCCGGCGCGAAGCGCGGGAAGGTGCCGAGGCCGGTGAGCACCGTGGGCAGGTCGCTCTCGCGGAAGCTCCGGGCCAGCTGGTCCTCCAGCCTTTGCCGCACGGCCGCCGGTGTGGCCGCCGGGCAGACGATGGCCTGCCAGGAGGTGAAGACCCAGTCCGGCCCGCTTTCCTTGACGGTCGGCACATCCGGCAGTTGCGGGTGCCGCTCGGCCGAGGTGATGCCGATGACGCGCACCCGCCCGCCCTCATGCGCGCCGCGCATCAATGAATAGCCATCCACCATCAGCTGGATGCGCCCGCCCAGCAAATCCTGCAGCGCGGGGGCCGAGCCGCGATAGGGCACATGCACGATGTCCACGCCGGCCGCGCGTTTCCAGACCTCGAAGGCCAGATGCGGCACGCCGCCCGAGCCGCCGGAGCCGAAATTCAGCGCCCCCGGCCGCGCCTTCGCGGCGGCGACCAGCTCCTGCATGGAGCGGATCGGGCTTTCGGCCGGCACGGCGAAGACCAGCGGGCCCAGGGTGAGCTGCCCGACGCCACGGAAATCGCGCGTCGTATCGAAGGGCAGGTTGGGAAACAGCGCATGCGTCATGGCGAGGTTACCGACATTGCCCTGGAAGAGCTGCGTGCCGTCGGCCACGCCCTTGGCCACGAAGTCCATGGCGATATTGCCGTTATTGCCGGGGCGGTTGTCGATCACCACCGGCTGGCCCAGCCGCTCCTGCCAGCGGGCGGCCACCGGGCGGGCGATGGAATCCACCCCGCCCCCCGCGGGAAAGCCAACCACAAGCCGGATGGCGCCGGATTGCGCGCGGACGATGCCTGGCGTGGCGAGCAAGGCCGCAGAAGCGCCCAAAGCGCGGCGGGTCAACTGCATGGTGTTTCTCCCAGAGAATCTTCTTTCCGGGAGGCTGACAGAGAAAGGGGCAGGGTTTCAATCGGATTTCACGCAAGCGGCAGTCCAGGAGACCGTTTGGGATTGCTGGCGGCGGAGGCAGCGCGAGGGATTTTTGGTCCCTGCAAGGCGCTCGACGCCGCCGATGCTGGTGGCATCGGCAAGTTCGGCAACGCCGCAGGGGTGGAAAAGACCCGCGCAACCGACCCGCAAGCAATCCCGAACGGTCTCCAAGCCCCCAGGGGACC
>NZ_JAIEQY010000114.1 GCF_019747315.1 Roseococcus sp. | reverse complement strand
TACTGGAAGCGCATCCTGCTGACGCGCGACGAGTTCGGGCTGAACCGGAACTGAGAGAAGGCGCAGGGCGGCATAGGGGTGGCGAAGATTCCCTTCACTGACCGACAGGGGACCGCCCAACCGCTGGTCGCCCGCAGGGGGGGGCAGAAAAGACCATTGTCGAGAGTCGTCATGCTTCCTGGATCGGGCGGATGAGCGTCTTGGGGGGCAGAGCCAACTCTTCCCACCGCGGTCGCGTTTGCTGGGCGGTCGGCTTGTGGAATTCCTCCAAGCTCAACACCAAAATATTTTCGTAAAATCAACGAGATAAAGCTTGAGGGTTAAATCGGCCTACCCTCAAGCTTCGGAGAATTCGGGCGCTCCGGAGAGAGATTTCCGGGTTCGTTGCGTTCTCCAACCCTCAAGCCCACGTACCAAAACACCAGGAAACCTGGGGTGCACAGCGCCGTCTGATACGTGATGAATGGTTGTTCGGGGAGATACTGGAGCAGCGGTGGGAACCGGATTCCAACCGTCGCTGGGGTCGGTGAGACACGTCTCGCGAGCCGAGAGTGTTCGCCTACCGTGACTCAACTCGGCCTTGACCCTGACTTTCGTGCTGCGCATCCTATGCGCAAGGGGCCCTTCGCGATCGCCCCGTGAGGCTTCGGCCCAAGCATCGCGTCCATGCTCCGGCGCCCCGCGCCGAAGGAGGACGCACGTGCCTAGCCCTGACATCATCACACCGAGCCAGCTTGCCCGGCTTCTGGGAACGCCAGACGCGCCGATCGTCCTGGACGTCCGCACCGACGAGGATTTCGCCCGAGACCCCCGCACCTTGCCGGGCGCGGTCCGCCGCGACTTCCGCTCCGTTGCCTCCTGGGCGGGTGATTTCTCTGGGCGCCCCCTGGTCGTCATCTGCCAGCGCGGCCTCAAGCTGAGCCAGGGCGTGGCCGCCTGGCTTCGCCACGCGGGCAGCACCGCCGAGGCGCTGGAGGGAGGCTTCGAGGCCTGGGCGGCCAGCGGTGGCCTGCTCGTGCGGCCCGATCATGTGCCCCCGCGCGACGCCCAGGGGCGCACAGTCTGGGTCACGCGCGCCCGCCCCAAAATCGACCGCATCGCCTGCCCCTGGCTGATCCGCCGCTTCGTGGATCCGGCTGCGGTGTTCCTCTTCGTCGCGCCCTCTGAGGTGCCTGCGGTCGCGGAGCGCTTCGGCGCCACCCCCTTCGACATCGACGGCGTGTTCTGGAGCCATCGCGACGAGCTCTGCACCTTCGACGTCATGATCGAAAAGTTCGGCCTGGCCTCGGAGCCGCTGCTGCGGCTGGCCACCATCGTGCGCGGCGCCGACACGTCCAGGCACGACCTGGCGCCCGAGGCGGCGGGGCTGCTTGCCGCCTCGCTCGGCCTCTCGCGCATGTATCGGGAGGATCTGGCGCAGCTCGACGCCGCGATGGGCCTCTACGACGCCTTCTACCGATGGGCGCGCGACGCCACGGCCGAGACCCACAACTGGCCCGCACCAGGAAGCAAGGCATGACCCCCGACACCACCAACAAGGCCGAAGCGACTCCCCGCAGGCTGGCGGAGGCGCAACTGCCTTCCTTCGCCGAGGCGCTGCGCGTCTGGTGGCGCATCGGCCTGCTGTCCTTTGGCGGCCCGGCTTGGCAGATCGCGCTGCTGCACCGCGAGGTGGTGGAGCAGCGGCGCTGGGTCTCCGATGCGCGCTTCCTCCATGCCCTGAGCTTCTGCAACCTGCTGCCGGGGCCCGAGGCGCAGCAGCTCGCCACCTATCTGGGCTGGCTGCTGCATGGCGTGCGCGGCGGGCTGGCGGCCGGCATGCTGTTCATCCTGCCGGGCGCCGTGGTGATGCTGGCGCTGTCCATCATCTACGTGACCTTCGGCGAGGTGCCCTTGGTCGCCGCGCTGTTCTTCGGCCTGAAGGCAGCCGTGCTCGTGCTGGTGGTGGAGGCCCTGCTGCGCGTGGCGCGCCGCGCGCTGAAGACCGGCGCGGCCTGGGCCATGGCGGGGGCGGCGTTCCTCGCGCTGTTCGCCTTCGATGTGCCCTTCCCCTTGGTGGTGCTGGGCGCGGCGCTGGTCGGCTACCTGGCGCCCGGCGCCTTCCGCGCCAGCGACCACGGCAAGGCCAAGGACGGCCCGCCCGCGCTGCTCGACGCCGTGCTGGCCGCCGACCCCGGCCGCCCCGCGCGAATGGCCGCGCAGGCCTGGCGCGCGGGCTGGGTCGCCGTCGCCCTCTGGCTGCTGCCCACCGCGGTGCTGATGGCGGCGGTGGGGGGCGTCTTCGCCGACATCGCCTGGTTCTTCTCCGTCATGGCGGTGGTGACGGTGGGCGGCGCCTATGCCGTGCTGGCCTATATCGCGCAGGAGGCGGTGCAGGGCTATGGCTGGCTGACGGCGGACCAGATGCTGGTGGGCCTGGGGCTGGCGGAGACCACGCCGGGGCCGCTGATCCTGGTGCTGCAGTTCGTGGGCTTCCTGGCGGGGCATGGCGCGGCGGGCATCCTCTACGGCGTGCTCGGCTCGATCCTCGTCCTGTGGGTGACCTTCGCGCCGTGCTTTGCGTGGATCTTCCTGGGCGCGCCCTTTGTCGAGCGGCTGCACGGCAATCGCAAGCTGACTGGCGCGCTCGCCGCCGTGACGGCAGCGGTGGTGGGCGTGATCCTCAACCTGGCGCTGTGGTTCGGGCTGCGGGTGCTGTTCGCCGAGGTGCGCGCGGTGCGCTTCGGCCCCCTGTCGCTGGACGTGCCGGTGGCCGGCAGCCTGGACGTGCTTGCGTTCGCCTTGGCCGCGCTGGCCGCGGTGTGCGTGTTCTGGCTGAGGCTGGGCCTCATCCGAACGCTCGGCGTGACGGCGGCAGTGGGTCTCGTGGCGAGGCTCGTCCTGAGTTGATGCCGCGAGGCAGGCTTAGGACCAAGGCTCATGCCTCAGTCGAGCTATCCCCTGTAATATTTGCGGGGGAGCATCCCAGCCGGCCCTGCGGGGGGCACGGGTGACGCCCGGCAAGGTCCCGTCCGGAGCGGTCCATACGCCAGCGGTCGGCAGCCCGATCTGTTCCCCGATCTCGAGCCCCTAACCCGCGTCCCTGCCGGGGTGGGAATCGGCGCAGGTCACCTCGCCCACCTCAAGCTCCATCGGGCGCTGGGCGGCGAAGCCGATCTTCTCGCGCAGGAACGTCGCGTCGGAACCCTTCTCCCGCATCTGCCGAAGGGCGACCTTGTCGTCGGCCATCGTGGCCGGTCCAAGGTCAAGGCTTGCAGGTCTCAGCAGCCCAACCCTACCGACGATCACTGCAGTGGGCGCCCCGGGCTCTCGATCTCCTACACCACCACACGGGGCGCGTCTTCAGGCCGTGCGCGCCAGGAGTTCAGGCAGACCAAAAAGATCACCCGCGTCGGCCAGCGGCGCAGGCGCGCCTACCGGCACGGAATCGCCAAAGCGATTGGACCAGTAGACGGGCATACCGACAGCGCCGGCCCCGGGCACATCATGTGCTGAGCCGGCCACGAACAGGACCCGAGCGGGCGGCAGGCCACCGAGTGCAGCAAGGCCCGCCAAATAGGCGCCCGGCGCGGTTTTGTAGATGCCGGCGCGCTCCGCGCTGATGATCGCGTCAAAGTGGTGGCCTGTCGCAGCGGCTGCGGCTTCGGCCAGGCGCTGCGAGCAGTTGGTCACCACCACTGTGCGCCAGCCCTGGGCCGAAAGCTGTGCGAGGACCGCGGGCGCTTCGGGCCAAGCGCGCAAGTCACCCGACTTCCAACGTTCAATCAGCTCATCGGCCTTCGATGGAGCCAGCCCTGCCTCGTCTGTCGCCTCTTGCACGATGGTCTCGTAGGAGCGGTAGCGCCCGGCCGTCGTGACCAGTCGAAGCGAGGCGCGGCGCCACCGGCGGCCGAGATCCTCGTCGCCAGCCACCGAAATCCAGAGTGACCAGGAATCGATCAGCGCCGTCAGCAGGTCGAACGCGACAGCGCCAAATCGCATGCCATTTTTGGGAACAGGTGGGTGTGGGTTCGCTACGGGGAGACTCATTCTTGTAGTTCCTTGTGGTCTGTCACATGCCGCCGAGCGCGCGGT
>NZ_JAIEQY010000384.1 GCF_019747315.1 Roseococcus sp. | reverse complement strand
TCCACGCTGGTGAACAATGTCGGCTGGGGCGGCGTGAACCCCGATCCGCTGGCGGTGACCGAGCAGCAGATGCTGGACAGCTACAAGCTGAACACCATCAGCGCCTATCGCATGACGGCGGCCTGCGTGCCGCATCTGCTCCAGGCCAGGAACCCGGCGGTGATCAATTCCGGCAGCTTCTCCTCCGCCGTGCCGGCCTATGACATCCTGGCCTATGCCACGGCCAAGGCCGCGCTGAACCAGATGATGGTGAGCCTGGCGCATGCGCTGGCGAAGAAGGTGCGCGTGAACTCCGTGCTGATCGGCACCGTCATCACCGAGGGCTATGCCTCGGCCGGCATCGATGCGGCGACGCAGGAGCGGATGATGCACCCCGACACGCTGACCGGCCGTCCCGGCACGCCCGAGGATGTGGCGAATGCCATGCTCTGGCTCGCCTCGCCCGCCGGCGGCTGGGTCAGCGGGCAGACCATCAACGTGCATGGCGGCGGCAGCGTGGTGCGCCTCTTCGGGCATTGAGGCGGGCCCTCCTCCTGCTCGCGCTGCTGCTCGCCGCGCAGCCGGCGCGGGCGCAGCAGGCGGGCAATGCGACGGGCCTGGGCGGCCCCGGCACGCTGGACCTGCCCGCGCTGGCCGAGGGCTCGACCATCGCCGCCGTCACGGTCGAGGGGGCGGATGGTCAGGCGGCGGCCGCCGCACGCCGCGCCTTCGGCCTCACCCCCGGCATGACCTTCGAGGCGATCCTGGCGGAGGCGGCGCTGGCCCGCGTACGGGCCTTGCCCGGGCTGGGCGGCGCCACCTATCGCCTGGCACTCGACGGCACGGGCCGCAGCCTCAGCCTTGTGCTCCGCCTCGCCCCTGGCGCGGGCGGCCCATCCGGCATCCTCGCCGAGCAGGGAATCCGAGCCTTCCCGACGATCTGGCGTGACGAGCGCAGCCTGGTGACCTTCATTGCCAATGGTGGCCTCGGCGCCTTCACCGACGGTAACCCTTGGTTCGGCCGCCCTGCGGTCTTCACCCGCGGCAGCCCGCTCGCGCTGAATCCACCGCAGGGCGTCGGCACCGGCGCGCGGGCCGGCTGGGGCGAGGCCTATGCGGAATATGGCATCGGCGGCGCCACCCGCCTGCGTGAGAGCCCGCTCTACCTCTATGGCGCGCTCACCGGGCTTGGCGCCATCACCGCCGGGCGCGACATCTTTCGCGACGACACGCGCTCCACCAACCAGCTCAACCGCGCCTATGCCGGCGTGATCTACGCGCCGGCCGAGAGCGACCTGCGCGTCAACGCCTCCTTCGGCAAGCAATCCTTCACGCTGGAGGACGGCTTCCTGATCGCGCGCTTCACGCAGCGGCTGAACGCCGGCTGGCTGCCCGGCGTCTATCTCTCGCCGCGCACCGCGGCCGACATGGCGGGCCTGGTCAGCGCACGCGCCGGCAACTGGGTGTTCAACGGCTTCTGGCTGGAACCCAACCGGACGGAGGACATCCTCTCCCGCACGCGGCTGGTCGGCGGCAGCCTGCGCTGGAATTTCGACGCGCACAGCCATGCCGCGGCGAACGCGATCTACGTGCCCATGTCCGACACCGCCTATGCGGTGCCCAATGCCCCCTCCCCCGGCGGGCGCGAGGGGCTGATGACGCTCGCCCTGCGCGGCCGCTGGGCCGACCCGGCGGTGGCGCCCGGCCTCTGGATCGAGGGCGCGCTGGCGCACCAGTCCAACACGAACTTCCCGATGTCGGCCTGGGGCGGCTACGGGCAGCTGGGCTTCCTCGCGCGCGACCTGCCCTGGCAGCCCAGCCTCTCCTACCGCTATGCGGCCTTCTCGGGCGACAACCCGGCCACCGCCCGCTACGAGCGCTTTGACACGCTCTATTCCGGCGGCCTCGACGAATGGCTGCAGGGCATCACCATGGGCAAGCTGCTGACGCAGTCCAACCGCGCGGTGCATCGGGTGCGCCTGAATGTCAGCCCGCGCGAGGGCACGAACCTCACCCTCGACTGGTATCTGAACCGCGCGATGGAGCTGAACAACCTGGGCGCCAATCCGCGCCTGGCCCAGCTCAGCTCACGCGACCTGGGGCAGGAATGGCAGGCGGTGCTGCGCATGCCGCTGAACGAGCGGCTGTTCTTCCTGGGTGTGGCGGGCCTCGCCCAACCGGGCGAGGCCATCCGCGCCGCGGGCGGCGGGGCGAGCCCCTGGACGACCTTGCAGGCGCAGCTCTTCTGGAGCTTCTGAGGCCCGCTCAGACGACGGGCGACTTCCCGCCATCCACATTGATCGCGGTCCCGGTCATGTAGCCGCCCTGCTCGCTCGCCAGCAGCAGCGCCATGGCGGCGAACTCCTCCGCCTTGCCGATGCGGCCGAGCGGGACGGAGCGGCCCTGCTCCTCCTTCCACTCCTCCCAGGTGATGTTGCGCTGGTCGGCCGCGTGGCGGCGCACCCATTGGTCGCTCTCGATGATGCCGACCAGCAGCGCGTTCACCAGCACGTTGTCCGGCGCGTATTCATTGGCCATGGCCTTGGTCAGGGCCATGCCTGCCGCGCGGCTCACGCTGGTCGGCGTCGAGGTCGCGAGCGGCGCCTTGGCCCCGATGTTGAGCACATTGATGATCCGCCCCCAGCGGCGCTGCCGCATGCCCGGCAGCACGGCGCGGCAAAGCCGGACAGCCGCCATGAGCTTGAGGTTCAGGTCATCCTCCCAGAGCGCGTCGGTGATATCGAGGAAGGGCCCGCGCTGCGAGGTGCCGGCATTGTTCACGAGGATATCAATCGGCCCGATCGCGGCGGCAGCGGCCGCGGCGGCGGCAGCGCAGCCCTCGGCGGAGCGGATATCGGCCGGGATGGCGGCGACGCGCGCGGCCGGTGCGGCGGCCTGGATCTCCGCCTTGGCGGCCTCCAGCGCCTCGGCGCCGCGGGCCACCAGCGCCACATGCCCGCCCGCCTTGGCATAGGCCAGCGCGATGGCGAGGCCGAGGCCCTTGGAGCCGCCCGTGATCAGGGCCGTGCGGCCGTTCAGGGTGAGTTGCATCTGCCGATTCCTCCGTGTTTGGAGGCTATGGTGCGCGCCAATCCGGCCCATCGTAAAGCCAGGCCATGCCCTCCCAGGCGGCCTCGGGTGCCCGGCCCATCAGCATGGCATCGCGCAGCTCGGCGCGGATATCGGCGGCGTGGTAGATCTCGCCATAGATGCGCGCCATGGATTGCACGCGGCCGGTGCGCAGCACGCGGGCATCCTCGTAAGCCGGCAGGGCGCGTTCAACCGGCAGCGCGTCCAGCATGTCGGCGAGGCACAGCGCATCCTCCAGCGCCATATTCGCCCCCTGCGCCAGGTATTGCAGCATGGGGTGGGCCGCATCACCCGGCAGCACGGCGGCGCCATCCTGCCAGCCGCGCTTCGGCTCGCGGTCGCAGAGCACCCAGTATTTCCAGGTTTCTATCCGTTCCAGCATGGCGCGGACCTCGGGCCGCGTGCGGGCGAAGTGCCTGGCGAGCAGCGCCGGATCGCCCGCCTGGTCCCAGCCCTCGGAATACTCGGCGCTGTGGAAGACGGCGACGAGGTTCATGAGTTCGCCCCGGCGCAGCGGGTAATGCACCAGGTGCAGGCGGGGGCCCGCATGCAGCATCACCTCGTCACGCGGGATGCCGTCCGGCACCTCGCCCATCGGCAGCACGGCGCGATAGGCGATGTGGCCGGAGACGACCGGCTTCTCCGCCCCCAGCATGGCGGTGCGGATGCGCGACCAGAGGCCATCCGCGCCGATGAGAAGATCGCCCCGCTCGCTCGACCCATCCTCGAAATACAGCGCCACCTGCTGCCCGATGCGGCTGTAGTCGCGCGCGGCGCGGCCGGTGGTGAGGGTGATGCCGGGGTGTGCGGCGCAGGCGCGCAGCAGCACGCCATGCATGTCGCCGCGATGGATCACGGCATAGGGCTGGCCGAAGCGCGCCTGGAAGCCCTCGCCGAGCGGCACGCGGGTGATCTCATGGCCCTTCATCGCGCAGCGCATGACCAGGGCGCGCGGGATGGCGGCCAGCTCCAGCATCGCGTCGCGGA
>NZ_JAIEQY010000012.1 GCF_019747315.1 Roseococcus sp. | reverse complement strand
CCGTAATTGGTCTCGCCGGCGGGCAGGATGTGCAGGTCGGTGATGTGGATGAAGTCGAACATCAGCGGCGCGGCAGCAGGGCTTGCACATCGGCCGCCATGCGGGTCAGCGCCGGCTGCGGCTCGGCCCGCCTGGCCACCACGCTTTGCAGGTGGTCATTGATGGTGTCGGTGATGCGCAGCGCGTTCTGGCCGGGGAAGGCGTACCAGCCGGTGATGACATCCTGCTGGCGGAAGGTGACCATGTGGTTGGGGTTCTCGCGGTAGAAGCGGCCCAGCATCTCCTCGCGCTGCGCCGGGATGGTGCTGGCGGGCATGTAGCCGGTGGCATTGACCATCATGGTGGCACCCACCGGGCCGGTGGCGAATTTGATGAACGCCCAGGCGGCGGCCTGCTTGGCGGGGTCGCGGGTGAACATCATCGCGACATTGCCGCCGGCCGGCAGCCGGGCATTCGGCGCCGAGAGCGGGTAGCGGCCGCAGACCAGCGGGAAACGGCCGCCGATTTCGCGGTTGTAGCGGCCGAGCTGGGCAGTGGACTGCATGGAGATGCCGAGGCGCCCCGCGAAGAAATCGGCGATGGCGGCGGTGGGCCGCATGTCCGGCATGCGGCCTTCATCCACGAGCATGCGCAGCGCGGCGATCGCGCGCTGGCCATGCTCATTGCCCATCGCCACCTGGCGCTCATCGGCCGAGAGCATGGTGCCGCCATGGCTGAAGACCAGCGCCTGCCAGGCCCAGTTTCCGGTGATGGTCCAGTCGTAGAACATGCCGTTCAGATTCTCGGCTGTGCCATGGATGGCCCGCGCGAGCGCCGCGACCTCGGCCCAGCTGCTGGGCAGCTTCTCCGGGTTGCCGCCGGCGCGGCGCAGCTGTTCCACATTGTAGTAGAGGATGGGCGTGGAGAGGGCGAAGCCGATGCCCGTCTGCAACGCGCCGACCTGGCCGAGCGAGAGCAGGCTCTCGGAATAGCCCTGCTCGGCGATGCGCGCATCGGCCGCCATGAAGGGCTTGAGGTCCACGGGAATTTCGCGCTCCACCAGCGTGCGCTGGCGGTTCAGGCCATGGAAGGCGACATCGGGCAGCTGGCGCGTCACCGCATCGCGCAGGTTGCGCTGGAGGATCGCCTCGTAATCGGGCTCGGGCGCGCGGATCGTCACGCGGGTATTCGGGTTTGCGCGCATGAAGGCCGTGGCCACCTCCTCCATCAGCCCGCGGAACAGCTCGGGGATGGAATACTGGATGGAGATTTCCGTGGGCGCGGTCTGCGCCAGGGCGGGCGAAGCCAGGGCGAGGGGCGAGGCGAGCAGGGTGCGGCGATGCATGATGGGGCTCCAGGGGTTCACGTGGGTCATTTCACGCCCGTCATCGTCACGCCGGAGATGAAGGCGCGTTGCGCGAGCAGGAAGGCGAGGGCGAGGGGCGCGGTCACCACCGTGGCGGCGGCCATCAGCGGCCCGAAGGAGGTGCCGGCCTCGGCATTCGAGAAAAAGGCGATGCCGAGCGGCGGCGTCATCAGGTGTTCCTCCTGCACCGCGATCAGCGGCCAGAAGAACTCGTTCCAGTTCCAGATGAAGGAGAGGCAGGCGAAGGCCGCGATGGCGGGGGCCGCGGTCGGCAGCATGATCCGCCAGACGATGGCCCATTCGGAGAGGCCGTCCATCCGCGCCGCCGCGATGAGGTCATCGGGCACAGTGCGGAAGAATTGCCGCATCAGGAAAATCCCGAAGACCGAGATGGTGGAGGGCAGGATGATGGCGGCGTAGGTGTTGAGCAGGCCCAACTGCCACAGCCCGATATAGAGCGGGATGGCCGGCACCTGCGGCGGGATCAGCAGCGCCAGCACCACCAGGGCGAAGGCCGTCTCCCGCCCGCGCCAGCGCAGCTTGGCCAGCGCATAGGCCATGGGCAGCGCGGTGATGGCCTGGGCCGCGAAGATGCAGAGCGTGACGAAAAGCCCATTCGCCAGGAAGCGCACCAACGGCACCTTGGTGAAGGCGGCGGTGTAGTTCTCGACCGCGTGCCATTGCGTGGGCAGCAGCGAGAATTGCGGCGAGAACACCTCGCCCGGTGGCTTGAGCGAGATGGAAACCATGATGACGAAAGGCGCCAGCATGACCGCGGCACCGGCGAGCAGGATGAGGTGTGTCAGCGTGCGCCTAACCATAATGCGCCCGCCGATCCAGGATCACGGTCTGCGCCAGGGTGATGGCGAGGGTGAGCAGCAGGAACACCATCGTGATGGCCGCGCCATAGGCCGAGCGCAGGAAGGTGAAGCCCTGCTGCACCATGGTGAAGAGCAGCACCTCGGTGGATTTCGAAGGCCCGCCCTCGGTCAGCACCTGGACCGTGTCGAAGACCTGGAAGCTGCGAATGGCCGTGATGGCGACGACGAAGACCAGGGCCGGGCCCAGCATCGGCCAGGTCACGCGGCGGAACCTCTCCCATGCGCCATCGGCGCCATCCATCGCCAGCGCCTCGTACAGATCGGGCGGGATGGCCTTCAGCCCGGCCATGAACAGCACCATGGCAAGGCCGAGATTCTGCCAGACGCCGATGGCGGCGAGGGCGAAGAGCGCCGTGTCAGGATTTTGCAGCCAGTCGGCGGTCGGCAGGCCCACGGCCCGGAAGACCTGGTTCACGAAGCCCACCGTGGGGTGGAACATGAACTCCCAGACCAGCGCCATGGCCAGCAGCGTGCTGGCAACCGGAAGGAAATAGGCGGCGCGATAGAAGCCGCGTAGCCCGCCGCCCACGCTCTCGATCGCGATGGCGGCGAGGAGGCCGAGCAGCACCGTGGCCGGCACCGCCACGCCGACATAGATCACCGTGTTGCGCAGGCTGATCCAGAACACCCGGTCGCCCCACATCTCCTCGTAGTTGGCGATGCCGGCGAAGCGGATGCTGGGCTCGCCGAAATTCCAGTCGGTGAGCGAGAGCAGGCCGACCGCGACGGCGGGGCCCAGCAGCATCAGCCACATCAGGATGAAGGCCGGCAGCGCCAGCAGGGTGCCGGCCAGCGCCTCGGCGCGCCGGGGGCTGGGCGGGCGGCGCGGATCAGCCAAGTGCGGCCTCCCGCAGCGCGGCCTGCAGGGGCAGCCGCTGGCCATCGGGGCCGAACAGCACCGCCTTTCGGATGGCCAGCCGAAGGGCCTGCCCCGCGAGCATCCCCCGCGCCGCTTCCGGTGCCAGTCGCAACACGGCGCCGCCCTCGAGGTGGCACAGGGTCTCGGCGCCCAGATGCTCGATCATTGAGATGACGCCAGGGATGCCGTGGCCGGACGGTGCCCAGCCTTCGGGCCGCACGCCCAGCGTCACCGGGCCGCGCGCTGGGGTGAGCCATGGCAGGCGGACATCGCCGATCATCACCGCGCCGTCTTCGCCGACATGGGCGGGCAGCGCGTTCATGGGCGGTGAGCCGATGAAGCGGGCGACCTCCAGACTGGCCGGCTCGTCATAGAGGTCCTGCGGGGGGGCCAGTTGCAGCACACGGCCGGCCTGCATCACCGCCACGCGGTCTGCCATCGCCATCGCCTCACCCTGGTCATGGGTCACGTAGAGGGTGGTGACGCCGAGCCTGCGCGTGAGCGCCACGATCTCGGCCCGCGCCTCGGCCCGCAGGCGTGCATCCAGGTTGGACAGCGGTTCATCCATCAGGAAGGCCGCGGGGCTGCGAACCATCGCCCGGGCCAGGGCCACACGCTGCCGCTGCCCGCCGGAGAGTTGCGCAGGCTTGCGGGCCAGCAGCGGCGAGAGGCCCAGTGGCCCCGCGACGGCCGCGACATCGGTCGCGATCGCCTGGCGCGCCGCGCGCGACCAGATTCGCCCAAGCAGCGGGATGCGCTGGATGGCCGACATGCGGCGCATCTCCAGCGGGAGGGCAATGTTCTGGCCAACTGTCATGTAGGGGTAGAGCGCGTAGCTCTGGAACACCATCGCCAGGTCACGCGCCTTGGGGGGCAGGGCATCCACCCGTCGGTCGCCGATCAGGACCTCACCGGCATCCGCGGTTTCCAACCCGGCGAGGATCCGCAGCA
>NZ_JAIEQY010000288.1 GCF_019747315.1 Roseococcus sp. | reverse complement strand
CAGGCCGCGCTGCGCGAGCAGATCGCGAGCTTCGTCTCGGCCAGCGGCCTGCGCGTCGCGCACCAGCATTTCCCATGGAGCCGCTATCGCACGGCGCTGCTCTCCCGCATGCTGGCCGAGGGGCCGGCCGATGTCGTCTGGCTCTCCGATGCCTGGCTGCCTGAATTCGCCGAGGCGGGCTGGGTCCGCCCCATTGATGACGTGGCGGCGCTGGCCCGCTTCGCCCCCGAGACGCGGGAGGCCTGCCGCCAGGGCATGAGCCATCGCGGCGAGCAATACGGCCTCTCCTACTACAGCGACAACATGGCCTTCCTCTACAATGCCCGCCTGTTGCGCAACGCGGGCTTCGCCGATCCCCCCGCGAGCTGGGCGGAACTCGTGCGCCAGGCGCAGGTGATCCGCCGGCGCGGGCTGGCCGCGGCCCCCCTGGGCCTGCCCCTGGCGCTGGAGCCCTGGCTGATCGAGATCATCTCCACGCTCGTCTTCAGCTTCGGTGGTGATTTCGTGGATGCGGCGGGCGATCCGGTGATGGCAGGGCGGCCGCAGACCCGCGCCGCGCTCGAATTCCTGGCCGAGCTCATCCTGTATGAGCGCCTGGTCAGCGCCGATGCGGTGAAGGCGAGCGAGGATGATGTGCTGCAGGCCTTCGGCCTTGGCCAGCACGCCTTCGCCATCCTGCCGACCTACCGGCTGCGCTTCCTGAACAACCCCGCGCGCTTCGCCGAGGCCGGCAATTTCCGCGTGGCCCTCATGCCGAATGGCGGCCAGGCCCGGAGCCATGAGACTTGCGGCTGGGTCCGCATGCATGCGCTCACCTCCGCCGCCGCGGGCAATGCGCGGCGGCTGCGCAATGCCACCACCTTCATGGCGGCCTTCGGCGGGCGCGACCACACGGGCGAATATGCCATGGCCAAGCGCCTGCTGTTACACGCCGGCCTGCCCTTCTGCCCCACGCCGCTCTACGAGGACCCGCAGGTCATCGACTACGTCACGGAATGGAGCCGGGGCGGCAACATGGTGCTGCGCCGGCAGATGGATTCCGTCCGCACCAAGGACACGATCTCCCCCTGGTTCGGCAATTGGCAGGCGCTGACCGATCCGCTCTGGCAGGCGATCTGCCAGGGCACGCTCTCGCCCGATGCGGGCCTGCGCCTGGCGGCGGAGGCCTGGTCCGGCCTGAAGCGCGCGAGGAACTGAGCATGCCGCCCCGCCTTCCGCGGCGTCTCCTGGCCGCGCTGCCATTGCTGGCCGCCGCCCCGGCCCTGACCACCGCCCTGACAACCGCCCCAGCCCTGGCCGCGCCCGATGGCTCGCTGCGGCGGGTGCGCGAGGCGGGCGTGCTCCGGCTGGGGGTGCAGGTGGAGGGCACCGCCGCCGCGAGCCGCGCCGCCGATGGCAGCCTGCGTGGCTACCTTCCCCAGCTCGGCTCGCGCATCGCGGCCGGCCTGGGCGTGCGGCCGGATTTCGTGCCGGTGCCGCGGGGCGACATGCTGGGCCTGCTGCTGCAAGGCGCCTTCGACCTTGGCCTGGGCGGTGCCATCGCCAGCACCCACGTGGCCCTGACCGCGCTTCTCACCACGCCCGTGATGCAGTTCCAGCTGGTCGTGCTGACACACCGAAACCTGGTCATCCGCGGCATGAGCGAGTTGTTGGGGCGGCCGGTCGGTGTCGTCGAGGGGCGCTCCTTCGCCGCGGCGCTGCGCGAGGCCGGGCTTGAGCCGCGCCGCATCGTGACCCATGCGAATTGGGAGGGGGCAGCCGGGGCGCTGCTGCGCCGGGAGGAGGATGCCTTGATCGTGCCGGCCTATCACGTGCCGGAAATCCAGCGCGTGGCGCCGGAGGCGACGGCCCGCTTCACCCTGGGCGATTTCTGGCATTGCGGCGTGGTGCGCTTTGGCGAGCATGATCTGCTGCGCGCGATCGACGTGCTGCTCTACCTGCTCCGCCACGAGGGCGAGTTGCCCGGCCTGCATCGCGCCTTCTTCGACCGCGAGCTGCGCGCGGGGCGGACGCTGTGACGGCGCGGCGCGCCCTGCTGGCCCTGGCCGGGGGGCTCTGGGCCGCGCCCGCCTTCGCCGCGCCGCCCGTGAACATCCTGCGCCGCGTGGTGGACCGTGGCGTGATCCGCGTCGGCGTCTGGCTCGATGCCCCGCCCTGGGGCGGCTTCGATGCCGAGGGCCGGCCGGATGGATCGGAGGTCGCGATGGCCCGGTTGCTGGCGGCCGATATCGGCCTGCGCCTGCAACTGGAGCGGCTGAGGCCGGAGGATCGCATGGCCGCGTTGCTGGAGGACCGCTGCGACGTGCTGGCGGCCGCGCTGCCGATGCTGAGCTCGACCCTGGGCCGCGTGGCGTTCAGCGTGCCCTATGGGCGGGTCACGACGGTCTTCGCCGCCCCCGCCTCCCTGCGCCTCGGCACGCTCGGCGATCTCGTCGGCAAGCGGGTGGCGATGTCGGCCGATACCGTGGCCTTCGACCTGGCGCAGGCGCGGCTGCCACCGGGCGCCATTGCCCTGTTCACGCGGCACCTGGCGGACACGATGGAGGCGCTGCGGCTGGGTGAGGCGGATGTGGCCGTCACCTATGACTGGCAGCTGCGGGACATGCGCCTCTCGCGCCCGGAGCTGGACCTCGTGCCGCACCTCAATGTGCGATCCTGGAGCCATGGCTTCGCCACCCGGCTGGGGCAGCCGGACCTCGTGCGCCTGCTCAATGTCTTTCTGTATCTGCGCGGCGTGGACGGTTCCCTCGCTGATATTCACGCGCGGTATTTCACCGAGCCCCCGCCCGAGGGGCTGCGCTTCCGCTGAGGCTCAGGCGGCGAAGGCGACCGGCCGGGCCCCCGCGAAGCCGACGCGCAGGGGCGAGCCCACGGGCCAGCGGGCCATGGCGGCCTGGCCGGGCAGCCGCAGCATGAGGCGGCCGGCCGCGGCGCATTCCACCACCAGCTCCGCGCGATCCCCCAGATAGGCGCGGCTGATGACCACGCCCTCCAGGCCAGGGCCTTCCTCGATCGGGTGCAGGTCCTCCGGCCGCAGATAGACCGAGACGGCGGCGCCGGGGGTGAGTTCGCCCAGCGTCTCGCCGGGCACCGTGAAGGTGAGGCCCGCCGCCCCCACCTGCGCGCTGGCGCCATCGCGTGCGATCAGCCGGCCGGGCAGCACCGTCGCATCGCCGATGAAGCCGGCGACGAAGGGGTGGATGGGGCGGCCATAGATCGCCTCGGGCGTGTCCAGTTGCAGGATGCGCCCCTCCGACATCACGGCCACGCGGTCGGACATGGACATGGCCTCGCCCTGGTCATGCGTCACGAAGATGGTGGTGACGCCCAGGCGCCGCTGGATTTCCTTCAATTCGAGCTGCATCTCGGCGCGGAGGTTGCGGTCGAGCGCGGAGAAGGGCTCATCCAGCAGGAGAAGGCGCGGGCGGATGACCAGCGCGCGGGCCAGCGCCACGCGCTGCTGCTGCCCGCCGGAGAGCTGCTTCGGCCGGCGGTTGGCCAGGGCGGAGAGGCGGACGAGGCCGAGCGCCTCGGCCACGCGCGATGCTTCCTCGGACTTCTGGACGCCGCGCGCGCGCAGCCCGTAGCCGACATTGCGCGCCACATCCATGTGCGGAAACAGCGCATAGGACTGGAACACCATGCCGAGGTCGCGCTCCCACACGGGCAGCGTGGTGACGAGTTGGCCGCCGATGAAGATCTCGCCCGCATCGGCCTCCAGGAAGCCCGCGATGAGGTTGAGCAGCGTCGTCTTGCCGCAGCCGGAGGGGCCGAGCAGGGTGATGAACTCGCCATCCTCCACCTTCAGCCAGGCCTCATGCAGGGCGGTGACGGCGCCGAAGCGCTTGGTCACGCCTTCGAGGCTGAGCGCGTCAGTTCCGGCCATCTTCAGTCCCCAGGATGCGGCCAAGGCCAAGGAAGCGGTTGGCGATGACGAGCAGGATGGTCGTCAGCAGGATGTAGAGCGCCGAGATCGCCGCCATGGAGGGGTCGGCATATTCGCGGACGTA
>NZ_JAIEQY010000214.1 GCF_019747315.1 Roseococcus sp. | reverse complement strand
GAATGGAAGTTGGTGGCCGGGTAGGCGGCGGCCAGGTCCCATTTGGTCTGGGCCAGGGCGCTGCCGCCGGCCAGGGAGAGGGCCAGCGTGAGGCCGGTGAGAGAAAAATGACGACGCTGCATGTTCACTCCAGTGGGTTGAAGGGTGGGGCAACTTTACGGGCGTCCCGAGCATCGGGGCATAGGCATATTCCCTAAATGCTGATAAATTGTCAACAAATTGTTGTTGTATTTATCCCGTTTCACCAGAACAGGGCGCCATGCCCTGCAGGAGTGCCCCACATGCCCAGGAAGCCCGCATCCGGTGCCACCGGCAAGTCGCCCATCGTGTCCTCGGCCCATCTCGTGTCGCCGCGCAGCGCGGAGATGAGCGAGTTCGAGTTCGGTCTCATCGTCGCCGGCAACGCCTTCCACCGCTGGATCGTGCACTGCATGTCGGCCGCCGGCCTCAAGGACCTGACGCCGCTGGACGTGCTGGTCCTGCATCACGTCACGCACCGCGCGCGCGACAAGCGCCTGGCCGACATCAGCTTCATCATGAACGTCGAGGACACGCACCTGATCAACTACGCGCTCAAGAAGCTGCAGGGCCTGGGCGTGGTGGCTTCGAGCAAGAACGGCAAGGAGGTGACCTACGCCGCTACCGAGGAGGGTCAGCGTTATGTACAGCGCTACCGCGAGATCCGCGAGGGCTGCCTGATCAATGCGCTCAAGGCCGACGAGGGTCTGAACCGCGATATCGGCGAGCTGGCGCGTCTGCTGCGCGTCTTGTCCGGCGTCTATGACCAGGCGGCCCGCTCGGCCGCGAGTTTGTGAGGGAGCAGGTGATGACAATCGCAAAGCGCTGGCAGTTCTGGATCGACCGCGGCGGCACCTTCACCGACATCGTGGGCCGTCGACCCGACGGCAGCCTGGTCACGCACAAGCTCTTGTCCGAAAACCCGGATCAGTACCGCGACGCGGCCGTGGCCGGCATCCGCCATCTGCTCGGTCTGAAGGCCGGTGAAGCCATCACGCCGGACCAGGTCGAGTGCGTGAAGATGGGCACGACGGTGGCCACCAACGCTTTGCTCGAGCGCAAGGGCGAGCCCACGCTGCTGGTGACCACACGCGGTTTCCGCGATGCGCTGCGCATCGCCTACCAGAACCGTCCGCGTCTCTTTGACCGTCACATCGTGCTGCCCGAACTCCTCTACAGCGCCGTGGTGGAGGCCGAGGAGCGCATGGGCGCGCATGGTGAAAGTGTGACTCCGCTGGACGAGGCGGCGCTGCGCCGTGACTTGCTGGTGCAGTTCGATGCCGGCCTGCGCAGCGTGGCCATCGTCTTCCTGCACGGTTACCGCTACACGGCGCACGAGGAAGCGGCGGCACGTATCGCGCGCGAGATCGGCTACACCCAGGTCAGCACCTCTCACGGCACCAGCCCGCTGATGAAGTTCGTGAGCCGGGGCGACACCACGGTGGTGGACGCCTACCTCTCGCCCATCCTGCGCCGTTATGTGGACCAGGTGGCGGCCGAGATGCCGGGTGTGCGCCTCTTCTTCATGCAGTCCTCGGGCGGCCTGACCGATGCCCGCGCCTTCCAGGGCAAGGACGCCATCCTCAGCGGGCCGGCCGGCGGCATCGTGGGCATGGCGCGCACGGCCGAGATCGCCGGCATGGACAGGGTGATCGGCTTCGACATGGGCGGCACCTCCACCGATGTGAGTCATTACGCGGGCGAGTTCGAGCGCGAGTTCGAGACCCAGGTGGCCGGCGTGCGCATGCGCGCGCCCATGATGAGCATCCACACGGTGGCGGCCGGTGGCGGCTCCATCCTTCAGTATGACGGTGCGCGCTTCCGTGTGGGCCCGCAGAGCGCGGGGGCCAACCCCGGGCCGGCAAGCTACCGGCGTGGCGGCCCGCTGGCCGTGACCGATGCCAATGTGATGCTGGGCAAGATCCAGCCACGCTTCTTTCCGAAGGTGTTCGGCCCAGCGGCCAACGAGGCACTGGATGATGCCGTGGTGCGCGCGAAGTTCGGCGAGCTGGCGCGACAGACCGGGCGCAGCGCCGAGGAGGTGGCCGAGGGCTACGTCAACATCGCCGTGCAGCAGATGGCCAATGCCATCAAGAAGATCTCGGTGGCGCGCGGCTACGACGTGACCCGCTACACCCTGCAGTGCTTCGGCGGTGCCGGCGGGCAGCATGCCTGCCTGGTGGCCGATGCGCTGGGCATGAAGCGCGTGCTGGTGCATCCGCTGGCGGGCGTGCTCTCGGCCTACGGCATGGGTCTGGCCGACCAGAACGTGATCCGTGAGCAGGCGGTGGAACAGCCACTGGAGGCCGCGGCGTTACCTATCATCTCGGGGCAGCTGGATGCGCTGGCCCAGGCCGCCCGTGGCGAGCTGGAGCGCCAGCAGCTCAGTGCCGCGGCCGTGCGTGTGCAGCGCCGGGTGCATGTACGTTACGAAGGCAGTGACTCGGCGTTGATCGTGCCGCACGGCACCTTGCCCGACATCACGGCGGCCTTCGAGGCGGCCTACCGCCAGCGCTTTGCCTTCCTCATGCAGGGCAAGCGCCTGATCGTGGAGGCGGTGTCGGTCGAGGCTGTGGTGGCTGGCGACGCGCCGGCCGAGCCACGACACGCTGTGCATCCGGCGCGCGAGGTACCGCGGCGCGAGATGGTGCGCATGTACTCGGGTGGTCAGTGGCACGAAGCGGCGCTCGTGGTGCGCGAAGACCTGCGCGCGGGGGATCACATCGCCGGCCCGGCCATCATCGCCGAGCAGAACGCCACCACCGTGGTCGAGCCTGGCTGGGAGGCCGAGCTCACGACGCTGGACCACATCGTGCTGCATCGGCGTGTGCCGCGCGAACAGCGCTACGCCGCCGGCACCACGGCCGACCCGGTGCTGCTGGAGGTCTTCAACAACCTCTTCATGAACATCGCCGAGCAGATGGGCCTGCAGCTGCAGAACACGGCCTACTCGGTGAACATCAAGGAGCGGCTGGATTTCTCCTGTGCGCTGTTTGACACCGAAGGCAACCTGATCGCCAACGCGCCCCACATGCCCGTGCATCTGGGCAGCATGGGCGAAAGCATCAAGACCGTGATCCGTGAGAACGCGGGCAGGATGCAGCCGGGCGATGTCTATGTGCTCAACGACCCCTACCACGGCGGCACGCACCTGCCCGACGTGACGGTGATCACGCCGGTCTACCTGGAGGGCAGGACGGAGCCCACCTTCTATGTCGGCTCGCGCGGCCACCACGCGGACATCGGCGGGACGACACCGGGATCCATGCCGCCCTTCTCGACGCGTATCGAGGAGGAGGGCGTGCAGATCCAGAACGTCAAGCTCGTGGACCGGGGCGTGCTGCGCGAGGCCGAGATCCTGGCCTTGCTGGCCAGCGGCGCGTACCCGAGCCGCAACCCGCTGCAGAACCTCGCCGATCTCAAGGCCCAGATCGCCGCCAATGAAAAAGGCGTGCAGGAGCTGCGCAAGATGGTGGGCCAGTTCGGCCTGGACGTGGTGCTGGCCTATATGCGCCATGTGCAGGACAACGCCGAGGAATCGGTGCGGCGCGTGATCACGCGCCTGAAGGACGGTGCCTACACCCTGCCGCTGGACAACGGCGCGCAGATCCACGTGAGCATCCGCGTCGACGCGAAGAACCGCAGCGCCGAGATCGACTTCACAGGCACGAGTGCGCAGCAGATCAACAACTTCAACGCGCCCACGGCGGTGTGCATGGCGGCCGTGCTCTACGTCTTCCGCACCCTGGTCGACGATGACATCCCGCTCAACGCGGGCTGCCTCAAGCCGCTCCAGGTCATCATCCCGCCGGGCTCCATGCTCAACCCCAATCCGCCGGCGTCCGTCGTGGCGGGCAATGTGGAGACTTCAAGCTGCATCACCAATGCGCTTTATGGCGCCCTGGGTGTGATGGCGGCCAGCCAGTGCACGATGAACAACTTCACCTTCGGCAACGCGACCTACCAGTACTACGAGACCATCTC
>NZ_JAIEQY010000347.1 GCF_019747315.1 Roseococcus sp. | reverse complement strand
AAGACGATGCCGAAATCCCGCTCGGCCGGCGGCAGGCGGGTGATCTCGCGGCCCGCCTGGAAGATCTTGCCCCGGCTGGGCGTGTCCAGCCCCGCGATGGAGCGCAGCAGCGTCGTCTTGCCGCAGCCGGAAGGGCCGAGGAGGCAAAGGAACTCGCCCTGCACCACCTCCAGCCGGATATCCTGCATGGCGGTGAAGCGGCCAAAATCGCGGCCGAGCCCTTCTACCCGCAGGAAGGGCTCCGAGAGCTGCAACATCAGTTCCGCGGCGCGGATTTGTTGTCGAAGCGGCGGTTCCATTCGGCGAGGATGCGCTCGCGCTGCGCCCCCATCTCGCGGAAGTTCACATTCACCAGGCGCTGCTCGAAATCGGCGGGGTAGCCCTGCACGCTGGCGGTGACGCCGGGCAGCGCCAGCAGCGCGTAGAAGCGGCCATAGACCTGCATCGCCTCGCGGCTCACCGCAAAATCGGCGAGGCGGCGGGCGGCGTCGAGGTTGCGCGTGCCGCGCATGATGGCCGTGGCCTCCAGGTCGAAGCCCACGCCGTCGGTCGGGACGATGATCTCGATGGGGGCGCCCTGGTTGCGCAACGTCACGGCCCGCATGTCGAGCGAGATGCCCATGCCGTATTCGCCGCGCGCCGCGTTGTTGCAGGGCGCCGAGCCGGAATGGGTATAGACCTGGATGTTCTCGTGCAGGCTGGTCATGAACTGCCAGGCGCGCTCCTCGCCCATGCTGTTGATCCAGCCGGCGATGGTAAGGAAGCCCGTGCCGGAGGAGGCCGGGTTGGGCATGGTGATCTGGCCACGCAGGGCGGGGTTCAGCAGGTCGGTCCAGGTGGTGGGGCGCGGCAGGTTGCGCTGCCGGGCTATGACGGTGTTGTGGCAGATGGTGGCGACGAAGGCGTCCATGCCCGTCCAGGTCATCGGGCTGCGGTCGCTGCGCATATTGGGGCGCAAGGCCTCGGCGCCGCGCGGCGTGTAGGGCTCGAGCATGTCGAGCGCCTCCATCTGCAGCAGCGAGAAGGCGGAGAGGCCCCAGACCACATCGGCGCGCGGATTGGCGCGCTCGGCCAGGAGGCGGGCGGTCATGACGCCCGTGCTGTCCCGCACCCAGGCGATCTCGATGTCGCGCACCGCGGCCTCGGCCGCGGCCTTGAAGGGGGCGAGCTGCTCATTCTCGAGCGCGGTATAGACGGTCAGGCGCGTGCGCTGCTGCGCCTCGGCGCTCCAGGACAGGGCCCCCAGCACCAGGGCGGTGGCGGCGGCGAAAAGGCGAATTGGCATGCTGGGGCTCCTTGGCGTCCGGGGGTGGTAACCCTGCGCCGCAGCCTAGCGTATGATCCTTCCGTGACAGCCAAGCTTTCGCTGGTTTTTCGCCCTGCCAGCGCCGGCCTGAACAGGCATTGGGCAGAACCGCGGGACGAAGGCTCAGAGCCGCGCCGCATCCGTCACGAAGAAGCCGGCGCTGGTCTGCTCGTTCCAGACCTCGGCGCGCAGATGCCCGGCCAGCATGAGGGGGGCACCGCCCTGGGCCAGCAGCGCCTCGGCCAGCGGGCCTTCCTTGGCGCGGAAGCAGATGGCCTTGAGCCGGCCGCCATCCTCGCCCTCCAGGAAGGCGCGGATGGTGGCACCCTCCTTCCCCACGCGCCCGGCCTTGACCACGCGGGCGCGGGCGATGCCGAAGGCGGGTTCGTCGTTGCCTGCGCCGAAGGGGGCGAGGCGGCCGATGCTTTCCGCGATCTCCGCCGTGGCGCCGCGCACCGTCAGCGCGCCCTCCAGCACCTGCTCCGCCGCCCCCGGCAAATCCCGCGCGGCGGCGAGGCGCTCATTCAGATGGGCGTGCAATTCCGGCAGGCGATGCGCCTCGATGGTGAAGCCCGCCGCCATCGCGTGGCCGCCGCCCGCGATCAGCATGCCGGCCTGCCGCGCCGCGATCACGGCCGAACCCAGGTCCAGCCCCGGCACGGAGCGGCCCGAGCCCTTGGCCTTGCCGGCCTCGACGCCGGCCACGCAGGCCGGGCGGTTGAACCGCTCCCGCACGCGGCCGGCGACGATGCCGACCACGCCGGGGTGCCAGCCCTCATCCTGGAGCAGGAACACGGCGTGGTCCGCCGCCTGCTGCGCCTCGGCCTGGAGCATGGCGGCGTGCAGCACGCCCGCCTCGACCTCCTGGCGCTTGCGGTTCACGGCGTCCAGCCGCTCGGCCATGCCGCGCGCCTCGATGGGGTCGGTCTCCAGCAGCAGGCGCAGGCCGAGATCAGGCACGGAAATCCGCCCGCCCGCATTGATGCGCGGGCCCAGCACGAAGCCCAGCGTATGGGCCGAGGGCGCGTCGCGCACCGCGTTCAGCTCCATCAGGGCCGCGAGTCCCGCGCGGTCGCGCTTGGCCAGCACGCGCAGGCCCTGCTGCACGAAGGCGCGGTTCACGCCGAGCAGCGGCACCACGTCGCAGATCGTGGCCAGCGCCACCATGTCCAGCAATTCTCGCAGATCGGGCTCGGGCCGCGCGGCGAAGAAGCCGCGCCGGCGCAATTCGCGCTGCATGCCGACGGCAGCGAGGAAGGCCACACCCGCCGCGCAAAGCTGCCTGAGGCCCGAGGGGCAATCCAGCCGGTTGGGGTTCACCGCCGCCACCACGCGCGGCGGCGGCCCTTCCGCCTTGTGATGGTCGAGCACGACGATCTCGGCCCCCGCATCGGCCAGTGCCTCATGCGCCGCGATGCCGCAATCCACGCACACGATGAGCGTGGCGCCGCGCGCGACCAGGCCCGCGATGGCGGGGCCGTTCGGGCCATAGCCCTCGGCCAGGCGGTCCGGCACGTAGGGCAGGACGGTGCAGCCCAGCACCCGCAGCGCCTGCACCATGATGGCGCCGGAGCAGGCGCCATCCACATCGTAATCGGCGAAGACGGCGACGGTCTCGCCGCGCTGCACCGCATCGGCGAGGCGCGCGGCGGCTGCGTCCATCTCCAACAGCGCCGAGGGGTCGGGCAGCAGGGCGCGCAGAGTAGGCTCGAGGAAGACCCCGGCGGTGTCGAGGTCCACGCCGCGCGCGGCGAGCAGCCGGCCGACGATTTCCGGCAGGCCCAATTGCTGCGAGAGGGCCGCCGCCATCCGCGGCTCGCTGTGCCGCCAGACCCAGCGGCGCCCGGTCAGGCTGCGCTCGACGCCGAGCGCGGTGTCCATCAAATCGGCTTCAGGGTGAAGTTGTGGCGGCCTTCGACGTAACGGACGGTGCCGGACTTGCTGCGCATCACGATCGAATGGGTGATGGCGCCACCGGGAATGAGGCGGACGCCGCGCAGCATCGGGCCGCTGGTGACACCCGTCGCCGCGAACATCACCTCGCCGCTCGCCATGTCCATCATCGAGTATTTGCGGTGCGGGTCGGAGATGCCCATTTCCTTCGCGCGGATCACCTGGCCCTCATCCTCGAAGATCAGCCGGCCCTGCATCTGGCCGCCGATGCAGCGCAGTGCCGCCGCCGCCAGCACGCCCTCGGGCGCGCCGCCCCAGCCGAGATACATGTCCACGCCCGTCTCCGGCTGCGCGCAGGCGACGACGCCGAAGACATCGCCATCGGGGATCAGCATGAGGCGCGCGCCGGCGGCGCGGCAGGCCTTGATGATGTCCTTGTGGCGATCCCGATCCAGCGTGCAGACGGTGAGTTCGCCCACCGGCACGCCCTTGGCCTTGGCCAGGGCTTCCAGATTCTCGCCCGGCGTGCGGTCCAGGTCCACGATGCCCTCGGGATAGCCCGGGCCGATCGCGATCTTGTCCATGTAGCAATCGGGCGCATGCAGGAAGCCGCCGCGATTGGCGAGCGCCACCACGGCCATCGCGTTCGGGCCACCCTTGGCCGTCAGCGTCGTGCCCTCCAGCGGGTCCACCGCGATATCGGCCAGCACGCCGCCGCCGGTCTTGGCGTAGAGGCCCACCTTCTCGCCGATGAAGAGCAT
>NZ_JAIEQY010000239.1 GCF_019747315.1 Roseococcus sp. | reverse complement strand
TTGAACAGGATTTAGCGCGGATGTGTCCGCAATTGCTACAAGGCCGACACGGCGGCAAGTTCGCCGTGCCAATCGGATACAAGCGCGCTATGGGGCAGGGCATTTCGTATTTGGGTCATCACTTGCTCCTACGCTCGCGCATATGAAGATTTTCCCGCGCCCGGAATCGGCGAGCGTGCCGGCGGTCCCCGTGATGGCGGGGTTCGCGGTGCCGCGGCTGCCCCGCGAGAAGAAGTGGCAGCGGCGCGGGCTCTACGCCCTGCTGGCCTTCCTGTGCTTCATCTATTCGTTTTTCGTGATCTTGGTGCCGCGGCCGGTGATGATCCCGCTGCTGTTCCCGGTCCTGTTCCTGATCTTCTTCATCGTCTGGGCGCTACCGGTGGGGCAACGGTACCCTGGCAAGGCGGCGGAGCGATTGTTCTGGTGCTACACGGTCACGCTGCTGCTGTGGCCGAACTACCTCGCGATCGCCCTGCCCGGCCTGCCCTGGATGACGGCCGCGCGGCTTTTTGCCGCTCCATTGGTGCTCTTGCTGCTGATCCATGCATCGACCTCGCAGCCCTTCAAGGACATCATGCGCGCGCGGCTCGCGACCGTGAAGCCGCTGTGGATCATGGTGACGATCTTCGCGGTCGTCCAGGTGGTCTCGATCGTCATGTCGCCGCAGCCATTCATGACGGTCAACCGGGTGTTCAACAATCAGGTCGTGTGGACGGGCATGTTCTTCGCGGCAGTGTGGGCGCTTCGCGACCCGAAGAGCCTCGAGCGGTGGATCGTCGCCTATGTGGTCATGGCCTTCATCCTCGGCATCATGGCCATCCGGGAGGCGCAGGTCGAGCATGTGCTGTGGGCGCAGTCGATTCCCAGCTTCCTCAAGGTGGACGACGAAGTCGTGACGCGCATCCTCGCCGGATCGCGCCGCCTCACCGGACAATACCGGACCGTCACCACCGCGACCACGCCGCTATCCTTTGCGGAACTGATGGCGTTCGGGGTGCCCTTCCTGCTCTACACGATGCACAAGTTTCCGCGGCTGCCGGTCATCGTCGCCTGCCTGGTGGTCGATGGGCTGATCCTGAACTCGCTCATCCTCACCGACGCGCGGCTCGGCTTTGTCGGCTTCATCCTCGGTCACTTTCTCTATCTGCTCTATTATTCGATCGACCGGTGGAAGAGCCGTCCCGACAGCATCATGGGTGCCGCGCTGGTGGTGGCGTTCCCGGTGTTCATCGCCCTGGGCGTCCTGGTGGTTCTGTTCGTCGGGCGTGTGCGCGTCCGCGTGATCGGCGGTGGCCAACACACTTACAGCAATCAGGCCCGCATCGATCAGACCAATGGCGCGTTCGAGAAGATCTGGTCTAGCCCGGTGTTCGGCTTCGGATCGGGCGAAGGGGCGCAGCGGCTCGGTTTCGCCAACGGCGAGGGCACCATCACCATCGACAGCTATTTCCTGATGGTCCTGATGGATTATGGCTTCGTCGGCTTCTTCGTGTTCTACGGCATGCTCGTCTACGCCATCGTGGTCTGCGGCAAACTGGCGGTGAAGGCCCCGCAGGCCGACACGCGCCGGCTCGCGGCCGTGATCGCCATCTTCATGGCCGAGTTCCTGGTCATCAAGTCGGTGCTTGCCCAGGAGGCCAACCATCCGCTGGCTTTCATCCTGCTGGGCGCGGTAGCGACGATCGCCCACGCTTCACAGCAAGCCAAGGGCGTTACGTCTCGGTAACCCCGCCGATTAATTTGATCTTCACCCTCCTCGCCTAGCCCGTCTTCAGCACAGGGATCGTGCTGAGGGAAGGTGCGGCGCATGCCGCCGCACCGCAAGAAGGGGTCGGGCGGGATGGTCCGCAGGGAATTCTTACGCGGTCTGCTCGCGAGCGGCGCGGCGCTGGGCGTCGGCGCATGCGGCGGTGGCTCCGGCCCGGCCAGCATAGCGCAGGGCGGCGTGGGCAGCGCCCCGGCGCCGGCGCCAGCGCCGGCTCCGACGCCCACCCCTCCGCCGGTGCCGACCCTGCGCGGGATCACCATAGAGCAGGCCCAGGCGGAAATCGCCGCGCCCTTTGCGAGCGCGACCGAATGGCTGGACGCCGCGCGCACTCCGCAGACCGAGATCGTGGTGACGAATGCCGACCAGTTCCAGGCGGCCGTCGATCGGATGTTCGACATCGCATCCAACGCCCAGGCGCTGGCCACCAACCAGCGCATCGTCTGCGCATGGACGGGGCCTTCGATGCTGGCTGGCGGCATCGCCGCGCGCATTACCGTCGGCGCCAAGGCCCTCGCGAGCGCGCATCTCGAATCCGGCGGCAGCCTCGTCGTCGCCGCCGCGCCGGGTTACGCGCCGGATTTCGCGAATGCGGTTTATGTCTCCGGCCGTGGAATCAGGTTCCAGGGCATCGGGTTCACACGCAAGGCACTGGCGGTCGAGAACGCCGATGCCATGAACGCGGTCACCCTGCTGCGCAATGCGACCTATCCGGTGACCGGCTTCGTCGCATTCGAGGGCTGCGCCTTCGGATCGCGCAGCTATAGCGCGCAGAGCGCCGACGCCGCCTGGGTCAACGGCATCGCCACCGCCGGCCAGGTCGCGGATCATGTCTCCCTGAAGAGCTGCACCTTCATCGGGCAGCAGAATGCCGTGAAGATCGTCGCCAAGACACTGCGCATCGACGGATGCGATTTTCAGGCCGTCCTGCAGGATTGCGTGGGGCTCTACGGCCACACCTTCGAGACCGGCTATTACGCTCATGCGTGGGTTTCCCGATCGACGTTCCGCAATGCTCCCGACGAATGGGCGGCGCGCTCAGCGCATTCGGACACCATCCAGACCGGAACCCGGGGGGACCGCCATCTGGGCTACCGTCTGCTCGTTACCGATGTGTATACGCACCTCGGTCGCAGCTATTCGGGAGAGGTGGGCCTGGGCGGCGGCACCCAGGGCATCTACAACGACGACCATATCACCGCCGACAACCAGTTCGTGGTCCGCCGCAGCATCTTCCTGGTCACCGCTCCCCACGGCTTCTCCTATTTTTCGCCCCGCGCCTCGCGCCCGTCCTTCGTCGATCAGTCGGTGTTCACGCGGGCCGGCCGCGTGCCCTCGGCCTTCGCGCCCGACGTGGTCTCGCAGGACATGGCCATCGGCATCACCGGCAGCGAGCCGACCGGCGGACCCTGGCTTCTGGTCACCGACACCATTGCCAAGAACATGATGACCGCCGGCTCTATCGAGGTCGCCAGCGTCGATCCGCGCCGTGCCGACATCATCGCCGCCCCCGAGCGGCCCGAGACGATCTTCGCCGGACGCGATTTTGGCCGCGGGATTGCGGCGGTCAACGGCATCGCCGGCAAGTTCGGCTATCAACTGCCCAACGAGACGGGCAGCCAAGCGCGCTTCGTCGCCGATGTGTGGGCCAATTTCCAGACGCAGGCATCCTACGCCGGCCAGGGCCTGCCCAACCCCACCGCTCTCGCCTGGGGGTAGGCTGGCGCGGGACGAGGCGGTTGGAGCCGCGCGCATTCCGCTCTATGGGGGGGCAACCGGGCTAGTCTAAACGGGGTTTGAGGGTGACGGTGCCGCAAGCAGTGACTCTGGCTGAAGTCGCCGGGGGTCGCGACAACAATTTCAATCTGATCCGCATGATCGCGGCCTCCGGCGTGCTGGTGTCGCACGCCTTCCCGATCGCGCTGGGCATCGGCACCCGCCAGCCGTTCGAAGCTGCGACCGGATACACGCTCGGGTGGATCGGCGTGGCGATCTTCTTCGCGATTTCCGGCTTCCTCATCACCCGCAGCTTCGATCGCAAGTCGCGCATCGAAAGCTGGTTCAGCGCCCGCGTGGCGCGGCTGTTTCCAGGGCTGATCGTAGTCTCGATCCTGATCGCGCTGTTTTACGGGCCGGTCTTCACCACGCTCCCGGCCGCGGACTATTTTACCCGCGTGCA
>NZ_JAIEQY010000363.1 GCF_019747315.1 Roseococcus sp. | reverse complement strand
GGGGGAAGGGGTGGTTTGACCCGCCCTTCTCGTTCCGGCTGGGGCAGGCGGAATGGGCGGTGCGGGAATATGTGGGGTTGGTGGCCTATCGGCTGCTGGGAAGGACGAGCGCGCTGTTTCCGGGGGTTTGAGGGGGGGGGCTATTGGGGACGGCGCCTCAGGGGGCGCCGCCCCCCGAACCCCCCGCCGGGAAAGGAGGCCTTCCCCGGGCCCCTGCCGGGACTCGGACCTCGCCCTGGGCGGGGCGGAGTGTGTGGCCGTTGATGTAGACGGTGAGATTCTGCAAGCCGACCAGGGGGGAGAGTTCTGTCACGCTGGTCTGGTTGAGCCAGAGCGTCTCAAGCCTGGAGAGGTTGGCCAAGGGCCCAAGTTCTGCCACGCCCGTTTGATTGAGCCAGAGCTTCTCAAGGTTGGTGAGTCCGGCTAGGGGGGCAAGCTCCGCTACACCCGTTTCGTTTAGGGAGAGCGTGTGAAGGCTGGTGAGTCCGGCCAGGGGACCGAGGCTGGTCACACCCGTTCCGTCGAGTTCAAGCTCTTGAAGTCTGAAGAGTCGGGCCAAAGGAGTGAGGTCTGTCACGCCCGTCCGGCTGAGCCAGAGCACCTGAAGTTTGGTGAGTCCGGCCAGAGCGGCGAGTTCTGTCACGCCCGTTTGATTGAGGAATAACTCCTCAAGTCTTGTCAGGCTGGCCAAGGGGGCGAGTTCAGTCACGCCCGTATGGTTAAGCCAGAGTGTCCCGAGCCTAGTTAGTCCGGCCAGAGGAGCGAGCTCTGTCACAACAGTTTGCATGAGGGAGAGCCACTCGAGTCTAGTGAGACTAGCCAGGGGAGCGAGTTCTGTCACGCCTGTTTCGTTAAGGGAGAGCGTGTCAAGGCTGGTCAATCCGGCCAGGGGGGCGAGTTCTTGCACGCCCGTTCCCTCAAGGTCGAGGGTCTTAAGGCTCGTGAGCCCGGCCAGGGGGGCGAGATGCTTGAGTTCTTTCTCGCCTTGGAAATCCAACGCCATGATGAACGGCACCCATTCCGGTGGTGGTGCTTGCCCCGCCAAGATCATGCGCATCACCTCCTCAATTTCCGGCAGATCGCGGCGCGGGGCCGGGCCGGACGGCAGGGCGGGTGGGTCCCTCACAAGATCCATCCCGAAGCGCAGCGTTGCGGCGAAATCAGCCGGGAAGCTCTGCATCAACTGACCCAGTGGAGCCTCAGCCGAGACAATGAAGCCACTAAGCCGCTTGATGAAGGGCGATTCATTGGCGATGCCCGAGAGCATCAAGCTGGTCACGCCCGCCAGGGCAAGATTGCCCATGGTCGCTATGAAGCTGCCCGTTGCCTTATTCCCTTGCACGCCGGAGCGCCCTGCCGTCCTGCCCATCCGGTCGAGCAGCGCTTCATCCTCGGGGCGCAGCAAGCCCCGGGCACAGGCCCGCACCGCCCGAGCCGGAGTCATCGCGTCCCACTCCCAGAACATGGCGTGCTGTGCATCCCTTTCGCGGTTTGACGGGAAGGCGCGGATGAGCAGCGCCACGGCGCCCACCGAATCCGCGAGTTGGCGGCCGAGATCGGCCGTAAGCGCGGCCTCGCCCTGCTCCGGGTGGTCCCGCAGGTGCACATGCTGTTCGAGCAGGGAGCCGAGCGAAAGGCCTTCCTGGTAGAGCCATGCCATGTCGGCGGGCAGGCTGGCCGTCTCGCCGGCCAGGCGGGCGATCAGGCATTCTAGTGTGGGAAGCAGATCATCCCAGGCAGGCGTCAACTGGTTGCCCCGGCGCAGAACCACGGCGCGCAGCTTGTCCAGGAGGCCACGCACCACCGCGTGTTGCTGTTGCACCATCGCATCGCTGGCGACGTCCCGATCCGAATCCGTGCCGGCTTGATCCAAGGCGAGGTGATCATCTGCCAGGGTGACGCGCAGCCCGGCCGGCAGCGGTGAACTGCGCTCCAGCTTCAGCCGTTGGGCCGCGTCCCATGCCTCGTGCAGCGCGCGGCGTTCTTCCGCCAAGCCTCGCTCATCGCCGAAAAGCACTTCGAGGATGTCGGAGAGGTTCTCGGCATCGGGCAGGGTGCCGGTGCTGCTCCGCCAGTGACGCACTGTGCGCTCGCTTACGCCGACGGCCTTGCCGAAGGCGGGCGCGGTCCATTTGCCGCCTACGGCGCCTGGCTTCAGTCCCGGCCGGCTGCCTGAATCCAGATGCGCGGAAAGCTTCGCGGCGAAGCCGTTGCTTTCCGCGGGCTTGCCGCCCTTGCCGCCTCTTCCGCCCGGCAACCCGGAAACCTCCTGCGCCATGACCCTTTCCGATGGTGGAGGTGGGAGGCCGCCCGCACAAGAGCGGGGGGAGATCTAACCATGTTCCTCGCCATGATTCTGATGCTGATCGCCTGCCATTACTGGCAGGAGGCCGCCTGCGGCCAGCACGCCCGCTGGTCCTGCGCCGCTGGCGCCCTGGGCTACACCCTTTACGCGCTGGCCCACGCCCTGGCGTAGGGGCCAAGTTGTCGCAGGGGTCTGGGGAGCCCGTGGCTCCCCAGCGGGGCTTGGGGCAGCGCCCCAATTCCAATTGATTTTTTCGGCTTTTCGGCTCTATGTTCCCTAAATGTTCCATCGCATCCCCCACCGCCCCCTCACAGACCGCCAATGGGCCGCACTGCGCCCCTACGTCGAGCGCGCCCACCCCCAGGGCCGCCCCATGGCTGATCTGCGCCACCGGATGGACGGCATCTTCTGGCTTCTCACCACCGATGCCCCCTGGCGGGAGGTTCCGCCCGAATATGGCCAGGCCGGCACCGTCGCCCGGCATTTCCGGCGGCTGACCCAGGCGGGGCTGTGGGAGAGGCTGCTCCAGGCGCTGCATGATCTCGGCCCGCGGCACCCGTTGCAGGGGTTGCGGCGGGTGATTTTCCGGGCGGCGCGTCGGGCCTATCGGCTGCGCGGCCTGGGCATTCTGGTCCTGGCGCGGCGTTTGAAGCTGTACGGCGCCTTGCCGGGGCCCGCCTGGCTGCTGCCCGATCCGGATTTGTCCAAAACCCTGTTCGACTGGCAAAGGCGCGCATGCGAAAAGGGGCTGGGCCACTTCCTCCGCCTGGTGCGGGACTGGGGGAGGCCGCTGCGCAACCTGCTGACGCTGGCCGGTGGCCGGGCGCATATCCCACGCGCGGTGCGGCTCGCCATGCCATGACCCCGCTGGACAAGCCGCCCGCCCCGCCCGACAAACGGGGCATGACCCCCGTTGCCCCCTTGGCGCCCGAGCGCGCCGCCCAGCTTGCCGCCGAATTCGGCCTCAAGCCCGATGAATATCAGCGCGCGCTGGCGATTCTCGGGCGGGACCCGACGCTGACCGAGCTGGGGATTTTCAGCGTGATGTGGAGCGAGCATTGCTCCTACAAATCCTCCCGCGTCTGGCTGCGCGAATTGCCCACCAAGGCGCCCTGGGTGCTGGTCGGGCCCGGCGAGAATGCCGGCGTCATCGCGATCGGCGAGGGCCTGGCCGCCGTCTTCAAGATGGAAAGCCACAACCACCCGAGCTTCATCGAGCCCTACAACGGTGCCGCGACCGGCGTGGGTGGCATTCTGCGCGATGTCTTCACCATGGGGGCGCGGCCCATCGCCAATCTGAACGCGCTGCGCTTCGGCGACCCCGCGCTGCCGCGCACGCGGCGCATCCTGGATGGCGTGGTGCGCGGCATTGGCGGCTATGGCAATTGCGTGGGCGTGCCCACGGTGGGCGGCGAGGTGAACTTCCACCCGGCCTATAATGGCAATCCGCTGGTCAATGCGATGACGGTGGGCATCCTGAAGGCGGACCGCATCTTCACCGCGGCGGCGACCGGCGTGGGCAATTCCGTGGTCTATGTCGGCTCCAAGACCGGGCGGGACGGCATCCACGGCGCCACCATGTCCAGCACCGAATT
>NZ_JAIEQY010000093.1 GCF_019747315.1 Roseococcus sp. | reverse complement strand
GCGCAGCCCAGCGTCACCAAGATCGGCGGCGTCACCGGGCTCATGGAGGTGGCGCGGCTGGCGCGGGCGGCGGGCGTGACCCTGGTGCCGCACTCGCCCTATTTCGGCCCGGGCCTGCTGGCCACGCTGCATGTGCTGGCCGCGCAGGCGCAGGAGGCCCCGATCGAGGTCTATTACGCCGACCTCGAAACGCCCCCCTATGGCCAGGCCCTGGCGGTGCGCGAGGGCTTCATGACCGTGCCCGAAGGGCCCGGCCTCGGCCTCGCGCCCGCCTTCTGATCACTCCACCGGCGGCTTGCCGAAAGCCGCCTGGTAGCGCTCGGCGAAGCGCGGCTTCACCTCGGGGTTCACGATGCGCGGCGGCATCCGCCCCGCCGCCAGCTCCGAGAAGGCCAGGGCCGCGATCTTCGTGATGTTCGCGCGGCTTTCCTCGGTGACGCCCGCCGTGTGCTGGCTCGCGATCACGGCGCGGTGGTGCAGCAGCGGGTGGTCCGTGGGCGGCGGCTCCACCTCCCAGACATCGAGCCCCGCACTTGCCACCTGGCCGGTTTCCAGCGCCTCGAACAGCGCCGCCTCGTCATGGATGGAGCCGCGCGCGGTGGTGACGAAGATCACGCCCTTCTTCATCGCGGTGAAGGCCGCGGCGTTGATCATGCCGCGCGTCTGCGGCGTGAGGGGGCAATGGATGCTGACCACATCGGCCTCGGCCAGGAGGGTCGCGAAATCCACCTTCTCGCCGCCATGCGCGGCGATGGTCGCGGCATCGAGGAAAGGATCGCAGACGATGACGCGGTTGCCGAAGGCGGCCTTCACGATCTCGGCCACGCGCCTTCCCACATGGCCGAAGCCCACCAGCCCCACCACCTTGCCGCGCAGCTCGCGCCCCAGCAGCGTGGCCCGGTTGCGCGCCGTGCCCGCGATCATCGAGGCCTGGGCTTCCGGCATGCGCTTGAGGCAGGCGAGCATCATGCCGACGGCGTGTTCGGCCACACCCTCGGCATTGCCGCCGGCCTGGTTCACCAGCAGCACGCCGGCCTCGGTGCAGGCATCCGGGTTGCAGGGGTCGTAGCCGGCGCCGTAGCTCGCCGCCATCAGCAGGTTGGGCAGCTTGCCCAGCAACTCCGCATGGACATGCAGCGGCAGGGGCAGCTCATCCCGCGCCGCCATGACGTAGTAGCCATGGCAGGAGGAGAGCGTCTGGATCGCCTCGCTGGGGCTGGCCTCCAGCGGGATGTGGACGATTTCCAGCGCCGGGTCCTGCGCCGCGGTCGCCAGGAAATTCGGATGGGGCACGAAGCCGTAATAGCCGATGCGGAATCTTTGCAACTTGGGTCTCCCTTTGGCGGGCAGGCTCGCGCAAGCCGCGCCGCTTGGCTAGCCTGCCCTGCATCCAGGGGAGAATGCGCATGGGCGCCGGACCACTCGCGGGCATCCGCGTGCTCGACATGACGACGGTGCTGTTCGGCCCCTATGCCACGCAGCTGATGGCCGAGATGGGCGCCGAGGTGATCAAGCTGGAAGCGCCCGAGGGCGATGTGACGCGCCACACCGAGCCCGCGCGCCATCCCGGCATGGGCGCCATCTTTCTCACGCTCAACCGCGGCAAGCGAGGCCTTTGCCTGGACCTCAAGCAAGCCCCGGCGCGGGACGCGGCGCTGGCCGTGGCGAAAACCTGCGACGTGGTGATCAGCAATGTGCGGCCGCGCGCGCTCAAGCGTCTCGGCCTCGATTCGGCGACCTTGCGCGCCGCCGATCCGCGCCTCGTCTTCTGCGCTCTGGTGGGTTTCGGCCAGGACGGCCCTTACGCGGAAAAGCCCGCCTATGACGACCTGATCCAGGGCATCGGCGGCCTGGCCCACCTGGCGCTGGCGCAAGGCGCCGCCGCGCCGCGCTATGCCCCCTTCGCGCTGGCGGACCGGGTGGGCGGCATGCACGCGCTCTCCGGCATCCTCGCCGCCCTGCTGGAGCGCGGGCGCACGGGCCTCGGGCAGGAGGTGGAGGTGCCGATGTTCGAGGTGATGGCGAGCATGGTGCTGGGCGACCACCTGGGCGGCATGGGCTTCGAGCCGCCCAGCGACCAGGGCGGCTATGCCCGCCTCATCAGCCCCGACCGCAAGCCCTATGCGACTGAGGACGGCTTCATCGGCGTGATGATCTACAATCAGGCGCAATGGGAGCGCTTCTTCGCCGCGATCGGCACGCCGGAGCGGATGACGACCGATCCGCGCCTGCTCAACCACACCACGCGGCTGCGCCACATTGACGAGCTTTACGCGGAGCTTGCCAGCATCTTCGCCACGCGCGGCACGGCGGAATGGCTGGCCCTGCTGGAAGCGGCGGACCTGCCCTGCGCGCCGGTGCATGATTTGCCGTCACTGCGCGCGGACCCGCATCTCAACGCGCGTGGCTTCTTCCAGCCCGAGCAGCACCCGAGCGAGGGCGCGCTGACGCGCATGGCGGCGCCGGTGCGCTTCTCGGCGCATGGGGAGATTCCGCGCCTCTCCACGCCACGGCTCGGCGAACATGGGCGCGAAGTGCTGCGCGAGGCCGGGCTGGATGAAGCGGCCATCTCCGCGCTGGTGGCGGCGCGGGCGTTGATCCTGCCCTGACAGGGCGTCGCGCGCCTCAGAGCTTCCGGAGAATGCGCGCCTGCTCGCCCTCCCCCTGCGAGAAATCCTGGCGCTGCTCCAGGAATTCCAGGGTCGCGGTTCGGCACCCCCCATAGGCATCATAGTCATCGAGGATGACGCAGCCGCCGCTGGGCATCAGATCCGCCACGGCACGCAAACAGAACGCCACCGGGTCATACCAGTCGCAATCGATATGGGCGAACGCCACCTTCCCGTCCTGATACGAAGGCCAAGTCTCCTCGAACAAGCCCTTGTGAAACACCACCGTCTCTCCGTTCACCGGAATGCCGTGCCGCGCGAAGGACTGGGTGACCTCGTCGAACAAATTCTCACGATAGCCGTAATATTTCTCGCCGCCGATGCCCTTGGACTTGCCGGACTTGATCTGATTGTAGCGCTTCTTGGAATTCTCGTCGTCCTTCTCGGAGGTCGGCGGCGGGATCATGGCGAAGACGTCGAAGCCATGGAAATGCCGCTGATGGGCGACGGCGCCCTTGGCCAGCAAGGTCCCGGACCCTCCCAGCGCAATCCCGAATTCGAGGACATGGCCCGCAACCCCGGCCTCCAGTGTCTCGATGAGCTTCGATGTCAGGAGCTGCAGCCGGGCGGTGGAGATATAGGTCAGGTTCTCCTGCCGCACGCGTGCGATGCTGTCTCGGAAATCCATGGTTTGGCCGCCCTCGTGATTCCGGCCTTGTGATGCGGCCGCGACTTCCTTGCAGCTTCGACCCTTACCGACGGCCGAGGCAAGTCCTTCCAGAATGGGAATGGAGCGCGGAAGCACGGGCGCGCACGGGAAGGGCGTGCCGTCCCGCCATGCAGGCTGAAGCGGCCCAGGCCGCCCAGCAGGATGCAGGGGATGCCGGCAACAAAACCTTGCCTCGCAGCGGGCTGCTCCGCAGGATGGCGAGCAGCCCCCACGGAGAACGCCGCATGACCTCACTGCCCCGCCGAACGCTGCTCGCCACGCCCATGGCGCTCGCCGCGCCCTCCATGGTGGCCGCCCAGGGCGCGCGCTCGCTGCGCTTCGTGCCGCAGTCCGACGTGACCGTGCTGGACCCGCTCTGGTCCACCGCCTTTGTCAGCCGCAACCACGCCTATCTCGTCTATGACACGCTCTATGGCACAGATGCGAACTTCAACCCGCAGCCGCAAATGGCCGAGGG
>NZ_JAIEQY010000063.1 GCF_019747315.1 Roseococcus sp. | reverse complement strand
CGGCCCCTGATCCGGCGGCCCCTGATCCGGCGGCCCCTGATCCGGCGGCGCTGCCCGCCTTTGCGAGGACCCGGCTTCGATGAAACTCTTCATGGCGGCGCTGCTGACCGAGACCAATACCTTCTCCCCCCTGCCGACAGGGCGGGCCGCCTTCCATGGGAATCGCTTCAGCCGGAACGCCGGCAGCCTGGACGCGCCGGCCTGGGGCAACATCCCGCTCATCGCCTGGCGGCGCCTGGCGGGCGAGGCCGGGATCGAGGTGGTGGAGAGCATCACCGCCAACGCCCAGCCCGCCGGCACCACCATCCGCGCCGCCTATGAGGAATTGCGGGAGCTGATCCTGGGCGACCTGCGTGCCGCCGGCCCGGTCGGGATCGTGCTGCTCAACCTGCATGGCGCGATGGTGGCGGAGGGGTATGACGACTGCGAAAGCGACCTGGTGCGCCGCGTGCGGGAGATTGTGGGCCGCGATTGCGTGATCGGCGTCGAGCTCGACCTGCATTGCCACCTGGACGAGACGCTGCGGGAGAACGCCGACCTGGTCGTGATCTACAAGGAATACCCGCATATCGACATGGCGGAGCGGGCCGAGGATTTGTTCCGCCTGGCGCTGCGCGCGGCGCGGCGGGAAATCCGCCCCGTCATCGCCTATCACCCGCTGCACACGATCAACATGTGGCACACGCCAATGGAGCCCATGAAGAGCTTCGTGGCCGACATGCTGGCGAGCGAGGCGCGCGGCGAGATCCTCTCCCTTTCCTTCGCGCATGGCTTCCCCTGGGGTGACGTGCCGCATGTGGGGGCGAAGATGCTCGCCATCGCGGATGGCGATGAAGGCCACGCCGCCCGCACGGCCCAGGCCTGGGGCGAGCGGATTTGGGCGATGCGCGAGGTGACGCGCAAGCGCTTCGACACGCCGGACCAGGCGATCGATGTGGCGCTGGCTGCCCCCTCGGGCACGGCTTTCTCTGGCGGGCCTCGCGGCCCGACCGTGGTCGCCGAAACCTCGGACAATGCGGGGGGCGGCGCGCCATCGGACTGCACGGCCATGCTGGCGCGCATGCTGGCGCGCGGCGTGCGCGATGCGGCCATCGGCATGTTCTGGGACCCCATCGCCGTCGCCTTCCTGCGCGAGGGCGGTGCCGGCGCCGTCATGCCGCTGCGCCTGGGTGGCAAATGCGGGCTGATGTCGGGCGATCCGCTGGATCTCATGGTGCGGGTGCATGCGGTGACGGAACGCCATGTGCAATCGGGGCTTTCCGGCGGTCGCAGCGAGATGGGGCCCGCGGCCTGGATCGAAACAGAAGGCATCCACATCATCGTCGCCAGCGAGCGGCAGCAGGTGTTTCACCCGGACGCCTTCACCGGCCTCGGCTGCACGCTGCATGACAAGCGGATGGTGGTGGTGAAGTCCTCGCAGCATTTCTATGCGGGGTTCGCGCCCATCGCGCGCGAGGTGCGCTATTGCGCGGCCGAGGCCGGCATCCTGCGCGACTTCGCGGCCATCCCGTACCAGCGCTTCACTGCGCCGTATTGGCCCCGCGTGGAACATCCCTGAAGCCGGCCCATAGGCTGATTCGATCCGGCCTGAACCACCGCATGCCCGGCACGGCGCAACCCCGGCCAGTGTTTGTGATGGCCTGGACCGGGCGATACCGTCCCGGCAGGCTCGGCCGACTACTGCGCCCTGCGGGTGCAGCGACAGCATTGAACGTCCGCCCACGCCAAAATTTTGCCGTGGCAACGCTCGCGCTTCAGCAAGGTGGTGACCAAATACCCCTCACTTTACGGCGATTTAAGTCACCCTGTCGCGTAACCACGGCTTTCCCGTCCGGTTATACATACTCGCTACCACTTGCGGTGGAGCGAGGTAATTGGATACAGCAAGGGAGTACATGACATGGCCGACAATAAAAGGCAGGGCGGCGGCAGCGAGCGTGGCTTCGCCGGCATGGATGAGAAGAAGCAGCAGGAAATCGCGTCCAAAGGCGGCCAGAGCGTCGCTCCGGAGGATCGCAGCTTCTCGAAGGATCCCGAACTCGCCGCTGAGGCCGGCCGGAAGGGCGGCAAGAACGTGGCGCCCGAGGATCGGAGCTTCTCCAAGAACCCGGCCCTGGCTGCCGAAGCGGGCCGCAAGGGCGGTGAAGCCAGCCAGGGTGGCCGCGGCGGCAGCAGCGGCGCGGGCGAGCGTGGCGGTTCGGGCAATTTCGCCCAGGATCGGGAACGCGCGTCGGAAGCCGGGCGGAAGGGCGGCGAGTCCAGCCGTGGTGGTCGTTCGTAACGCTGCGGCAGGCGAAACGCTATGCCGGAACAAAGCCGTGCGGTGTCCCTTCGGGGCGCCGCACGGTGCATTTCAGGGTGGTTCGTGGGGCAGTTTATCGTCAGCCCAAGCTCAATGCATCACGTCGCCGCCATTGGGTGACAGGCAGGCCCCCGCGTAATAAGTGCCGCCAGGTCCCGCCAGCAGCAGTGCAGTCGCGGCGATTTCCTCCGGCTGGCCCAGGCGGCCGAGCGGGAGGCTCGCTGAGATCCGTGCCTTCCATTCCTCGCCGCGCCCGCGCGTCAGGTCCGTCTCGATGGGCCCAGGCGCAATGGCATTCACCAATACGCCCTTCGGCCCCGCCTCATGGGCGAGCGCGCGGGTAAAGCCGATGATGCCCGCCTTCACCGCGCAATAGGTGACGATGCCGGGCGAACCCTTCAGAGCCAGCTGCGAGGCGATGTTGATGATCCGCCCGCCGCCCCGCGCCACCATGCCGGAATAGACGGCCTGCGCCATGAAGAACATGCCCTTCAAATGCACTGCGACCATGCGGTCGAAATCCGCCTCGCTGATCTCGCCAAAGGGCCCGCGAATGTTCATCCCCGCATTGTTCAGCAGGATGTCGCAAGGGCCGAGGGCGGTTTCGGCCGCCGCCGCAAAGGCCTTGATCTGCCCCAGATCGCCCATGTCGGCCGGCATCTGGAAGCCGCGCCTGCCGCGCGCCGTCACGGCCTGCACCAGCGTCCTCGCCTCGGCCTCGTCATCGAGGTGGCAGATGGCCACATCGGCGCCGGCCTCGGCGAAAGCAATGGCCGAGGCGCGGCCGATGCCGCGGCTGCCGCCGGTCACGTAAGCGATCTTGCCGTGCAGGGGTAGGGTCATGCGCCAAGCCTTTTCATCGTGCGGGCAAATCCCTCGCGGATCGTCCCTTCCTGCAAATGCCGACCGGATTCCACGACGACGCGGCCGCCGACGGCGACGCTGCGGACCATCCGGTCCGCCGGGCCGAAGCACCAGGCGTCGAGAGCCGCATCGCCGCCGCGGCCCGTGAGCGTCGGGTGCTCGTCATCCAGTTCCACCAGGTCGCAGCGCAGGCCGGGGGCGATGCCACCCATCGCCACGCCGCAGGCCTGCGCACCGCCGGCCAGCGCGCGTTCCAGCAACCCACGGCCCGGATGCGGCCGCGCCTCGTCGGTGGCCACGCTGCGCAGCTCGAGCGCCAAGCGCTGGCTCGTTTCAAGCTGGCGCAATTCGGCGGCGGGGCAGATGCCCACATGGCTGTCCGTGCCGAAGCCGAGCCGGCCCTCGGCCGCGAGGTAATCCGGCAGCGGGAAGATGCCGTCGCCGAGCGAGGCCTCGGTGGAGGGGCAGAGCCCGGCGACCGCCCCGGTCGCGCCCAGCGCGCGGGTTTCCTCCGGCGTCATGTGCGTGGCGTGAATCAGCACCCAGCGCGCATCGAGCGGCGTGTTGCGCAGCAGCCACTCCACGGGGCGCAGGCCGGTGGCGGTGAGGCATTCCTCCACCTCCTT
>NZ_JAIEQY010000173.1 GCF_019747315.1 Roseococcus sp. | reverse complement strand
GCTGCCGCGCCGCTGATGTTCGACTTCATCCACATCACCGACCTGCACATCCTGCCCGCCGGCGAGACCAATTACGGCCTCGACCCGGCGGAGCGCCTGCGCATGGCAGTGGAGAGCATCGCCGCGCGGCATGGCCCGGGCAGCACCGCGCCGGCCGAGTTCGTCATCGTCACGGGCGACCTCACGCATCACGGCCAGCCCGAGGCCTATGCGCAGCTGCGCGACATCCTGGAGGGGCTGCCCATGCCCTTCCACCTGATGCTCGGCAATCACGACGAGCGCGATCATTTCCGCACCGCCTTCCCCGAGCAGGGCGTGGACGAGAACGGCTTCGTCCAGCAGGCGATCGAGACGGAGGCCGGGCTCTTCCTCCTGCTCGACACCAAAACGCCCGGCACCCATGCCGGCGCGCTCTGCGAGAAACGACTGGCCTGGCTGGCGGCCCGGCTTGCCGAAAGCGAGGGACCGGTCTTCCTCTTCCTGCATCACCCGCCCATGCCGGTGGGCATCACCCGGATGGACCGCATCCAGATGGCGCATGCGGCCGGTCTGGCCGCCGTGCTGGCGCCGCACCAGCCGCGCATCCGGCACATGTTCCACGGCCATCTGCACCGGCCGTTGGCGGGCTCCTGGCGGGGCATCCCCTTCAGCTCGATCCGCGGCACCGCGCACCAGGTGGCGCTCGATCTGTCTGACCGGGAGACGGTGCCGGGCAGCCATGAGCCCGCCGCCTATGCGCTGGTGCGGGTGAGCGATGAGGCGGTGATCGTGCACAGCCACGATTATCTGGACCAGACCGGGCATTTCGACCTGTGAGCCCGTAGCGGGCAGCCCCGCTCGTCATCATGGAGGGGCTGCGGCGTGACGCGTCGCGCCGGGCCGCTCGCGCTCAGCCCGCCAGGCTGCGCGCCACGGCCGGCAGGACATGCGCGACGGCTGGCGTCCGGAGCCCCTTCACCTTGGCCTGCCCGTCATCGCGCCGCAGTTGCACCGCCTCCGCGTTGTGCGGCAGCGCCTCGAAGGGCACGGACCTCCTCGGGCGACATCGGGCCACCCCAAGCCCAGGCTCTTCTCGCTGTCCGGTCAGAGCTTGGCGAAGCAGTCCGGCTCCATTGCGCAGAGACAGCGCTTGGCGGCGATATGCAGCCGCACGGGCTCCGTCACCTCCGGGCCGAAATGATGGACCAGCCAGGCATGGCCCAGCTCCTCATGCTGGTCGTCAATGCCGGCATCGGCCGGGTTGTCACGGAGATTGTGCACGAGGTGGCGCACATCATGCTCTCCTTCAGTTCGGGAAATGGATGGGGTTGGACCAAGCGCGGCGCCCCTGCGCATCGGCCACGACGACGCGCGCGAAGCCGCGCAGGGCCGCGGTGGAAAGCCGCGCCCGCGTCTGGCCCAGCGCCACGGATTGCGCGGCGCGGGAGCCGCGGCCCAGCACCATGATGCTGGCGGCGGGCGAGCAGGTGACCTCCACCCAATCCTCGCCCCAGGTGATGTCGTGGATGGAAGGCCCCTGCGTCGCGTAGAAATGCCCGGCCTTCAGCGCGGCCAGGAGTGCCTCGGGCTCATTGGCCTCCGCCTTGACCATCACCCAGCCGCCAAAGGCGTCGGGGCAGACGAAATGCGCGTCATCCACCGCGATGAGGTTGATCCGGCGCCCTTCGGCCAGAAGCTGGTCGGCGAGATAGACGCCATCGCCGCGCTCCGTGCGCAGTTGCGAGGTGTGGTTGTAGACCTCCACCGCATGCGCACCGGGCAGCGTGTTCGCATCCGCCGTGGTCAGCGCGTACCAGCCGGGATGCGGGATGGCGACGAAGGCGCCGGCGGCGATGGCGCGGGCGGCCAGGCCCGGCCGGGTCTCGCTGGCGGTGGTCGGCGCGAAATCCAGCGGAAGGCCAACGGCCAGGATATGCCACAGCTCGCCCAGCGCCGTCGCCGGCGCGTGCAGCTCGGCGCCCAGGATGGTGGTGAAGCGGGCGGTGCGGAAGGGCCGCGTGTCCACCACGGGGAAGTTGTATTTCGGCAGGAAATGATCGGTCAGGGCCAGGAAATCGTAGCCCGCTTCCCGATAGGTCGCGCAGACCGCCTCGGGCGTGCGGACGCCGTCGGAGGCATTGGAATGGGTGTGGATATTGCCCTTCCAGAAGCGGCCGGGGGCGGCGAAGGCGGTGTCTTGCGGCATGGGTCTCCATCCGGTTGCGTCAAGGAATTCGGCCTGGCCCGCGCAGGCGGCCCGGGCCGCCGCGCCCGGCAGGGCGGCGGTTCAGGGGTTGGCGGGGTTGCGGGAGACCGCCTCCGTCGCGCCGCTCTCCAGGATACGCCCGCGCTGCATGACGACAACGCGGCGCGCCCTGCGCCACGCCACGGGGAGGTCATGCGTGATCAGCCACCGGCGCCAATCCAGCCCTGGGGGTGCGCCCGGCGCCAGGCATCGATGATCCCTTCGGAGAATGGGGTCCCGGGTCGGCCCGCCATAAAGGCTGCAGCCATGTCTCGCCCCGGTTGGTGCATAGGCCCGGTGCTGGCTTGACGAATGTCACTGATAGATGCGCATAGTGTTACAAGGTGTAGCGAACCGTTGTCCTCCGTCTCCACGCGTTCCGGCTTTGCCCTGGATGGTGGCGCGACCGCCGCAGGCACAGCTACCGCTCGAACTTTATAGTGGACATCGGATCTATTTCATCTGATCGATTTTGGTGTAGTATAGTCCCATACTTCAGGATTATCGAAAATAATTCGAGATCGAGGACGCCGGATGAGTGTCAATATTTCAAGCGTTATCGCTCCTCCATTCTCTGCTTCAACTGCTGATATCAGCAATTCCGCGCTTGAATTGATGGCGCGCGCGCGCGGGATTGCGCCGCGACCGCGGAGCCTGGTGCGGGCAAGGGCACCACTGCGGATCGGGCTGGCCGGTGGCGGGACGGATGTATCGCCCTATGCCGATCTCTATGGCGGGGCGGTCATGAACGTCACGATCGACCGCTACATCTACGCCAGCGTCGCACCGGCCGAGGGAGACCATGTCGAGCTGGAGAGCCTGGACCTTGGCCTCGCCGGGCGTTGGCCTGCCACCGCCTGCCTGGCCTTTGACGGGCGGCTTGACCTGCACAAGGCCATCTACAACCGGGTGGTGCGTGATTTCCACGGCGGGGAACCCCTGCCGTTGCGGATTTCGACCTACTCGGAGGCGCCGGCCGGCTCGGGGCTTGGTTCTTCGTCCACACTGGTCGTCGCCGTGCTGCAGGCGATCAGCGAGCTGCTGCGCCTGCCGCTTGGCGAGTACGACATCGCGCATCTGGCCTACCTGATCGAACGCAAGGATCTGGGGCTCGCCGGCGGGCGGCAGGACCAGTTCGCCGCGACCTTCGGCGGCTTCAACTTCATGGAGTTCCGGGGCGAGGAGCGCGTCATCATCAATCCCCTGCGCATCAAGCGTGAGGTGGCGACCGAACTCGAAGCGCAAACCATGCTCTGCTTCACGGGCGTGAGCCGCGAGAGTGCGTCGATCATCACGGAGCAATCCTCCAATGTGGAGCAGGGCGCAGCGAAGCCGGTGGAGGCGATGCACCGGCTGAAAGCATCCGCGATCGAGATGAAGGAGGCGCTGCTGCAGGGCGACCTCGACTGCGTCGCGCGCACCCTGCGGGCGGGATGGACCAGCAAGCGCGAGATGGCGGCCGGCATCAGCAACCCGCGTATCGAGGAAGCCTTCGGGGTGGCCCTCGATGCAGGGGCGTCAACCGGCAAGGTCTCCGGAGCGGGAGGCGGCGG
>NZ_JAIEQY010000307.1 GCF_019747315.1 Roseococcus sp. | reverse complement strand
GCGAAGCGGTACATCGTCTCGCGCCAGGTCCAGAAGCTGTCGCGGCCGGCAGGGCTGCGGCGTTCGGCCCCGCCCGCCATGGCGCGCTGGAAGGCGTGGCTGTGCAAGTTGGCGATGCCGGGGATGACATGGCCACGCAGCCGGCGCGCGGCACCTGGCGCTGCCCCGGGCGTCACCTCCGTGATCCGGCCCGCCGCATCGCAGGTGATGCGCACATCGGCGGCCCAGCCCCCGGGCAGCAGGGCGTGGTGGGCAAAGAATTCGGCCATCGGAATCCCTGGAAGACGATGCGGTGAAACATCGCGGGGCGGGCCGGGGCGCGCAAGCCCGTGATGGCCCGGCGCGGCAAGGCGTTCTATTCTGGGGGGCATGACCCGCATCACCCTCGCCGCCGGCCAGGCCCGGCTTTCCGATTGGCGCGCCATCCGCGATGGCGCCGCCCTCACCCTCGCCCCCGGCTGGCGCGATGATGTGGAGGCCGGCCTCGCCACGCTGCGCGCCGCGCTGGCCACCGGCGCCGCGCTCTACGGCGTGAACACGGGCTTCGGCAAGCTCGCCTCCACACGCATCGCCGAGGGCGACCTCGCGAGGCTCCAGCTCAACCTGCTGCGCAGCCATGCCGCCGGCACGGGCACGAACCTGCCCCGGCCCGCGGTGCGCCTGATCCTCGGCCTGAAGGCGCTCTCGCTCGCGCGCGGCGCCTCGGGGGCCAGGCCCGAGATCATCGAGACGCTGCTGGCCCTGCTGGAGGCGGACATGCTGCCGGACGTCCCGGCGCAAGGCTCGGTCGGCGCCTCGGGGGATCTGGCGCCGCTCGCCCATCTCTCGCTGGTGCTGGTGGGCGAGGGTTCGGCGACCGATGCGCAGCATGTGACGCATGGTGGTGTGACGGCACTCGCCGCCATCGGCCGCGCGCCGCTGACCCTCGGCCCGAAGGAGGGGTTGGCGCTGCTGAACGGCACGCAGGTCAGCACCGCCTTGGCACTCGACGCGCAGTTCCGCGCCATGGACCTGCTGCGCGCCGGGCTGCTCACGGGGGCGATGAGCGTGGATGCGGCGCGCGGCTCCGACACGCCCTTCGACCCGCGCATCCATGCGCTGCGTGGCCAGCCCGGCCAGATCCGCGTGGCCGAGACGCTGCGCCAGCTTCTCGCCGGCAGCGCCATCCGCGACAGCCACCGCGACAATGACATCCGCGTGCAGGACCCCTATTGCCTGCGCTGCCAGCCCCAGGTGATCGGCGCCTGCCTCGACCTCATCGAGCAGGCCGGTGCGACCCTGGAGCGCGAGGCCAACGCCGTGACCGACAACCCGCTGCTGGTGGAAGGCGGCGAGTTGCTCTCCGGCGGCAATTTCCACGCGGAGCCCGTGGCCTTCGCCGCCGATACCCTGGCCCTGGCGCTGGCCGAAATCGGCGCCATCGCCGAACGACGCATCGCCCTGCTGACCGACCCGGCGCTGTCCGGCCTGCCGGCCTTCCTCGTGCAGGCGGGAGGGCTGAATTCCGGCTTCATGATCGCGCAGGTGACGGCGGCGGCCCTGGCCGCCGAGAACCGCGCCATGGCGACACCCCGCAGCGTGGACAGCCTGCCCACCTCCGCCAACCAGGAGGATCACGTCTCCATGGCGACCAACGCCGCGCTGCGCCTGACGCCGATGGCCGAGAATGTCGAGGGCATCCTCGCCATCGAGTATTTGGCCGCGGCCCAGGGCATCGGCTTCCACCGCCCGCTCACCAGCAGCGCCGCGATCGAAGCCGCGCATGCCAGGCTGCGCGCGCATGTGGCGCCCTGGGACGAGGATCGGCTGATGGCGCCCGACATCGCCGCCGCGCGCGCCTTGCTGCGTGACTTGCAGGCGCCACTCGCATGAGCTTCGACCATGTCTGGGTGAACGCCCACCTCGCCACCATGCGCGACGATGCGCTGGGGGTCATCGAGGATGGCGCCATCGCGGCGAAGGATGGCCGCATCACCTGGATCGGCCCGCGCGCCGCGCTGCCCGACCACGCGGCATCCATCACGGATTGCGGCGGCGCCTGGATCACGCCCGGGCTGATCGATTGCCACACACACATGGTCTTCGGCGGCAACCGCTCGGCCGAGTTCGAAATGCGCCTCGGCGGCGCCAGCTATGAGGAGATCGCCCGCGCCGGCGGCGGCATTCTCTCCACCATGCGGGCCACACGCGCGGCGAATGAGGCGCAGCTGGTGCAGGCCGCCCTGCCCCGGCTGGATGCGCTGCTGCGCGAGGGCGTGACCACCGTCGAGATCAAGTCCGGCTACGGTCTGGAGCTGGACGCCGAGTTGCGCCAGCTCCGCGCCGCCCGCGTGCTGGGCAGGCAACGCCAGGTCAGCGTCGTCACCTCGCTGCTCGCCGCCCATGCCGTGCCGCCGGAATACAAGGGCCGCCAGGCCGACTACCTTCGTCTCGTCGTGGACGAGATCCTGCCCCGCGCGGCGGAGGAGGGCCTGGCCGATGCGGTGGATGCCTTCTGCGAAAGCATCGCCTTCACCCCCGCCGAAACGGCGCAGCTCTTCACCGCCGCGAAGCGCCTCGGCCTGCCGGTCAAGCTGCACGCCGACCAGTTGACGGATGGCGGCGGGGCGGCGCTGGCCGCAGCCCATGACGCCCTTTCGGCCGATCATCTGGAGCGCAGCAATGCCGAGGGCATCGCCGCCATGGCGCGGGCCGGCACCGTCGCCGTACTCCTGCCGGGGGCGACCCTGACCCTGCGCGAGACGCATTTCCCGTCCATCGCCGCGATGCGCGCGCATGGCTGCCGCATGGCGCTCTCCACGGACATGAATCCCGGCTCCTCCCCCGCGCTGTCGCTGCTGCTGATGCTCAATCTCGGCTGCACGTTGTTCCGGATGACGGTGCCCGAGGCGCTGCTCGGCGTGACGCGCCACGCCGCCGCCGCACTCGGCCTCCAGGATCGCGGCGTGCTGGCCGAGGGGATGCGCTGCGACCTCGCCCTCTACCGTATCCAGCGCCCGGCCGAGCTCTGCTACTGGCTCGGTGGCAATCCCTGCATCGGCCGCGTTGTCGCGGGAATCGCGGCGTGACGCCCGCCGAGATCGAGGCGGTCATCTATCGCGGCGTGCCGCTCGGCGCCGCCTGGGGCGTGCGCGTGCTCTCCGCCACGGCGGAGGAAGCGCAGCTCGAACTGCCCTGCAACACGGCGCTGCTGCGCCCGGGCAACACCGTCTCCGGCCCCGCCATCATGGGCCTGGCCGACATGGCCATGTGGGCCGTGCTGCTGGCCGGCAGCGAAGGCCGGGATGAGAGCCTGACCGCCAACATGCATGTGAACTTCCTGCGCCCCTGCGGCCCGGGCCCCATCATCGCCACCGCCCGCCTCATCAAGGGGCAGGGCCGCAGCATCTTTGGCGAGATCGCCATCCGCCGTGCCGATGCGGAGGAGGTGGCGGTGCATGTGACCACCAGCTGGGTCCGCATGGCCCCCTGACGCGCCTTGGGGGTTTCCCGGAGGGCTGCTAAAGCGTGGTCGTGATCCGCGCGCCCCTCCTTGCCCTGCTCCTCCTGCTCGCCGCCCCCGCCGGCGCGCAGCCCGTGGTGGCGCAGAGCCAGATGGTCGTCGCCTCGCACCCGCTGGCCGCCGAGGCCGGCCAGGCCATGCTGCGCGCCGGCGGTTCGGCGCTCGATGCCGCCATCGCCCTCCAGGCCGTGCTGACCCTGGTGGAGCCGCAATCCTCCGGCATCGGCGGCGGCGCCTTCCTGCTGCACTGGAACCCC
>NZ_JAIEQY010000018.1 GCF_019747315.1 Roseococcus sp. | reverse complement strand
ATCTACCAGGGGCTGGACGTGCTGATCCGCCGGCGCGAGCGCTGCTGCGTGCTGGGCGCCAATGGCGCGGGCAAATCCACCCTGCTCAAGCTGGTGACGGGCGCGACGGAGCCCGATGAGGGCAGCGTGCAGCTCGGCGGCAGCGTGAAGATGGCCTATTTCGCCCAGCACGCCATGGAATTGCTGGATGGCGAGCACACGGTCTTCGAGGCGCTGGAAGAGGCCTTCCCCCGCGCGCCCCAGGGCTCGCTGCGCGCGCTGGCCGGCGGCTTCGGCTTCTCGGGCGACGACATCGACAAGCCCTGCCGCGTGCTCTCGGGCGGCGAGAAGGCGCGGCTGGTCATGGCCCGCATGCTGTATGACCCGCCCAATTTCCTGGTGCTGGACGAGCCGACCAACCATTTGGACATCGCCACCAAGGAAATGCTGATCAGCGCGCTTTCCGAGTACGAGGGCACCATGCTCTTTGTCTCGCATGACCGGCATTTCCTGGCCGCCCTCTCCAACCGCGTGCTGGAGGTGACGCCCGAGGGCATCCATGACTATGGCGGCGGCTATACCGAGTATGTGGCGCGCACCGGCCAGGAAGCCCCCGGCCTGCATCGGTGATTCCACACCAGGCCCGGCCGCGGTAAACACGCCCATGCGATTCATCGGCCTTGCGGGATGGAGCGGCGCGGGCAAGACCACGCTCCTCACCCGCCTCATCCCGGAACTGCGGCGGCGGGGCGTCAGCGTCTCCACGCTGAAGCACGCGCATCATGCCTTTGACGTGGACCAGCCGGGCAAGGATTCCTACGAGCATCGCGCCGCCGGCGCCGCCCAGGTGCTGGTCGCCTCGGCCAAGCGCTGGGCGCTGATGACCGAGCACCGGGACGCGCCGGAGCCCACCCTGCGGGAGTTGCTGGCGCAGCTCAGCCCGGTGGACCTGGTCATCATCGAGGGCTTCAAGCGCGAGGCCCATCCCAAGATCGAGGTACACCGCGCCACCAATGGCAAGCCCTGGCTGCACCCCGAGGATGCGCGCATCGGCCTGGTCGCCGCCGATGTGGCGCCGCCTGACGGCGCGCCGCCCTGGGTCGCGCTGGACGATATTCCGGCCATCGCGGATGCGGCGCTGCGCCTCGCCGTCGAACAGGTCTGAGCCGTGGCGCAGCTCTCCGATGATTGCTTTGCCTTTGGTGGCCCGCTGCTCTCGGTGGAGGCGGCGCAGGCGCTGATCCTGGAGCGCGTGGCCCCACTGGGCGGTGAGGAGGGCGTGCCGCTCGCCGCTGCCCTGGGCCGCACGCTCGCTCGCGCGCTGGTGGCCGCCACGCCGCTGCCGCCCTTCTTCAACTCGGCCGTGGATGGCTATGCCTTTCGTCATTCCGATCTCTCGCCCGGCGAAACGCAGCTCACCCTGGCGGGCCGCATCGCCGCGGGGGCGAGCGGCGCGGCACTTGCCCCCGGCACCACCGCGCGCATCTTCACCGGCGCCCCCATGCCGCCCGGCGCCGATACGGTGATGATGCAGGAGGATGCGCGGCTGGAGGGCGATGCCCTGCTGCTGCCCCCCGGTCTCAAGCCAGGCGCAAACGCCCGCCCCGCCGGCGAGGATGTGCCCCAGGGCAGCGAGGCCCTGCCCGAGGGCCGCCGCCTTCGCGCACCGGAAATCGGCCTGGCCGCAGCGCTCGGCTTCGCCACCTTGCCGGTGCGGCCCCTGCTGCGCGTCGGCGTCTTCTCCACCGGGGATGAGCTGGCCTCGCCCGGCGCCACGCTGGGGCCCGCGCAGACCTTCGACAGCAACCGCTTCACCCTCATGGCGATGCTGGCGCGGCTGCCGGTCACCGTCACCGATCTCGGCATCCTGCCCGATGACGCGGCCGCAACCACGCGCGCCTTGCACGCCGCCAGTGCCACGCAGGATCTGCTGGTCACCTCCGGCGGGGTTTCCACCGGCGAGGAGGATCACGTCCGCGCCGCCATCGAGGGCGCGGGCAAACTGGTCTTCTGGCGCCTGGCCGTGAAGCCGGGGCGGCCGGCGGCGATGGGCGTGGTGAATGGCGTGCCCATGGTGGGGCTGCCGGGCAATCCCGTGGCGGCCGTGGTCACCTTCCTGCACCTGGTGCGCCCGCTGGCGCTGCGCCTGGCCGGTGCGGAGCCGGAGGCGCTGCTGCGCATCCCCGCCATCGGCCAATTCGACTACCGCAAGAAGCTGGGCCGCCGCGAATATGTGCGCGTGACCCTGCGCGAAACGGCCGAGGGGCTGCTTGCGGAAAAATTCCCGCGCGAGGGGGCGGGGCTGCTCACCTCCCTCACCCAATCCCATGGCTTTGCCGAGCTGGAGGAGGGGGTGACCGCGCTCTCCCCCGGCACGCCGATCCGCATCCTCCCCTTCGCCGCGATCTTCTGATTTACTCCCCGCGAAGGAGCATGATCCGCTCAGGTGGAACACCGAAGCGGGGAATCATCCTCCCAATGATGGGGAAACGCCATGACCGAACATGTCCTGATCGAGCGCCACGGCGCCATCCTGACCATTCGCCTGAACCGCCCGGAGAAGAAGAACGCGCTGACTCGGGCCATGTACCACGGCATGGCCGATGGCCTGCGCCAGGCCGCCGCCGACCCCGCCGTGCATGTCGTGCTGCTGGCCGGCGGCGCCGATTTCACCGCCGGCAATGACATCGGCGATTTCGCCAAGGCCGGCGAGCGCGACCCGAAGGACCCCGGCGCCGCCTTCGACTTCCTGGAGGCCATGCTGGCCTTCGAGAAGCCCGTGGTGGCTGCGGTGCGCGGCAATGCGGTGGGCATCGGCACCACCATGCTGCTGCATTGCGACGTGGTGGTGGCGAGCGAGACGGCCCGTCTCATGATGCCCTTCACCCGCCTGGCGCTCTGCCCCGAGGCCGGCTCCTCCCTGCTCATGCCCGCCCGCGTCGGCCCGGCCGTGGCCAATTGGTGGCTGTTGGCAAGCGCCGGCTTCAGCGGCGCCGATGCGGCGGCCGCCGGCCTCGCCACCCGCGCGGTGGCGGATGACGAGGTGGAGGCCACGGCGGCGCAGATGGCCGCCACCCTGGCCGCGCTGCCGCCCGGCTCGGTCCAGGCCTCCAAGCGCCTGATCCGCGCGCCGCAAATGGCGGCGGTGAAAGAGGCCATGGCAGCCGAGCGCGTGACCTTTGGTGAGCGGCTGCGCAGCCCCGAGGCACAGGCGGCGTTTGCGGGGTTTTTGAAGAAGGCAGGGTAAAGGAAAAAGGGGCCTCCGGCGGCTGGGGCCGAAAGGCCCCAGACCCCAGGAATTGGGGTCGGTGCCAAACCGCGGAGGTCGGGCGCTGGACCCGGTTTTGGGGTCTGGGGCCTTTCGGCCCCAGCCGCCGGAGGCCCCCCTATTTTACTGCAACCGAAAATGCACTGAGGTGCGGATGGTCCCCGGCACCGGCTCGCCATCGCGCGTCGCTGGGCGGAAGCGCCATTCCAGCACCGCCCGCCGCGCCGCCGCGTCCAGCATGGGCGAGCCTGAGCTGCGCGCCACCGTTACCGTGATGACGCGCCCATCGCTGCCCACCGCCAGCTCCAGCCCCACCGTACCCTGCTCACCGCGCAGGCGGGCCGCCTCTGGGTAGGAGGGGGCAGCATTCTGGTAGCGCGTGTCCGGACCAGGCGGCACCACGGCGCCGGTGGCGCGGCCCACGCCGGCCGCCTGCTGCGCGGCCGCTTCCTCACCGGGGCGGCTGGCCTCGGCCGGCGCCTGGTTGCGGGC
>NZ_JAIEQY010000263.1 GCF_019747315.1 Roseococcus sp. | reverse complement strand
TTTTGCGCGGAAGAAAGGGGGCGCCCGCCGCGGCGCGGAGCATGGGTCCGTCAGCCTGCGGCGGGCGCGGCCGCTGATCCGGAGAGGAGGGGGCGGATCAGCGGCCATGCAGGGTGGGCGCGCGACGTCATCGCGTCTGCGCGGCGCTCACCCTGCGTCTCGTATCGGAACGGCGGTGACCTAGTTCCCGACCAGTTTGCGGAAGCCCTCGGTCACGCGCTTGACGAATTCCGGCTCGCGCGAGCGCCAGTAGCGCGGGTCGCGCATCAGGCGGCGCAGTTCGCCTTCGTCGAGCATCGCCGGCGGCTGTGAATCGCGTTCCATGCGCGGTTCGTCGCCGCGCATCATGCGCTCCAGCGCCAGCACGCCCTCTTGGGTGGTGGAGAGCGCCTCCAGCACGCCCGGGGGCAGGTTGGCGGCGCCCCAGGCCTTGAGCTGGGCAGCAACGCGGCGGAAGCGCTCCTCGCCGCCGAAATGCTCGCGCAGCTTTTCGGCCTGGCGATCGGCTTCGAATTGCTGCGCGGCCTCGGCCACCAGGGGCAACAGCCGCTCGGCCGCCAGGTCATAGACCAGCTGCACCTGCTCGCAGGAGAAGCCGGCCTCGTGCAGGCGCTGGTTGATCTCGGAATCCGGGCCGCAGAGCTCGTGCTTCGGCTGCACCTGATAGCCATCCGGGCCGTCGGGGATGTTCATCATCTCGCGCCAGCGGCGGCGCTCCTCCTCATCCGCATCGTGTGCGGGGCGGGCGGTGCGCTGGGACATGCGGCGCTCCAGCTCGCGATAGCTCTTGAGCAGCGCGTCCACGCGCAATTCGCCGCGCTCTGCATCCCAGAATTTTTCCGGTACCTCGGCGGGGCGGGTGCCGGTGGTGCTGGCCGGCGCGCTGACCATCGCGGTGTCGAGCAGGTTGTCGGGCATGTTCTTGTTCACTCCGGTTGAGCCAAGGGGGCGGGTGCGGGGGCGAGGATTTCAGCCGGCGCGCCGAGGGTGCGGGCCAGCCAGCGGGCGGCGGCGGGGGCATCCACCTGGGCAGCGGCCGCCTCGCCCATCTTCGAGACGGCGTCGAGGAAGAGCAGCGTGTTCGCCGCATCGGCGCGGCCCTGCACGCGGGCCAGAGGGCTTTCATAACGCAGCGCCACGCGGCCCTGGTCGAGCAGGACAGGCGGAATCTCTCCTCGCCGCGCCAGGATGGCGAGGGAGCGGGCGATCAGCGGTGTCAGCAATTCGGTCTGCAGCCGGCCATAGGTGGCGCCGAGCAGCCGGGCGGTCTCGGCGCTGCGTTCCAGCACCTCGGTCGCGGTCATGCGCTGGTCGCGTGCCACGCCGAGACGGTCGGCCAGCAGGGCGGTGCGGATGCGCTGGCGCAGATCGTTCAGCACCAGCTGCGAGACATCGAAATTGCCGGGGGCCGCGAGCGGCGTGAGGCCCGCGCTACCGGGCGCCTTGGGGATGATGGCGCCGGGGGTGAGCTGCACCGTCGCCGGGTTCAGCACGCCATCATCCTCGGCCTGCCAGATGCCGGTGACGGCGATGGAGGCGTTCTTCAGCACCAGCTCCACCACGCGGTTGGCGGTGCGGATATCGGGCAGGGCCTTGATCACGGGGCCGCGGCCATAGGTCTCGCCCGGTGCCTTCAGCCAACGGAAGGCGATGAAGGGCGCATCGGCGAAGCGGCCCTGCGCCACGAAGACCGGCGCCTTCAGACCGGCTGCGTCGAAGACCGCGGCGTAGCGATGGCCCATGCCATCGGGCCAGACGGCCTCGACCAGGCGATGCTTCACAGGATCGGCCTCATCCGCCTCGGCCGCCGCTTCGCGCTGCATGGCCGGCGGGATTTCGGCGAAGGGGAAGCGGCGCAGCATCTCTGCCGTGGTGACGCGGGCTTCGCGGAACACGGTGTCGAGCCGGCCGCTCGGGCCTTCTTCCAGGATGGCGCTGCGGACCGGCACGGCGGAGAAGCGCAGGGCCGAGCTTTCCCCAGGCGGGGCTTCCTCGACCAGCATGATGCCGGTGCCGGTGATCACCAGGTCGAGGAAGGCCTGGTGCATTTCCATCGCGAAGTTGGAGCGGTCGAGATGCGCCTGCAGCGTCTCGGCGGTGGCTTCCAGCGCGGCGGCCTGCTCGCCCTCGGCCTCGCCGCGGGCGGGGGCCAGGCCGAACCAGCGGGACCAGGGGGGCGTCAGCTCGGCGAGGAGCGAGGCGGCGAGCTGCTCGGCCGCATCGGCCGCGGTGGCGTCGTACAGGCTCGCGGCCTCATGCGGGGCGGGCAGCACATGGGCATAGGCGTCGCGCCAGTTGGATTCATGCGGCCGGCGCCGGCCGAGGGCGAGGTCGTGCCTGGTGAGGATCTGCTGAGGGGTCATGGGCCTCACTCGCCGAGAAGGGATTTGCGGGTCAGCGTGACGGGCAGGGGGGCGAGGATGCCCCGCGCCGAGGTGGCGATGGTACCGGCGATCCCCTGGCGGGCGGCGGCCCGGTTGCCGATGCGCGCGGTTTCCGCGGTCTGCGCGGCCGCCTGGGCCGGCTCGGGCGTGGCAGGTGCGGGCGCCGTGGCCGGCTGGGGTGGCACCACCACGGGCTTCGGGGCGCGGAACAAGCCTGCCATGCGCGACGATCTCCTCGGATTGGGTTGGGGGCGCGCAAGCGAAAAGGGCCGGCCCCTCGGTCCCTGGTTGGGAGAGGGGCCGGCCCTGCATGCGGCGGGTCGGGAAGGTCGGGACGCAATTCGCCCCTTGATGAAGGTGTTTTACGCCTATTCTTTTGGGCATGTCAAGTATTTTTTCCTAGATTCGATTCGGTGTTCCAGGGCCTGGTGCAGGCCGGCCGGAGTCAGGGCGAAGGGCGCGTGCGGACCCAGCACGGCGCGGCAAAGCGACACGCAGTTGAGCGGCAGCCACGCCATGGGAGCGGCGGCGGCATCTTCGGCCAGGGGAAAGGGACCAACCGGCGTCAGCCCCGCGCGACGGTAGAAGCCGGGCAGGTCAAAATCCACCGGGACCGCGACGCGCGCTAGCAGCAGGCGGCCGCTCAGCGGGTCCAGCACCAGCCAGCCCGCGGCATCCTGGATCGCCGCGAAGCAGTGGCGAAAGCCAGGCTTCAGCAAGCGCTGCCAGGCGTGGTCCGCCCGGCCGCCAAAGACGATCCAGACCTGCTGCGCGGTGGCGCGGCGGCGATGGGCGGGGCGCGCAGCCAGCTGCGCGCGGCTCATGCCGACGCGGCCGGGAATGAAATGATTTCAGCCTCATGCACCCCAAGGGGCGGGGCACCGACGACAATGCCCTTCACCCTCAGCGGCCATTCCAGGCGGTTCATCGCCTCCCGCCAAAGCCGGTGATCACCGCGCTCCTGCGCATGGCGCGGGCAGGGGGCCACGCCGCGCTCGCCCCAGATGCGCATGATGCGCGCATGGGTCAGGTCGATGCGGCGTTGACGGTAGAGCCGGTCCAGGCATTTGACCACATCATCCGGCTCGCAGGGGCGTTGGGCCAGGCCCTTGCCGGCGGCGACGCGCGCCCCGTCCCGCCGCGCAATGAGGGCGGCCATGGTCCAGAACCAAGCCTCCTCCGCGGAAGTGAAAGGTTCGAGACGCGCGAGGGGCGCGAGGCCGGGCTTGTGGCTGGGGCGGGGGGCTGCGGGCATGGGCGGAAGCGTCCTTTCGGGGAGAACAAATGAGAACATTTAGAGAACATAAGCTTGAGCTCGGGCGCAATGCAAGCGCCATGAGCAACATTTTCCT
>NZ_JAIEQY010000006.1 GCF_019747315.1 Roseococcus sp. | reverse complement strand
TCTAGTTGCGAGGGAAACGCATTAAGGAGATGTGCGTTGCGATGGCGGCAATGTATTTCCGCAAGGACCCGGACCCTGCCTGAGGTGCCGCCGCTTCCCCCCAAACGCCCGATGGATGCCGTGGTGATCGGCGGATCATCCGGGGGGGGGGAGGGCACGTCGCGCAGCCCGCTGGACGCCGTGCCCAAGCCCGGCGGCACGCCGTCACCACCATCTCCTTGCGCCGTTCAGCGGTGCTGGCCGGGCGGCAAGATCACCGCCTTTCCCCCATGGGCCCGATCAGGCGATATCTGGTCCATTCCTGCCCGCCACGGACGCGCCCAGCCAGCACATCGCCGCCGATCCTGCCATCAGCCAGCGCATGGTGGAGGCGCATCGCGCGGCCATCAGGCGTGCCACGTGCTCCCGCTCGCTGCCGGCTCTGGCGCGGCTGGCGGCGGCGAAGCCGGAGGGGAAGGGTTGAGCGCCTTCCGGGGTGGCAAGCTGCCCGGGCACTGCCTGAAACCGGTGTGATAGCTCGCGACCAGGGCGCGGTCGCTGATGGGGGCCCCGCCACGCCGCTCGCCCAGGAACCAGCAGCCCCCGGCCGCATCGGCGCCATGCCGCAGCACGCCATCCAGCCGGCGCAGCAGCGGCGTCGCCAGCAGGGCCAGGAAGCGCGCCGGCAGCCGCCAGGCGCGGGCCTGGGAGACCGAAAGCAGCGCCGCGCCGAAGGTGAAGGCCAGCACGCTGCCCATGCCGAGCGCGACGCCGGCCGCCACCTCATCGAAATGCCGGAACAGCCGGCGATGGCCGATCGGCGTGAAGCGCGTGAAGTCATGGGCGCCCATGTGCACCGGCTGCAGGAAGGGCGTCACCGCATAGACATGCCCGCCGGGCGCGAGCACGCGATGGATTTCCGCGACGCAGCGCTCCGGGTCCACCACATGCTCCAGCACGGCGACGGCGATGACGAGGTCGAAGGCGGCGGGCTCGAAGGGCAGGTCATGCGCGTCGGCGATGACATGCACGCCTGGCCCGAAGGCGACATCGGTCTGCAGCACGCGGTCCCCGGGGCCGCCCAGCGTGATGCCGCCCGAACCCACCACCAGCACGCGGGGCGGCGGCCCCTGTGCGGCCCGCCAGGCCAGCACCTCGGCCGCATCGGGGTGATGCAGGCTGGAGGGCGCATCGCCGAGCCACCGGGCCAGACGGTGATACAGCCGCCTGGCGCCGCTGGCGCCATCCGCATCCCGGCCATAGCTGGCCCCGGCATAGCCGCCGGAGCGCGCAAAATCGGCCACGGTGAAGACCGAGCTGGTGTCGTCGATCAGCACGGGCACGCCCGCGACGACGGGGTAGAGCGCGCCGCATGCCGCGCAATGCAGCCCCGCCGCATCCTCCGTCAGTGGGGCCTTGTCGTGCGGGCAGGCCAGCCGGAAGCCCAGGCGCTCGGCAGTCACGGGCGGGCCAGCCCGTCCATCAGCCGGGCATGGGCCTGGAACATCGCTTCCTCGTCATAGACCGCTTCCGCGCGCCGCCGATTGGCCTGGCCAAGGCGCGCCCGCAGGGCGGGGTCCTGCAGCAGCGCGCGCAGCGCCGCGGCGAGGGCGGCATCGCTGAGCGGCGTCACGAAGCGGCGGTTTTCCGCGGCCAGCATGCGCCGCACATCACCCACATCCGTACTGGCGACAGGCAGCCCGCTGGCCATGGCTTCCAGCACGGCGAAGGGCATCTGCTCGGTGTCGGAGGAGAGCGCCAGGACATCCATTCCGCGCAACAGCGCCGCCGGATCCGCCACATGGCCGAGGAAGCGCGTGCAGTCGGCGATACCCAGGCGCGCGGCCAGCGCCTGCAAGGCCGGCCGCTCCGGCCCGTCGCCCAGGATATCGAGGCGCAGCCCCGGCAGATCGGCCTGCACGAGTGCGACCGCACGCAGCAGGCGGCCAAGATTTTTCTCGGGCCGCAGGGCGGCGGTGGTGCCGATCACCTGGCCGGGCGCCTTGGCCGCCGGATAAAGGCGTTGCAGATCCACGCCATTGGGGATCAGGCGGCAATGCGCGGCCGGCAGCTTCCAGCGACGGACGGCCAGGTCCAGCAGGGTTTCGGAGGGCAGCACCACCTGGCTGCCCCGCAGGATGAGCCGGCGCGCCCGGACCCGGCGCGGCAGTTGCGCGCTGCGCTCTTCCGGCCCGAAGCCATCTTCCAGATGCAGGTGGGGGCGGCGCCCTCGCAGGCGGTTGGCCAGTGCCCATTCCATGCTGCCCCAATTGCTGGTGACCAGCAGCGCCGGGCGCAGCTTGCGCAGCAGGCGCGAAATCGCCCAGAGCCGCATGGCCAGGCCAGCCCCGGCGGGGAAGGGCGGCGGCAGGCAGCGCAGCCCCACCTCCGCATTCACCCTCTCCGTGCAGTCCGTCCGGCCGTCCAGCGGCACGACCACATGCTGCCAGCGCCCCGGAAAGCGGTTGGCGATGGCGGCCAGGCGCACCTGCGCGCCGCCCACGGCGAAGCTCGGGAAGACATGCAGCAGGAGCGGGGGCTCGTTCATCGGGGCCGCGCCGCTTCCGCGAGCGCGACCACGCGTCCCGCCAGCCCTGCCCAGCTCAGGCCGCGCCGGCCGATCTCGGCGCGCGCGGCGTCGCCCAGGCGCGCCCTCAGCGCCGCATTCCCCGCGAGGGTCAGGATGGCCCGCCACATGGCATCCGGATCGGCGGCGTCGAAGAGCAGGGCGGTGCGGCCATCCTCCAGCAATTCGCGGAGGTTGGGCTGGTCGGGAGCCACGATGGCGCAGCCCGCGGCCATGTATTCCAGGATCTTCAGCGGGCAGGCATAGGCCACGGCGGCGGGCTGCAGCGCGATGTCGAAACCCGCGATCAGGCCCGGCACTTCGGCGCGGGACGCAAGCCCGAGGAAGGCGACGCGCGCGTCAAGGCCGAGGGCACGAGCCTGGGCCCGAAGTGCCGGCAAGGCCGGCCCATCGCCCACGATGCGCAGCGCCAGGTCCCGCGCACCGGCCTCGCGCGCCATGGCGTCCAGGACGCGATTCATGCCGTGCCACTCGCGCAGGAAGCCGATGAAGCCGAGGGTGACGCCAGGCTCCGCCCCGCGCGCGTGCCCCGGTGGGAAATCGGCCGGGTTGATCCCGTTCGGGATGACGGTGATGCGCGCCTCCGCCACGCCCGCCGCGCGCAGATGCCCGGCCAGCACCTCCGTCACCGGCAGGACATGGCTGGCCCGACGCCAGACCAGACGCTCCGCCGCGCCGGCGAGGCGGCGCAGCGAGAGCCGGCCATGCTGCGCGCGCTCCTCCGCCAGCGGGGAATTCACCTCCAGCAGCAGCGGCAGGCCGCGCCAACGGGCGACGCAGATGCCGGCGAAGTGGAACAGGTTCGCGCGCTCATAGATCACATCCGGGCGGAAGGCGCGGGCGGCGCGGTCGAGCCGCCAGGTGGCCGGGATGGCATAGGCCAGCTCGGCCAGCTCGCCGAGCCAGCCGGGCAGGCGCTGGCGCAGCGCGTCGAGCCCGGCGCTGCCGCCGCCCAGCGCCGTCTGCGTGAAGGCCTCGGGGCCGGTCACCAGCACCTCATGGCCGGCCGCGCGGAGCGCGTCCACCATCGCTTCCAGATGCACCGCCTGGCCATCGCGCGAGCGGATGCGGTGGCTGTAGAGAATCCTCATGGCGCGCG
>NZ_JAIEQY010000312.1 GCF_019747315.1 Roseococcus sp. | reverse complement strand
AGCGAGGCGTTGGAGGCGTTGATGCCCTGTGTGCCCAGCAGCAGCGTATAGCCATCGGGTGCCGTGCGGGCCACATGCCGCGCGGCGATGGCGCCACCCGCGCCGGGGCGGTTCTCCGGCACCACATTCTGGCCCAGGCGCTGGCCCAGCGCGGCCGCCGCGAAGCGGCCGACATTGTCGGTGAAGGCGCCCGGCGCGAAGGGGATCACCAGGGTGATGGGGCGTTCGGGCCAGGCCTGGGCCAGGGCCGGTGTGGCGAGCAGGGAGAGGCCCAATCCACGGCGGGTGATGTGCATGCGTGACCTCCTGCGGTTTTGCTCAATCCATCTCCAGCACCAGGCCCTCGCGCCGCACCACATCGCGCCACTTCACGATCTCGGCCGCGACGAAGCTCTGGAACTCTGCGAGGGTGGTCACATGCGGGTCGGAGCCGCGGCGTTGCAGCGTGGCGCGCGCCTCGGGCTGGTTCAGCAGGCGCGTGGCCTCGGCATTGTGCGCGACCTTGGCCGCCTGCGGCGCGCCGCCATGCACGAAGAGACCCACCCAGGTGCTGACATCATAGGCGCTGAGCTGCGGCAGGGTCTCGCGCAGGGCGGGCACCTGCGGCAGCAGGGGGCTGCGCGTGGCGGGGGTGACGGCGAGCGCCCGCAGGCGGCCCGCCTGCACCTGCTCGCTGGCCGCGATCAGGTTCTCGAACATGAACTGCACATCGCCCGCCAGCAGTGCCGCCATGGCCGGCGCCGAGCCGCGGAAGGGGACATGCGTCGCCTGGGTGCCCGTGAGCTGCAGGAACCAGACGCCCGAGAGATGCGGCGATTGCCCGATGCCGGAGGAGCCGTAATTGCCCGCGCGCGGATTGGCCCGCAGCCAGGCCACGAATTCCTCGACATTGTTGGCGGGAACCGAAGGATGCACCACCAGGATGTTCGGCCCGCGGATCAGGCCCGAGACCGGCGCGAGCGCCTCGGGCTGGTAGGGCAGGTTGCGGAACAGCGTATAGGCCGTGGCCTGCGGGCCGATATTGCCGACGAGCAGCGTGTGCCCATCGGGTGCCGAGCGCAGGAACTCGACCGTGCCGGTGACGCCGCCGCCGCCCGCGCGGTTGTCCACCACACAGGGCTGGCCCCAGGTGGCTTGCAGATGATTGGCCAGCATGCGTCCGGCGATGTCGGTGATGCCGCCCGGCGGTGCCGGGACGATAATGCGCAAGGGACGGCTGGGCCGCCATTCTTCTCCCTGGGCCTGGGCTGGCAGGGCGGCCAGCGCGGTGGCGCCCCCGATCAATCCGCGTCGCGTGGCCTGCATCATGTCCTCCCGGGCTGCGCTTCTGGCTGGAACGCCAGGCGCAATTTGCTTTTCAGGATCTTGTTGGCCCCGCTGCGGGGCAGGGCCGCGTCGGCGATGGTGACCGATTTCGGGCTTTTGTAGGCGGCGATCCGCGCGCGGCAATGCGCGATCACCTCGGCCTCCGTCAGGGCCTGGCCGGGCTTGGGCAGCACGACGGCGTGCACCGCCTCGCCCCAGACCGCGTCGGGGATGCCGAAGACGGCGCATTCCTCCACGGCCGGATGGTCATGGATCGCGTTCTCGACCTCGGCGGAATAGACGTTCTCGCCGCCCGAGATGATCATGTCCTTCAGCCGGTCCACGACCGTCAGGAAGCCGTCATCATCCAGCATCCCGGCATCGCCGGTCTTCATCCAGCCATCCACGATGGTGCGGGCCGTGAGCTCGGGCTGGTTCCAGTAGCCCTGCATCACGGTGGGCCCGCGCACCTGGATCTCGCCCACCGTCCCATTCGGCACCGGGTTGTTCGCGGCATCGGCGATGCGCAGGTCAATGCCGGCCAGCGCCCGGCCGGCGGTGTGGTTCTTGCCGCGTGCCGGGTCGTGCCAGCGGGGCGGCAGCATGGTGACGACGGCCGAGGTCTCCGTCATGCCGTAGGATTGCAGCAGGCCGCAGCCGGGCAGGCGCGCCATCAGCGCATCGCGCAGCGCGGCCGGCATGGGGGCCGCGCCATAGCTCATGATCTTCACGCTGGAGAGGTCATGCGCCGCGAAATCCGGCACGCCGAGCAGGGAAACCGCCATGGTCGGCACGATCACCACATGGGTGACTCCGGTGCGCGCGATGGTCTCCAGCACGGCGCGAGCATCGAAGCGCGGCATCACCACATGGGTGCCGCCGAAGAAGGTGGTGGCGAAGACCCGTGCCCCGGCGCCCAGGTGGAACAAGGGGCCGCAATGCAGGTGCACCATCTCCTCGTTGAGGCCGAGATGGCTGGAGATGTTCAGCGCGTTCAGCGCGAGATTGGCATGGCTGAGTGCCACGCCCTTGGCGCGCCCGGTGGTGCCGCCGGTGTAGAAGAGGCAGGCGATGTCATCGCCGCCCGCCCCGGCATCCGCCATGGGCGGCACCTCCTCCAGCGGGGCATCCATCCGCAGCAGGCCGGGCGGCGTCGGCAGGCCCGCCGCGAGGCTCTGCGCCTGCGGGGCGAAAAGGGCGTCATGCAGCATCAGGGCCGGCGCGCAATCGCGCAGCATCTCCGCCATCTCGGCCATGGCGAAGCGCGTGTTGACCGGCGCAATGATGCCGCCGGCCCAGAGTGTCGCGAAATAGGCCTCCAGATAGCGGGCCGAGCTTTCAGCCAGGATGGCGACGCGGTCACCGCGGCGCAGCCCGTGCTGGCAAAGCCGCGCGGCCATGCGCGCGACGCGATCGGCGAAGCGGGAGCAGGTCAGGACTTCGTCGCCCGCGATGATGGCGGTGCGATGCGGCGTCTGCTGGCAAGCGCGCGCGATGCCCTGTGTGAGCCGCAGTTTTGACCGCGTGCCCCGATCTGTCTCTCCCATGGAGAGGAGGCTAGCCATGGGAGGCCCCGTGGCGCAAGGCCCGGACAAATTTGCCGGGGCCGGATGCCTCCCATCTGACACGGCGCAGAACATTCCTGTTCACGTGCCCCACGATGGCGGTGCGATGACCCCGCAAGAATGCGGTGACTGAGCAGTCACTCATTTGTGCTTGACGTGCCGCCCGAAGCGGTCGCAGGCTGGGAACAGGGAGGAAATGCATGACGCAAGCGCGCGTGATCGCCGCACAGGTCAGTGATACGGAGCTTGTGACCGAGCGCCGCGCGCATATCGCGCAGGCCGCTGCGCGGGTGTTTCGCCGCAAGGGCTTCCACAACGCCACCATCCGCGACATCGCGGTGGAGGCGGGGCTCTCGCAAGGCAGCCTCTACAATTATGTCCGGACCAAAGACGACATCCTCTACCTCGTCCACCAGGACATGACGGCAGCCTATGTGCGTGATGTGGAGCGCGCGCTGGAAGACGTCACCGAGCCGCGCGCGCGGCTGCACGCCGCCATCGCCGCCTTCATCCATGCCATGCGCGAGCGCCGCGCGGACATCGCGCTGATCTACCAGGAGACTCATGCGCTGGGCGAGGAATCGCGCCGCGCGGTGCTGGCGCAGACTCAGGCCTTCATCCAGCGCTTCGCGCAACTCCTGGACGAGGCGCGCGCGGCCGGCATGGCGCTGCCGGGTGCCGGCCCGCTCGCCGCCGATATCGTGACCTTCCTGCCCGTCATGCTCTCGCTGCGCGCATGGCGCCTCAGG
>NZ_JAIEQY010000039.1 GCF_019747315.1 Roseococcus sp. | reverse complement strand
GTTGCCATAGGCGGGCGTGAGGCTGGGGCGCAGCAGCGCATCGGGCAGGGTATAGGGCAAGGCGCGCATCAGCAGCGGCACGCGGGGCGGCTGCTCATAGCCGATCCCCGGGCTGGCGAAGCCATCGGGCGCCATCAGCACCAGGCGCGTGACACGCTCCGGATGCGCGGCCGCGAAGCGCCAGGCGATGCGCCCGCCCATGGAGGAACCGACCAGCGCCGCGCGCTCCAGCCCCAGCCGCCCCATCACGGCGAGTAGGATCACCGCCGCGCGCTCATCCGTGTAGTCGCCCGTGGGGTCGGCGCCGGTCAGGCCGAAGCCGGGGAGGTCGAGCCGGATGATGCGGAACTCGCCCTCCAGGCCTTGGGCCACGTCGTCCCAGGTGTGCAGCGAGGAGCCGAAGCCGTGCAGGAAGATCACCGCCGGCGCCGCGCGCGGGCCGGTGTCCCGCAAATGCAGGCGCAGGCCTTCGACCTCCAGGAATTGCGAGGGGGCGGCGGCGTAGCGCGCCTCCAGCGCCGCGCGCGGCTGGTCGGGCGTGTAGAGCCACCAGAGGGCGGGGATGAGCAGCAGCGCCAGGGCGGCGAGGATATAGATCATGATGCGGCGGAACATGGGGGCAGAAGGCGGGATCGCACGGGCTTTGTCCAGGCGAAAGCCGCGCCCGTTGCCAGCGTGGAGCGACCCTGCCTAGGCTCGCGGGCCGGCATGGCCGGCGCAGGGGGGGAACATCAATGAAGCTGTCACGGCGCCACGCCATCATCACCGGCAGCACACTGCTGGCCGCCGCGACGGCCGCCCCCGCCCTGGCCGCGACGCCCCCGGTGGGCCGGCAGGTGGCGAGCCTCTATCGCAGCCGCATCGGCGAGATCGAGGTGACGGCCGTGAGCGATGGCAGCATCAGCCTGCCGCCCGCCGTCTTTGGCGAAGCCAACCTGGCAGAGGCGCGCCGCATCCTCGCCGAGAATTTTCTCCCGACCGAAGGGCCGGTGCCCTGCGCGCTGAACACCTTCCTGGTGAATGCCGCCGGCCGCCTCTCCCTCATCGACACCGGCTCGGGCGATGCGCTGGGGCCGACCATGGGGCAGCTGCCCGCGAACCTCGCCGCCATGGGCGTGACGCCCGCCATGATCGACAGCGTGGTGCTGACCCACATGCACCGCGACCATGCCGGCGGCCTGTGCAGCCGCGAGGGGGCGGCGCTGTTCCCCACCTCCGAACTCGTCATCCCCGAGGTCGAGGCCGGTTTCTGGTTCGACGAGGGCAACATCAACCGCGTGCCCCAGGGCTCCCGCGGGGGCTTCGCCTACGCGAAGCAGGTCGAGGCCGCCTATCGCGGCCGCATCCGCCGCGTGCCGGGCGGGCGGGAGGTGAACCCGGGCATCACCTCGGTCGACGCCTTCGGCCATACGCCGGGCCATACCATCTACCGCATTGCCTCGGGCCCCGCGCAGTTGCTGGTGTTCGGCGACATGGTCCACTTCCCCGCGCTGCAAACCCGCCACCCGGATTGGGGCATTGCCTTCGACGTGGATGCCGCGGCGGCCGTCGCCACCCGCCGGCGGGTGTTTGACATGGCCGTGGCGGACCGGCTGCTGGTGGCGGGGATGCACATGGACTTCCCAGGGTTTGGGCGCATGCGGCGGGATGCGGCGGGGTATCATCTGGTGTCGGCGGCTTGGCGGCCGTTCCTGTGAAGGGTGGGTTTTGAGGGGCGCCGCCCCTCAAACTCCCCGGCAGGGAACCTGGTTCCCTGCACCCTCGGTCCTTGAGCGGTTGAGCATGGCCCGGCTCTATCGGGCAGGCGATGGAAGATGCCGGCATCCGCGGAGAGATGGCCGCCGTCAGAACGGGGGCATGATGGGCTTGCCGGCGATTGGTGACAGGCCGGGCAACTCGGCGGTAGCGTCAACCTCGGCAGGCATGGGCTCCGACATCGATGGGGTTCGGCCTTGCAGCCCATTCCCATCGAAGATCAAGCTTTGCGCCATACTCGCCCATCCTGCTGGATCAGGCGGACCACCCGCATGACACAGACGTCCTTGCTCAATCAAAATGGGAGCTCCAAGTGAATTCAACCGAAGCAAAAGCGCATGCCGCGCGCCAGGTAGGCTACACTGGCGCCGTGAAGGACGTCGTGAATTCTGCATTGAAGCGCGTTGGTGGCCAGCGTTATGGCAAGGGCGACGTTGATACTTACACCAACTGGAAATGGAACGCTATCGACTGCCCTGAACCAAAGCTGAATTGCTGGTCTTCGGTCGTATTCTGGGCGTGGCATGGTGGCGCCGTCAACACCTCTTGGTGCAGCAAGTACATGCAAATTTACACGCGAGAAATGACCGCAGCCATGGTGGCTGATCCCGATCGACGTACATCCGACATCAACAAACAAAACATGGTCCGTTGCCGCCTGCATGGCCAAAACACGGCTAATTTTCTTGGCAAGACAACAACAGGAACAGAGATGTTCACCGCGCCGATTGGCCGGACCGTTTTTTTCGAGAGCCCTTTGACCGGACCGATGGCCCATGTTGGTCTCAGCCTGGGCGGTGGCTGGGTGATCAGCAACTGGGCAGTTCCCACCTGCACGGACAACCAATTTCTCCACGACGGTTACGTCAGCATCGAGACCATTGCCAAGATTGCCAGGCATGTTGGGGACTGCAAAATCACGATGACGCGCAAACCTCTCTGGGAGTTGGGGACATGTGTGGCTTAGGGGGGATCGCCTTTGGTCCGCTGCATGTCAGGCAGCAGCATGATCGGCAGAAGCCACGCAGGTTTTCAAAAGACAGGAAGGCGATCCGGCGCGCCAGATACATACATGAACAAAAATATGTCTTGGACCCGCGTCACCGCCATCCTGTCCGTGTGGCACCATTGGCCCCGTAGCGTTCGCAGAACTGCAGGGTTTGGGCTTGCAACCGAAACGTGAGGCCGAGCGAGGCTTTACCTCATGCCTGCCCCCCCCTGGTGAATGATCCGAATTAGGGGACGGAGACCTGAAGAATCTTGACGTGATCGGTATTTTTTCCTAATTCTGCGACCGTTGTTTGACAGCCATATCCACCCTTCACCGCACCGCCGTCCAAGAATGGGAATTTGTCCGAAAGCAACACGCGCTCAAATACACCCCAGCTTTCCCTCGCTGGGCCAGCACCAGCCCATCCGCCGACGGCCCGGGAGACGCTGCGGAAGCGCCAGCGGCCAAACTCCCCTCGCCCTGCGCCAAAGCCCCAGCTTTCATCACGCCGCCTCGAATCTGCTCACTCGCACGGCAACCCTGTCCGTAGAACGTGAGAGTGCCGAAAATCAAGGCTTCTCCCCCGCCCCACGCGCACCGCAAGCTTCGCTCCACGCAACCGGAGCCCGCCCATGACCCCCACCCGCCGCGCCCTGCTCGCCGCCCCCCTCGCCGCGACCCTGCCTTGGGATGTCACCCAGGCGCAGACCCAGACCGGCACCCTGCGCGTGGGCATGACGGCCTCCGCCGTGCCGCTCTCCAACGGCGTGCCGGACCAGGGGGCCGAGGGCCATCGCTTCATGGGCATCACGCTCTATGACCAGCTGGCCATGTGGGACCTCAGCAA
>NZ_JAIEQY010000105.1 GCF_019747315.1 Roseococcus sp. | reverse complement strand
GCGATCTGCGGCTGGTTGATGCGCCCGGCGACGAAGACCGGCAGCCCGGTCGCCGCGCGCAGGCTGCCGGCCTGGGGCGCCACATAGGCGGGCGCATAGCCCATGGGCGGCACGACATGGATCGAGCCCCCCTGCCCCGCCATGGAGCCCGTCGTCACATTGAGGTAGTCCACCGCCCCCCTGGCCGCCAGCGCCTGGCAGGCGGCGATGACCTCGCCGAACTCCAGCCCGCCCTCCTCCAGCTCCTCCGCCGAGATGCGCAGGCCAAGCAGCCGATCCCCGACCGCGCGGCGCGCCCCGGCCAGGCACTCCACCAGGAAGCGCAGCCGGTTCTCCGGCGAACCGCCATAACGATCGGTGCGCAGATTGGTGCGCGGGTTGAGGAATTGCGCGAAGAGCAGGCCATGGCTCGCCAGCAGCTCGACGCCATCGAGCCCGGCCTCCGCAAGCCGCCCCGCCGCGGTGGCGCAGGCCTCGACCAGCTCTTCCACCATCGCCGTGGGCATTTCGCGCGGCATGGTGTGGAATCGGTTGTCCGGCACCGCCGAGGGCGCGAAGGCGACCTCCCTGAGGCCGCCCCGCACGCGCTTCGAGACCCGGCCGGAATGCGAAAGCTGCCCGAAGATGCGCGCGCCGTGCTGGTGCACCGCCTGGGCCAAGGCCCGATAGGCCGGAATGGCGCGATCCTGGGTGACGACCAGCTCCGGATAGTCCGTGAAGGAGGAAGCGTGGAAGCGCGCCGATTCGACGATGATGAGCCCGGCCCCGCCGGCCGCCCGCGCCGCGTGATAGGCGATCAGGTCCTCGCCCGGGATGCCGTCCCGCGCCAGGAAGGTCTGGTGACCGGTCGAGAGGATGCGATTGCGGATCTCGATCTTGCCGAGGCGGAGCGGCGCGAAGAGCAACGGGAAGGATGGGGCCGTCATGTCAGGGGTTCCTGGTCCGGGGGCGGAGCCCAGCTTGTTGGCGGGATGCCATCACTTGGAACTGTGCCGGGGGTCCTCCGCCTGGCCATCTATCGGCGAAAGGCCGCGAGCCGGGATTCCAGCCCGAGCGAGAGCGCGCCCAGGTCATTGGAGATCATCAGCAGATCCGCCCCGCCTTCCGCCCAGGCCCGGGCCTGGCCGGGATCGGGGTCGGAGATGCCGACGTGCTTTCCGCGCGCCTTGGCCGCGGCCAGGGCGGCATGCATCATGGTACGCGGATCCTTGCCGCCCAGGCATTCCGAGAGCTGCAAGGTGAGCAGCCCGAGGAACAGGCCATCGAGGCCGGGCACTGCCGCGATGGCCTCCGCCGCTTCGAAGCCCTCCGGCTCATCCAGCTGGGCCAGCACCAGGAAATCGCGCCGCGCGGCTGCGCTGAATTCGGGCCAGGGCATGCTGCGCCGGGCCGAGCTGCGGCCCACACCGGAATAGGCCCGCTCCACCGCCGCCCCGCGCGTGAAATGAACAAAATGCGCGACGGCACCGGGGTCGCGGCAATGCGGCAGGATGACGCCATCGGCGCCGATCATCAGCGCGTGCTGCGCTTCTGCCTCGCTCGCATCGGGCAGGCGGATGAAGACCGGGGCGCCCCGGCTGCGCGCGATGAACACGCACTCGGACAGGGCGGCGCGGCTGAGGGAGGCATTCTCCGCATCAATGATGAAGCAATCCGCGCTGGATGCCGCCAACACCTCATGCACCTCAGCCGAGCCGGTCTTGATGAAAATGCCCAGCAGCGGCGCCGGCTTGCCACGCAGGGCGGCACCGAAGCGAAAATATTCCATGCCCATCTCCTGGCCGCGCCGCGGGGCAGAATGCGTCCCCTTGGCAGCATAGGGCAGAGCCGGAGATTTTCGCATCCGTGAAATGGCATTGCGCTTCTTCACATCACGGTCAACACTTTGCCGCCAAGCAGGAGCGATGCCATGACCGTGGACTCTGCAGGGGAAATCTCGACCGAAACCGGCAGCTATGCCGCGCATCGGCCGGTCATCGCGGCCAGGCGGCATGTGGTCTCCGCCGGGCATTACCTCGCCGCCCAGGCCGGCTTTCACGTGCTGGAGGCGGGCGGCAATGCGGTGGATGCCGGCGTGGCCTCGGCCCTGGTCCTGGGCGTGGTCCATAGCGACCAGGTGAACATCGCCGGCGTCGCGCCGATGATCATCTTCATGGCCGAGACCGAGGAGCTGGTCGTGATCGACGGGCTGGGCCGCTGGCCGGCCGCCGCCAATTGCGAATACTTCCAGCGGGAGCATGGCGGGGAAATCCCGCACGGCCTGATGCGCAGCATCATTCCCGCCGCGCCCCAGGCGCATCTCACCGCCCTGGAACGCTATGGCCGGATGAGCTTCGGCGAAGTCGCCTCCTTCGCCACGCGCTTCGCGCGCGAGGGCTTCGTGATGTACCCCTTCCTCAACACGCAGCTGAAGATGGTGGAGGCGCGCAACCGCCGCTGGCCATCCAATGCCGCGATCTACCTGCCGAATGACCGCACCCCCGAAGTTGGCGAGGTCTTCGTCCAATCCGACCTCGGCGCCTCGCTGCAATACATGATGGATGAGGAGGCCGCGGCGCTGGCCCGGGGCGGCGACCGCAAGGCCGGCCTGCGCGCGGCCCGGGATGCCTTTTATCGCGGCGACATCATGCGGAAGATCACCCGCTTCCATGCCGAGAATGGCGGCTGGCTGACCGAGCGCGACATGGCGGCTTACGATGTGCGCATCGAGCGGACGCAGATGGCGCGCTTTGGCGATCTCGAAATCCATTCCTGCGGCTTCTGGTGCCAGGGGCCGGCGCTGCCCCAGGCCATGGGCATCCTGCGCGGCGTGGATCTGGCTGGCATGGGGCACAACACCGTCCCCTATATCCATCACGTCGCCGAGGCGCTGAAGCTGACCTTCGCGGACCGCGAGCGCCATTACGGCGACCCGGATTTCCTCGATGTTCCGGCGGAAACCCTGCTCTCGGAAGCCTATGCCGCCCAGCGCCGCGCGCTGATCAATCCCGACCTCGCCTGGCCCGAAATGCCGCCCGCCGGCATCATCCGGCCGAACCAGCATCCGCTGGCCGCCCCCTTGCCGAGCCTGACCGAGCCCAGCATCCCGCCGCTCGATACCTCCTATGCCTGCGCGGTGGATCGCTGGGGCAATGCGATTTCCGTAACGCCGAGCGATGTCTCCAGCGACACCATCATCATCCCCGGCACCGGCCTCGCCCCTTCCTCGCGCGGGTCGCAATCGCGGGCGGATCCGAACCATCCCGCGGCGCTGGCCCCGGGCAAGCGGCCGCGCCTGACGCCAAACCCGGCGATGGTCCTGCAGCCGGGCCGCCGCGTCATGCCGCTCGGCACGCCCGGCGGCGACAGCCAGGTGCAGGCGATGGTGCAGGTGCTGCTGAACATCGCAGTCTTCGGGATGGACCCGCAGACGGCCATCGAGAAGCCGCGCTTTATCTCCTACAGCCACCCGGATTCCTTCGCGCCGCACGCCTATTATCCCGGCCGCCTCTGCCTGGAAGGGCGCATTCCCGAGGGGATCGGCGAAGGCCTGTCGCGGCTGGGCCATGACATCCGGCGCTGGCCCGACTGGCTGTGGCGCGCGGGCGGCGT
>NZ_JAIEQY010000152.1 GCF_019747315.1 Roseococcus sp. | reverse complement strand
GAGCCGGAATGTCCGGCCCTGGCGCGTTGCCAGCAATTCATGTGCCATGCGTCGCCCTGGACAGACGGGGCGGCTGCGAACAACATCGCGCCACCCAGCGGGAGGCCCAAGCCATGCAACTCACCATGCCGGAGGAGATCATTCTCCTTCTCCTCGACGACAAGACCGGCCGCCCGATCGGCCTGCCCGCCCCGGCCGGGGATTACGCGCTGGCCAGCGCCATCCTCATGCAGCTCTCCCTCGAGGGCCGGATCGACACCGACCCCGAGAAGCTCATGGTCACCAGCCACAAGCCCTCGGGCGATCCGGTGCTGGATGAGGCGCTGACGCTGGTCTCCACCCATGCCGGCCAGCGCGACAGCCGCCACTGGATTGTGGAACTCGGCCGCAAATCCGAGCATTTCCGCGGCATGACGCTGGAGCGCCTGGTGGCCAAGGGCGTGCTGCGCAAGGAGGAAGGCCGCTTCCTCTGGGTCTTCCCCGACCGTCGCTACCCCAAGGCCGCCGAGGGCGAGCTGGATGTGATGGAAGTGCGCGCCCGCTTGCGCGCCGTCATCCTCAGCAACGAAATTCCGGAGCCGCATGATTCGCTGATGATCGGCCTGGCGCGCTCGGCCGGCATCATCCCGCTGATCCTGAGCGCCGCCGAACAGGAGAAATACGGCAAGCGCGTGGACCAGGTGGCCGATCTGGAGGAGCTGGGGCGGACACTCTCCAGCGTGACGCGCGAGGTTTATGCGATGATGCTCGCCTTTGCGGGGGCGCACTGAAAGACAAGACGGCCTGCGGCGGCTGGGGCCGCCCCATCTTGAGGGTGATGCCCCAGACACCGGGACTTAAGGCGGGGGTTCTGCGCCGACCTGGTCCACGATGCGGCGGTAGTGCTCGGGCCGGCGGTGCTGGGCGAAGTTGAACATCTTCTCCTTGCCCTGCAGGCAGTCATCCAGGTCGGCCTCGGCGAGGATCACCTCATCCCCAAGCGTCTTGGCCTGGGCCAGGATGATCCCGTTCGGGCTGACGATGCAGGAGCCGCCGATCAGCCCCGAGCCATCCTCATTGCCCGCCTTGGCGACGCTGACCGCCCAGGTGGCGTTCATATAGGCATTGGATTGCACGGCCATGGTGGAGTGGTAGGTGCGCAGCTCCGCACTCTCCCCTTCCCCGCCATTGGGGTCATAGGCGGCGGAATTGTAGCCCATCACCATCAGCTCCACGCCCTGCAACCCGTAGCAGCGCCAGCCCTCGGGCCAGCGGCGGTCATTGCAGATCAGCATGCCCATGATGGCGCAATGCCATTCCGCGGGGCCACGGAAGGCCGGGAAGCCGAGGTCGCCGTACTCGAAATAGCGCTTTTCCAGCTGCTGGAATCGCGCGCCGGGGCGCGGCTCGACCGAGCCCGGCAGATGCACCTTGCGATACTTGCCGAGGATCGCTCCATCCGGCCCCACCATGATGGCCGAGTTGAAGCGCTGGCCTTCCGGCGTCAGCTCGGCGAAGCCCAGGTGGAAGCCCACGCCCAGCTCGCGCGCCCGGTCAAAGAGGCGCTGGCAGTTCGGATTGGGCATCTCCCGCTCGAAATAGGTGTCCAGCTCCTGCGTGTTCTCGATGAACCAGCGCGGGAAGAAGGTGGTCAGCGGCAGCTCGGGGAAGACCACGAGCTGCGCGCCTTGCTTCGCGGCCGCTTCCAGCAGCGCGATCAGGCGGTCGAGGGTGTGGGCGCGCGTGTCGGCGCGCTGGATGGGGCCGGTCTGCGCGCCGGCGAGCGTGAGGATGCGAGGCATGCGGCGCACTTCATGGCGTCACGGGCGCCGCGTCAATGGTGGCACTCGCCCGAGGATTGGCGGACCACCAGCTCCACCGGCAATTCCACCAGCCGCTCGCTCGCCGCGCCGCGCAGCCGCGCCAGCATGAGGCCGGCCGCCGCCTGGCCGATGCGCGCCGTGGGGACATGCACCGTGGTCAGCGCGGGCGAGAGGTGTGCCGCCATTTCCAGGTTATCAATGCCGACGACCGAGAGCGCCTCCGGCACCACCAAGCCGCGCGACTGCGCCTCCACAAGGCAACCCACCGCCAGCTGGTCAATGCCGCAGACGATGGCGGTCGGCGGCTCGGCCAGGGCCAGCAGCGCGGCGCAGCCCATGCGGCCGCCGGCCAGGCTGAATTCCTGCTCCACCACGCGCCAGTCCGGCAGGTCCAGCCCCTGGGCAGCGAGCGCATCGCGCACACCTTCCACGCGCGCGCGCTGCCGGTCATTGTGGCGCATCCCGCCGCACACCACGCCGAGGCGCCGATGGCCCAGGCTGATCAGATGCTCAGCCGCGATGCGCCCGGCCGCGTGGTTGTCCACCACCACGGCGTCGAAGCGCGGATCATCGCACCAGGTGAGGATGACGGGCACGCCGGCGCCCTCCAGCATCTCCCACGCCTCGGGCGGGCGCTGAGCGCCGACGAGGATCACGCCATCCACGCCGCGCGCCAGCAGGCCGCGCAGCACGGCCAGCTCCGTCTCCGGCTGGTAGTCGGAGGAGGCGACGAGGAGGTGATGCCCGGCCTCGGTCAGCACCGCCTGCATGGCCTGCAGCGCGCGGGCGAAGATCGGGTTGTCGAGCGTGGGGACAATGGCGGCAATCCCCTGGCCCGGCAGAGGACGCGCCGCGTCCAGCGCATGCGGCCCACCCAGGCGCAGGGCGGCCGCACGCACACGGGCACGGGTCTCGGCGCTGACGATCCCCGGCTGGGCGAGGCTGCGCGAGGCGGTGGCCAGCGAGACGCCGGCGGCGGCGGCGATATCGGCAAGCCTGGGGCGAAGACGAGGCTTCATGGGCTGATCCTCCCGCTCTCTGAAAATCTTTTCAAGGTCAAATCGAGGGCAAACTGTTTTTCGGTTTGACTCTGGCAAGGGCGGATGAAAGCATCCTGAAAACTAAACCGGAGGTATATCCTTGGCGCTCGGCGCAGCACCCTTGCGGATCTCCCGCGCCTTCGTCGTGGGTGCGGCCACCGTCATGGCCGCGCTGGCGCTCTGGTGGGTGGCGACCACGGGGATGCGCTGGCTGAACCCGCTGCGCCTGCCCGCCCCCATCGAGGTCTGGACCGCCTTCCGGCAGATCCTCGACAGCGGCTATGCCGGCGCCACCCTCTGGCAGCATGCGGCGCACAGCATCGGCCTGGTCACGCGGGGCTTCGCGGTGGCCGTCATCACCGGCATTCCGCTCGGCCTCCTGATGGGCTGGAGCCGGCGGGCCGAGGCACTGGTCAACCCGATCTTCCTGCTGCTGCGGCCGATCCCGGCACTCGCCTGGATTCCGTTGGCCATCGTCTGGTTCGGCCTCGGTGACAGCGGCAAGGTCTTCGTCATCTGGCTGACCGCCTTCGTGCCCTGCGTGATCAATGCCTTTTCGGGCGTGCGCAATGTGGAGACCATCCTGATCGCGGCCGCCCGCACCCAGGGCGCCTCCACCGCGCAGGTGCTGCGCCATGTCGTCATCCCCGGCGCCATGCCGATGATCTTCACGGGGCTGCGCCT
>NZ_JAIEQY010000027.1 GCF_019747315.1 Roseococcus sp. | reverse complement strand
AGGACGGTGAAGGCGTGGCATTGCAGCGAATCGCCGGCGAGGATCGCCGTCGCCTCGTCGAACTGCTTGTGGCTGGTGGGCTTGCCGCGCCGCAAATCGTCATTGTCCATGGCGGGCAGGTCGTCATGGATGAGGCTGTAGGCGTGCATCATCTCGATGGCGCTGGCCACCCGCAGGGCCGCGCTGCGGGAGACGCCGAATTGCTTGGCCCCCTCCAGCACCAGGAAGCCGCGCATGCGCTTGCCGCCGCCAATGGTGGAATAGCGCATGGCGTCGAAAAGCCGCGCCTCATCGCCTTCCACGGGGGGAAGCAAATGGTCCAGCGCCGCGTCAATATCCTGGGCGGCTTCCGTCAGTGCAGCCGCGAGAGAGGCGGCGGAAGCCCCGCCGGTGCCCATATCCATCAGACCTCGTGATCCTATTCCACGTCGCGCAGGCTCAGCCCGGCGCTGCCTTCCACAACCGACTGCACCTTCGCCTCGGCTTCCGCCAACTTCGCCTCGCAATAGCGGCGCAGGGCCGTACCGCGTTCGTATTCGGAAATCGCCTGGGCCAGCGTGCTGCGCCCGCCCTCCAGCGATTTCACAATGCCCTCCAATTGGCTCAAGGCCTCCTCGAAGGACAGATTGGCCACGTCGTCGCCCACATGATCTGCGGGTTTCGATGCATGGTGAACAGACATCGCACCCTCCCTTGCCATCAACACTCAGCCTTGGCCGACCGATCGAATGTCAGTCTGGCGTGACACAGCAAAGCCAAGTTTGCCGCCAAACACAACCAGGAGTGCGTTTCAGCTCCGCAATAAAGCGCGGACATGGGCCGCGGATGAGGCGGCCAAGGCCTGCAGGTCATAGCCGCCCTCCAGCAGGCTGACCACCCGGCCCCCGCAGAGCCGGTCCGCCAGCTGGCAAAGTTCCGTCGTCAGCCAGGCGAAATCCGACTCGGTGAGGCGAAGCTGGGCCAGGGGGTCGCGCGCATGGGCGTCGAATCCGGCGGAGATGACGATCAGCTCCGGTGAGAAGGCTTCGATGGCGGGCAGCAGCTGCCCGGCCCAGGCCTCACGGAACTGCGCGCCGGAGGCACCGGGCGGCAGCGGCGCGTTGTAGATATTGCCCGCCCCCGTCTCGGACGCCGCGCCCGTGCCGGGATAGAGCGGCATCTGGTGGCTGGAGGCGAAGAGGATGGAGGGGTCGTTCTCCGTGCAATCCTGGCTGCCATTGCCGTGATGCACGTCGAAATCGCAGATCGCGATGCGCGCGAGGCCATGCGTCGCCTGGGCGTGCCGCGCCGCGATCACCGCATTGGCGAAGAGGCAGAAGCCCATGGGCCGGCGGCGTTCGGCATGGTGGCCGGGCGGGCGGGTGGCGCAGAAGGCCCGGCGCACCTTCCCCTCGCAGACCTCATCCACCGCGCGCACGGCGGCGCCGGCGGCGAGCAGGGCCGCGCGGGCGCTGCCGGCGCACATGATGGTATCGGCATCCAGCGCCACATATTCGCCCTGCGGCGGCCGCACGCCCAGGATCGCGGCCACGTAATCGGCCGGATGGGCGCGGGTGAGCTGTTCCTCCGTCGCCTCCTCCGGCTGGTCGCGGATCAGCTCGGCGAATTCCTCGGCATCCAGGGCCTGGAGCACGGCGCGCAGCCGGTCCGGGCATTCCGGATGGCCCTCGCCCATCTCATGCGCCAGGCAATCGCGATGGGTCAGCAGCAGCACGCTCATGGTTCGGCCCTCCGTTGCAGGAGGAAGCGGAAGGCGCCCTCCTCCTCGGCCCATTCCAGCAGGGTGTGGCCGGTTTCCTCGGCATAGGCCTGGAAATCCTTCACCGCCGCCGGGTCCGTCGCCAGGATGGCGAGGCGGGCGCCCGGGGCCAGGCCGCGCAGCGCCTTGTTGGCCTTGAGCACGGGCAGGGGGCAGGTCATGCCGCGGACGTCGAGTGTGGTGGTGTCTGCCATGTGGCCAATCCAGCACCGCCGGGGGCTTGCCCGCAAGCCCGACGCGCCCCAGCCTTGGAGCCATGCGCATCGGGGTGGATCTGGGCGGCACGAAGATCGAGGTGGTGGCGCTGGATGCGGCTGGGCTGATCCGGCTGCGCCGGCGCCGACCCACCCCGCCCGACTATCCCGGCGTCATCGCCGCCATCCATGGCCTGGTGACCGAAGCCGAGGCAGAACTGGGCGCGACCGGCACGGTGGGCATCGGCATCCCCGGCAGCCTTTCGCCGCAGACCGGGCTGGTGCGCGGGGCCAATTCCACCTGGCTGAATGGCGGGCGGCTGGATGTGGACATCGCCGCCGCGCTGGGGCGCCCGGTTCGGCTGTCCAATGACGCGAATTGCCTGGCGCTTTCCGAGGCGGCGGATGGGGCGGGGGCAGGGGCCTCCAGTGTCTTCGCCGTGATCCTTGGCACGGGGGTGGGCGGCGGCGTGGTGATCGGCGGGCGGCTGGTCGAGGGCTTCAACCGCATCGGCGGCGAATGGGGCCATAACCCGCTGCCCTGGATGACGGCGGAGGAGCATCCCGGCCCCGCCTGCTGGTGCGGCAAGCGCGGCTGCATCGAAGCCTTCCTCTGCGGCCCCGCGCTGGCCGCCGATGCCGATGGCCCGGGCGCGCGCGATGCCAGCGGCCTTGTTGCGCGCGGCGACGCGGCGGCCCGCGATGCGCTGGCCCGCCACACCGACCGCCTGGCCCGCGCCCTGGCGGCCGTGGTGAACCTCCTGGACCCCGAGGTGATCGTGCTGGGGGGCGGCCTTTCCAACATGGCGCATCTCTACGAGGAGGTGCCGCGCCTGCTACCGCGCCATGTATTTTCCGACGTGGTCCGCACCCGGATCGTCCCGGCCGCGCATGGCGACAGCTCGGGCGTGCTGGGCGCCGCGCGCTTGTGGGATTGAGCCCTCACGCCGGCGTGTAGAGCGCCTTGAGCGAGAGCCGCCGCAGCACATGGCGGGAGAGGGCATCCACCTCGCGCCGATCGGTCAGCTGGGGGTGGACGCTGGCCCAGGCGGCGGCCAGGCGGCGCCAGAAGATGCCGAGTTCGATCAGCCGGTCCCGGTAGACGCCTTGCGCCATGGCGAGCCGCCCGGCATCGCCCAGCGTGCCCTCCGCTTCCAGGCGCGCGACCGCCACGTCACGCAGCGCATCCGCCGTCTCCCGCGGGGTGCAGACCAGGGGCGCGATCTGCCGCAGCGCATGGGCGATGAGATCGCCGGACCAGCTGGCATCGCGCACCAGGACACGGGTGGTGGCGGCGACCATGCGCTCCATGCCGGGATAGTCGGGCTGGGCGGCATGGGCGGCCAGCACCTCGGCATGGGCATGGGCCAGGCGGTGCAGGCCGCGCGCCAGATTCGCCATGCGCTCCAGCCCATAGCCGCCCTGGCGGATGCAGGTGGCGGCCGCGGCCTCGAACATCTTGATCCCTGGCGGCGTGCGGCGCAGCGCATCGAGAAAGGCGCTGCCCGCTTCGCCCGA
>NZ_JAIEQY010000043.1 GCF_019747315.1 Roseococcus sp. | reverse complement strand
CCATCGGCGATCTTGCGGATCGTCGCGCGCAGGATCTTGCCCGAGCGCGTCTTCGGCAGGCGCTGCACCACCCGCGCCTCCTTGAAGGCGGCGACGGGGCCGATGCGGTCACGCACCAGCTTCACCAGCTCCTTCGCCACCTCATCGGCATCCCGCGCCGCGCCCGCCTTCAGCACTACGAGGCCCAGCGGCGCCTGGCCCTTCAGCGCATCGGCGATGCCGACCACGGCGCATTCCGCCACATCCGGATGCGCGGCCAGCACCTCCTCCATCGCGCCGGTCGAAAGGCGGTGGCCGGCCACGTTGATGATGTCATCCGTGCGGCCCATCACCCAGACGAAGCCTTCCGCATCCACCATCCCGGCGTCGGAGCTGTCGTAGAAGCCGGGGAAGGTGGAGAGATAGGCCTCGCGGTAGCGCTGCTCGGCATTCCACAACGTGGGCGCGCAGCCCGGCGGCAGCGGCAGCTTCACCACCAGCGCGCCATTCTCGCCGCGCGGCACCTCGTTCCCCTCGGAATCCAGCGCGCGCACATCGAAGCCCGGCGTGGGCTTGCCGCCGGAGCCCGGGCGCGGCTCGAACAAGCCGAAGCCACGGAAGCCCGCCGTGATCGGCCAGCCCGTCTCGGTCTGCCACCAGTGATCCACTACCGGGATGCTGAGCTGTTCGGCCGCCCAGAGCGCCGTCGGCGGATCGCAGCGCTCGCCCGCCAGATACAGCGCCTCCAGCTTCGACAGATCGTAGTTCCGCATCAGCGCGGCCTCCGGATCCTCCTTGCGGATGGCGCGGATGGCGGTGGGCGCGGTGAAGAGCAGCTTCACGCCATGCTCGGCACACACCCGCCAGAAGGTGCCGGCATCCGGCGTGCCCACCGGCTTGCCCTCGAACAGGATAGAGGTGCAGCCCGCCAGCAGCGGCGCATAGACGATGTAGGAATGCCCCACGACCCAGCCGACATCGGAGGCCGCCCAATACACATCGCCCGGCGTCATGCCGTAGATCATGGACATGGAGTGGTGGAGTGCGACCGCATGCCCGCCATTGTCGCGCACGATGCCCTTGGGCTTTCCCGTCGTGCCGCTGGTGTAGAGGATGTAGAGCGGGTCCGTCGCCGCCACATCCACGCAAGGATGTGGCGCACCGGCCGCTTCCTCCGCCGCATAGTCGAAATCGCGCCCGCCGGTCATCGCCGCTTCCGCCTGCTGGCGTTGCAGCACCAGGCAGAAATCCGGCTTGTGCGCGGACATGCCGATCGCCGCATCCAGCAGCGGCTTGTAGGTGATGACGCGCCCGGGTTCGAGGCCACAGCTCGCGGTGATGACGGCCTTGGGCGTCGCATCCGTGATGCGCGCGGCCAGTTCCGCCGCCGCGAAGCCGCCGAACACCACGGAATGGATCGCGCCCAGCCGCGCGCAGGCCAGCATGGCGATGGCCGCTTCCGGCACCATCGGCATGTAGATGATCACGCGGTCGCCCTTCGTGACACCCCGCGCCGCCAGCGCGCCCGCCAGCCGCGCCGTGCGGTCGCGCATCTCGGCGTAGGAGATGTGCTGCTGCGCCCCGGTGATCGGGCTGTCATAGAGGATCGCGGTCTGCGCCCCGCGCCCGGCCGCCACATGGCGGTCCAGCGCATTGTGGCAGGTGTTCAGCACCCCATCGGCGAACCACCGGCCAAAGAGGCCCTGGGTTGCATCCAGCGCAAGGCTGGGCGGGCGCGTCCATTCCAGGCCTTGGGCCGCCGCAAGCCAGTATTTCTCTGGGTCGTTGCGCCATTGCGCCACCGCGGCATCATAGGCCGTCATCCCTGGTCTCCCTCTTTGCCGTGAAAATGCGCCGATGGCCGTTGCCTCGCAAGCGGGACGGCCGCACCATCCCAGCATGAGAACGCGCTTCGCAGCCCTGCCCGGCAATATCAGGGGCGCGATCCTCATGTCGCTGGGCGGCGTCCTCTTCGCCACCGAGGCGCTGTTCATCCGCTGGATGAGCGATCGCGGCATCCCCGTCACCACCCAGCTCTTCGCGCGTTCCGTGGGCCAGCTCATCTGGGTGCTGCCGCTGATCCTGGCCAGTGGCCTCGCCGTGTTCCGCACGCAGCGGGCGGGGATGCACCTGCTGCGCGGCGGCTCCTCGGCCGCGACCTGGGGGCTGTATTTCCTCTCCTTCGCCTTCCTCGACCTCACCACCGCCACCGTCCTCTCCTTCACCAACGTCATGTTCACGACGATCCTGGCGAAGCCGGTGCTGGGCGAGCGCGTGGATGCTGCGCGCTGGGCCGGCACCGTGCTGGGCCTCATCGGCATCGCCGTCATGCTGCGTCCGGGGACCGACATCCCGTTGATCGGCGCGCTGGTGGCGCTGGGCGCCGCACTCGCCTGGTGCGGCATCACCCTCACCTCGCGCAGCCTGTCGCGCACCGAGAGCACGCAGACCGTCGTCGCCTGGGTCGGCATCATCACGAGCCTGTGCGTGGCGCCCTTCGCCATCGCCTTCTGGCAGCCCATCGGCCTGGTGGATGGGCTGATCCTGGCCGTCTTCGGCCTCGTCACCCCCGGCATCATCTGGCTGGTGACGGAAGCGCTGCGCGCGGGCGAGGCGAGTGCCGTCGCCCCCTTCCAGTATCTCCGCCTCGTCGTCATCGCCGCCTTCGGCTGGGTGCTGTTCGGCGAGGTGCCGGATGGCTGGACCTGGCTCGGCGCGCTGATCATCCTGAGCGGCGCGGTCATCATCACCATCAGCGAGGCGCGCAAGAGGTGACGCTGCTCCTCCAGGCCGCGCCGCTGCTGGCGCTGTTGCTGCTGCTGGCGACCGGCCGCGCGGGCCCGCTCGCCGCCTGCGGCGTGGCGCTGGCGCTGGCCGTCCCGGCCATCGCGATGACGCTGCCGGAGGGTGCCAATCTCGCCGGGTTCCTGAGCGATGCCACCCTGCGCGCCGCCTTCCTCGCCTTGCAGCCCATGGCGGTGGTGGCGGGCGGGCTGCTGTTTCACGCGGCCGTGCAGCCGGCCGCCGATGGCGCGCCGCGCGAGGCCAATGCCGCGCGCATCTTCGCCGTCACCCTGCCCATGGGCTGCTTCCTCGAATCCGTCACGGGCTTTGCGGTCGGCGCCGTCTTCGCCCTGGCCGCGCTGCGGGCCATGGGGATCGGCGGCGCGGTGGCCATCGCCCTTTCGCTGCAAGGCCTGGTCATGGTGCCCTGGGGCGGCCTCGGCCCCGGCACGGCGCTGGGCGCCGTGCTGGCCGGCGTTCCGGCGCAGGATGCGGTGGCGCTCACCGCCTGGCCCAATGCCGGCTGGCTCATGGCGCTGGCCCCCGTCATGTGGTGGCTGCAATCCCACGCCGGCGTGGTGGTGAGCGGGCGCGAGAAGGCGATGCAGGCGCTGATGCTGACCGTGCTCGCCGTCTCGCTCGTGGCGCTGCACCGGGTGCTGCCCTTCGAGGTGATCGGCGTCGTCACC
>NZ_JAIEQY010000274.1 GCF_019747315.1 Roseococcus sp. | reverse complement strand
TCCGGCCGGTAGCCGATGGTGTAGACATAGGCCCAGGTGCCGATATGCCCCGGGCTGATGCGCGCCTGGTCCACCAGGTTCCGCGCATTGGGGATGCGCGACAGGTCCAGCGTCTCGAACAGATTGTCGTTCTGATAGAGCCAGCCGATATGCGAGGTGGTGAAGTTCAGGTCGCTCTCGGGATTGCCGCGGGCGAGGCGGGCGCGGTTCAGCCGATCAATCGTGCCGCCGGTCTGGAATTCGACGGTCGCACCCGTATCGGCGGTGAATTTCCGCGCGATGACGTTCTGCACCATGTCCCGCCAGGAGCCGCCCCAGACGGAGACGGAAATGCGGTTGGCCTGGGCATTGGCGATGGCGGGTGCGGCGAGCATGCCGGCGCCCAGAAGGGCGCCTTGCCGGCGGGTGATCTGAACCATGGTCCGTCTCCTTGTCCGTTGCGGTGAGGGTTAAGCAAGTGCCATGCCGTCCGTACCGGGCATGACCAGGTCTCAACGCCATCCCGTCACGGGGAGGCGGGGATCTCCGCGATGATGTCGATCTCCATCATGTATTCGGGCTTGGCCAGCCCGTTCACGATGATGCCGGTGCTGACGGGATAGACGCCCTTCAGCCATTTCCCGATCACGCGATACACCGGCTCGCGATAGGCGCGATCGGTGATGTAGATCACGATCTTGCAGACATGGCTGAGGTCCGAGCCCGCTTCCTTCAACAGGATCTCGGCGCAGCGCATGGCGTTCTCGGCCTGGGCCGCGGGGTCGCCCACGCCGACCAGCTTGCCGTCCAGGTCCATTGCGGTCTGGCCGCGGAGATAGACGGTGTTGCCGGCGCGGACCGCCATGCAGACGTCATTGTCGAGCGATTGCTCCGGGTACGCCTCCTTCGTGTTGAAGGGGCGGATGCGCGTGTGCGTCGGCATCAGTGCGTCTTCCCGCCGAGCACGCGGTCGGAGAGCTTCGCGCTGTTGCGCACGAAATCCAGTGGGCCCGAGAAGTCGAAGCTCTTGTAGACGGCCGCCAGGTGGTTGAAGTGCGGTGCCTGCGCGAATTGCACGAAAGCGAGGCGGTGGCCTGCATAATCGCTGTTCAGCAGGTCCCGCGCGAAGGCGAGGAGCTTGCGGCGATCCTCCGCCCCCCATTCCTTGTTCAGCGTGTAGAATTTCTGCAGCCAGTTCCCCGCGCCGCCATTGAACTGCGCCGCATCGGGTGTGACGCAGATCTGCCCGCCGATCAGCTCCCGCGCCGTATGCATCATCACCGGCAGCTGCGAGCAGGCCAGCACGCGCCCGGCATAGAGAATGGACTGGTTGGGCATGAGCAGCCCCGCCGGCGAGCGCTCGGCCGTGGCGATCGAGGCGATGAGATGCGCGCGAATGCCCTCGCGGTAGCAGACGAGGTCGGCCAGCTTCTCCTGCACGGATTGCAGCTTCTCGAGGCCGGTCTGCTTCGCATTCCACATGGCGGCGCCGATCATCATGTCGGCCGTGTAGAGAACGCGCAGCACATAGGGGAAGGCGCTGTAGCGGTGCAGCGTGGCGCGCACCTGCTGGGCAGCGGCGGTGTGGCGGTAGAAGAACACATCCTCCCAGGGGATCAGCACGTCATCCAGCACCATCAGCGCCTCCACCTCATCGAAGCGCGAGGCGAGCGGGATGTCGGCCGCATTGCCCTTGGTGGCGAAGGGCGCGCGGCAGATATGCTTCACGCCCGGCGCCCCCATCTTCACGATGCACCCGACGGCGTGGATGCTCTCCTTCTCATCGGTCCAGGCGCCGACGGTGGGCTTCAGATAGGCCTGGTCCGCATAGGGCGAAGCCGTCTCGAACTTGGCGCCGCGGATGATGATGCCGGCATCGGTCTCGCGCACCACGCGGATCATCATGTCCGGGTCGCGCTGATCCACGGGCACCGAGCGGTCGCCCTTCGGGTCGGTATTGGCGGAGACGTGGAAGATGTCCTTCTCCACCACGCGGCGGATGTGGCGGTCGATATTGTCGGCGAAGCGCGGGTCGATCTGCGCCAGCACGTCCCGCCCATCCTGGAGCGACCACATCTCGCCCACCGTCTCATCGCCGAGGCGCGTCGCCACGCCGCCGATATCCTTCAGCAGCAGGTCAATGCTGTTCCACTTGCGGTGCCAATGCTCCTGCGTGGTGGGCGGCTGCTGGAAGACGCTGTGGCGCTCATTGTTCTCGACATAGGTGAGCGCCGCCTGGTGCTTCTCCTCATGCTGCATGTCGTACATGCGCGTCTTCACATCCACGATGGGCTTGAGTGCGGGATGCGTCGTGACGTCCGTCACGCGCTCGCCATCGATCCAGACTTCGCGGCCATCGCGCAGGCCTTCGCGATACTGGTTGCCGGTACGGATCATGGGGAGGCTCTCCTTTGCTCGAAGGAGCTTGCGGGAAAGGGAAGCATCGGGGAAATATCTTGTTCCGAGCTTTAGCATAGGAAAAGTCGATGCAGATCGCCAGCCTCTCGCTCCGCTCCCTGCGCTACCTGGTGGCCGTCGCCGATGCCGGCTCCGTCACCGGTGCCGCGCGGCGGATGCATGTCTCGCAGCCCTCCATCTCCGAGGCGGTGGCGGCGCTGGAGGCGGAACTCGGCGTGGCCCTCCTGCTGCGCCATCACGCCCGCGGCGTGACGCTGACGCCCGCCGGCAGCCGTGTTGTGGCGGAAGCGCGCCTGCTGCTCCGCCACGCCGAGGATTTCCTGCACGCCGCCGCCTCGCTGGGCGCGGAGGCCGTGGGCGAGGTCTCGATGGGCTGCTTCCTGACGCTCGCCCCCCGCTACCTGCCCGCCCTGCTGGCCGGCCTCGGCCGCGACATCCCGGGCCTCTCGGTGCGGGTGGAGGAGGGCGACCATGGCGAGATGCTGGCGGGCCTCGAGGCCGGCCGCACCGAGATCGCGCTCACCTATGATTTTGACATGCCGCCCGGCCTTGCCGTGACACCCATCGCGCAGCTGGCGCCGGTGGCGGTCCTGCCCGCGCGGCATCGGCTGGCGCGCGGCGCCCGCGTCCGCCTGGCCGACCTCATGGAGGAGCCCTTCCTCCTGCTCGACCTGCCGCATTCGCGCGACTATTTCGCCAGCATCTTCCGCGCGGCCGGCCTCACGCCGCGCATCGCCTTCCGCTCGCGCAGCCAGGAATTGCTGCGCGGGCTGGTGGGTAATGGCCTCGGCTGGACCATCCAGAACGTCCAGCCCGAAAGCCCCTATGCAATTGATGGCACGCGCATCACCTCATTGCCGCTCGATGCCGGCCTGCCCGCCGTTCGCCTGGTGCTGGCCGCGGCCCCGGGCCCCGCGAGCCGCCCGGCCGTGCAGGCGCTGGCGCGCTATATCGAGGCCGCCTTCGCCAAGGGCGGCGTCTTCGACCCTCAATACCCCCG
>NZ_JAIEQY010000070.1 GCF_019747315.1 Roseococcus sp. | reverse complement strand
TAGGCGGGGTCCGTGCGCAGCGCCATGTCGGCCGTGGTCATCATCGGCTTGTGGCGCAGGTTCGGGTCATGCGCGTCGGGCACCGTGCCCTCGGCCGCGGCATCCTTCGGCGTCCATTGCCAGGCGCCGGCGGGGCTCTTCGTCAATTCCCACTCATAGCCGAGCAGGTTGTCGAAATAGCCATTGTCCCAGACGACCGGGTTGTTGGTCCAAGCACCCTCGATGCCGCTGGTGATGGTGTCCTTGCCCTTGCCGGAGCCGAAGCTGTTCGCCCAGCCCAGGCCCTGCTCCTCGATCGAGGCGCCTTCCGGCTCGCGGCCGACATGCGATTCCGGGCCGGCGCCATGGCACTTGCCGAAGGTGTGGCCGCCCGCTGCAAGGGCGACTGTCTCCTCGTCATTCATCGCCATGCGCGCGAAGGTCTCGCGGATGTCGCGGGCCGAGGCCATGGGGTCCGGCGTGCCGTTCGGGCCCTGCGGGTTCACATAGATCAGGCCCATCTGCACGGCGCCCAGCGGATCTTCCAGCACGCGGTCACCGACATAGCGCTCATCGCCCAGCCAGGTGGCCTCGTTGCCCCAGTACACGTCCTCCTCGGGCTCCCAGACATCCTCGCGGCCGCCGGCGAAGCCGAAGGTCTTGAAGCCCATGGATTCGAGGGCGACGTTGCCAGTCAGCACCATCAGGTCCGCCCAGGAGAGGGCGTGGCCGTATTTCTGCTTGATCGGCCAGAGCAGGCGGCGCGCCTTGTCCAGGTTGCCATTGTCCGGCCAGGAGTTCAGCGGCGCGAAGCGCAGCGTGCCCGCGCCCGCACCGCCACGGCCATCGCCGATGCGGTAGGTGCCGGCGCTGTGCCAGGCCATGCGGATGAAGAAGGGCCCATAATGCCCGTAATCGGCCGGCCACCAATCCTGGCTGTCGGTCATCAGCGCGGTGAGGTCGCGGCGCACCGCCTCGATGTCGAGCTTTTTGAAGGCCTCGGCATAGCTGAAGCCCTTCGGCATCGGATTCAGCTCGGCCGTGTTCTGGTGCAGGATCTTGAGGTTGAGCTGGTTCGGCCACCAGTCGCGATTGGAGCGGCCGGCGAAGACCGTGTGCTTCGGCGTGCCGTGCATCACCGGGCATTTCCCGGCGGCGGGGCCAGCGGCGGGGGCAGTGTTTCCGTCCATGTTTCTCTCCTTTGACTGCTGCGGAATTCTGGGTCCGTCAGGCCGGACCATGCGTAGGCTGAACGGCGATCCCTGGCCAGGGACGAGATGATGAAACCCCGGGCCGGCTGAGAGCCGGGCGCGGTCGCCATCGTGGGGAGTGGATCGCCATGGGCGGCATGTGAGGCCATTTCCATGATAAAGAAAAGCGCGTAATTTCTAACGAATAAATAGCTTCAAGCTATCATCATGCTCAGGAATTTTAATGAATCTCCGTGCCCTCCGCTACCTCCTCGCCCTGGCCGAGCATGGGCATTTCGGCCAGGCGGCCGAGGCCTGCGGCGTCAGCCAGCCCACCCTCTCCGTGCAGCTGCGCAAGCTGGAAGAGGAGCTGGGCCTCACCCTCTTCGAGCGCGCCAGCAAGGGCGTGGTGCCGACCGAGGCCTTCGGGGCGCTGCTGGGCCATGTCCGGGCCGCGGTGGCCGAGGCGGATGCCATCCTCGCCATGGCGGATCACCTGCGGGACCCCATGGCTGGGCGGCTGCGCCTGGGCATCATCCCGACGCTGGCGCCCTACCTGCTGCCACTGGTCTTCGCGCCCTTGCGCACCGCCTTGCCGCAGCTGGAGATCGAGCCCTGGGAGGACCAGACCTCCGCCCTGCTCGAAAGGCTGCGCGGCCATGGCCTGGATGCCGCGCTGCTGGCCACCGAGGTGCAGGAACCGGACCTGTCCAGCCGCGCCCTCTTCGCCGAGCCCTTCCTGGCCGCCCTGCCGCCCGACCACCCGCTGGCCGCGCAGGAGAGCGTGGCGGAGACGGAGCTGGCGCGCGACATCCTGGTGCTGGCCGATGGGCATTGCCTGCGCGACCAGGCGCTGGCCGCCTGCGGCCAGGCGGGCGGGCTCGGCGGCTCGCTGCGCGCAGCGAGCCTGCCCACGCTGCTGAACATGGTCGCCGCCGGCTACGGCACCACGCTGATCCCGGGGCTGGCGGCCGGCGTCGCGGAGGATGCGGGGCTGGCCCTGCGGCCGCTCGCCACCGCGGCGGGCCGCGTGGTGCGTATTGTCTGGCGCAGCAGCTTCCCGCGTGGGGCGGCGGTGGAGGCGGTGGGCGAGGTGATCGCCGCGCGCCTCTCGCATTTCAGCGCGGGCGGCGGCAGGCCCCAAATGAACAGATTGTGAGACACCGCATTCCCTGCTTTTCTGCGCCCACCGGGCCAGGCGGCCCGCCCAACCGACCGGAGAGCCTCCAGCCGATGCGCCACACCCGTGCGATGTCCGCCCGCCATGCCCTGCCCTTGGCCCTGGCGGGCGCCCTGCTGCTGCTGGCCGCGCCGGCCCGGGCGGTCGAATATGACGGCAACTGGCAATTCACGATGAGCTGCGCGGCCAATGGCGCCCAGGCCGCCTTCACGGATCGCTTCACCGCCCCCATCACGCAAAATGCGGTGACCCGCACGCGCACCGGCCGCACCGCCCAGGGCGCCGAGGATATCAGCCGCTTCACCGGCCGCGTCGAAGCCGGCCGGATGACTGCCGTGCTGGACCGCAACCGCGGCGGCGAGCGCTGGAGCATCCGCTTCGCCGGTCCCGCCACCTCCGACACGCGCTTCGAGATGACGGGCGGCATCTTCCTGGGGGATCGCCTGCTGCGCAGCTGCCAGATGCTGGCCGAGGCCCAGGCCCCCGCCCCCGGCAGCCTGGCCGCCACCGCACCCGCCCGCGCCCGCGAGGTGCAGGAGCGCCTGGCCGCCGCCGTGCTGGCGCTGGCCGCGCTGGAGGCCCGCAGCGAGGCGGAGATCGTGGCGCTGCGCACCGATCTTGACCTGGCCCGCTTCGAGGGCGCCGCGATGCGCGCGGAGCTCGACCAGCGGACGGCGGCGGTTGCCGCGCTCGAAACCCGCCAGCGCGCGGCCGAGGCTGCGAGCGCCCAGGCCCAAGCCGCAACGGCACAGGCCGTGGCCGCCGCCACCGCCGAGATCGGCCAGCGCGAGCAGCGCATCACCGCCGCAACGGCCGAGCGCAACGCCCTCCAGGCCCGCCTGACCGCCGCCGAAGCCGCCGCCACCCAGGCCCAGGCCGCCGCGACCACGGAGCGCAACGCCCTCCAGGCCCGCCTGACCGCCGCCGAGGCCGCCACCACCCAGGCCCAGGCCGCCGCGACCACGGAGCGCAACGCCCTCCAGGCCCGGCTGACCGCCGCCGAGGCCGCCGCCACCCAGGCCCAG
>NZ_JAIEQY010000285.1 GCF_019747315.1 Roseococcus sp. | reverse complement strand
CCGGTGCGCACGCAGAGCCAGCCGACGGGAATGGCGATCAGCGCCGTCAACAGACCCGCCAGCAGCACGGCAAGCGGCAGCGGCACCTGCCACACCAGCAGCAGCATGGCGGCCATATAGGCGCCGAAGGCCCAGGGCCCGGCATGCCCGAAGGAGGTCAGCCGCGCATGGCCCACCAGCAGGTCGAGGCTCAGCGCGAAAAGGGCGAGGATCAGCGCCTCGGTCAGCAAGGTCGTCGCATGGCCGGGCAGCACGAAGCCCAGCGCGGCGGCGCCGGCGATGCCGGCCAGCACCAGGCGCGGATCCGCCAGCTTCATTCGCTGCGCCCGAACAGGCCGCCCGGCCGCAGCACCAGCACCGCGATCATCAGGGCATAGGTCATGCCCAACGCCAGTTCGGGCACGTAGTAATTGCCGAAGGTCTGCACGAAGCCCACCAGCAGGCTGCCTGCCGCCGTGCCGATGAAGCTGCCCATGCCGCCGATCATCACGATCACGAAGGCATCGATGATGACGTTGGAGCCCAGGCCCAGCGAGGCGCTGAGCAAGGGCGCGGCCAGCGCGCCGCCCAGGGCCGCCAGCCCACAGGCGAGCGCGAAGACCAGCGCCCGCACCCGCCCCACATCATTGCCGAGCGCCGCCGTCATGGTCGCGTTCTGCGAGGCGGCGCGCAGCAGCAGCCCGAGGCGCGTCCGCTGCAATCCCGCCCAGCACAGCACCGCGCAGAGCATCCCCGCACCGATCAGCACCAGGCGATAGACCGGAAACGGCTCATCCATCACCCAGACGATGCCGGCCAGGGCTTCCGGCAACTCCGCCTGGCGCGCATCCGCCCCCCAGATCAGCCGGATCGCCTCGGTCAACGCGAGCGCCAGGCCGAAGGTGACCAGCAGGAAGGCCGAGTGCTCCCGCGCGTAAAGGCGCGAGATGGCGCTCCGCTCGAAGGCGAGGCCGAGCAGCCCGGCCGCGAGCGGCGCCGCAACCAGCGAGAGGGCGAAGCTGCCCGTCGCCGTCTGGGTCGCGACGCCGACATAGGCGCCCAGCATGAACAGCGCCCCATGCGCGAAATTCACCACCCGCATGATGCCGAAGATCAGCGTCAGCCCCAGCGAGATGAAGAAGAGCAGCGCCGAAAGCGAAAGCGCATTCAGCGTCTGCAGGGTGAAGAGCGCGAGGGGGTCCATCGGCCGTTCAGGTGAAGTTGGAGGCGCGGCAGGCGGGCGTCACCTCGGCCGCCGTGAAGGTCGCGATCACCTCCGGCGCCGGCACGGGGAAGCCGTCGCGGCGCGCCACCCGCACCACGAAACCCTGCTGCTCGGCCTGGCCATCGCAGCCGCGGATCTTCAGCGGGCCCTTGACGGAGGTCAGCTCCAGATCGCGCAGCGCCGCCACCACGGCGGGTGTCGCGGTGGAACCCGCCTTGTTCACCGCGGCCCGCAGCACCTCCAGCGCCTGCCACTGCTCTCCATCATAGGTATCGGGCAGTTCGTTGTATTCGGCGCGGAAGCGCTGGACGAAGGCGTTGTTCAGCGGGTGGTCAAAGGCGAAGGTATAGCGGCTGCCGCCGACCAGGCCGATCGCCGCATCGCCGGCGGGGCGGGTGAACAGCATGTCCACCGTCTCGGTCACCACCGGCATGCGTTCGAACAGGCGGAACTGCGCGGCCTGGCGCAGGAAGGCGGTGCCGTCATCGCCCGTCAGCGCGATGTAGAGCGCCTGCGGATTGGCCTGGCGGATGCGGGTGATGAAGCTCGAATAATCGCGCGTGCCGACGGGGGCGAAGACACTGCCGATGGAACGCTTGCCGATGCCGCGCAACAGCCCCTCGAAGGTCTCGACGGACGAGCGGCCCCAGGAATAATCGAGCGAGAGCGAGAAGAAATCCGTCTGCGGGGAATTGCGCAGCCAGAGCGCCAGCGCGCGGGCACCCATGGGGCCCGAGGTGTTGGAGCGGAAGGCATTGGGCACCCAGGCCTCCGCCGTGATCGAGCCCGCGCCATTCACGGACGAGATGAACAGCGCATTCCATTCGGCGAGCTTGGGCATCACGGCCAGCGCCTCGCTGCTCGCCATCAGGCCGAGCAGGATGTTCACGCGGTCCCGCTCCACCATCTCCTGCGCCTTGCGCAGGCAATTGGCGGGCACGCCCTGCGTGTCCTCAAACAGGAATTCGACGGGCCGGCCCAGCAGCCCGCCCTCGGCATTGATGGTCTTGGCCCAGAGCCGGCAGGAGCGCACGACCTGCGCACCCAAGGCGGCCCAGGTGCCGGTCATGGCCGTGGGCACGCCGAGCCTGATGGGCGCGCCCTGGGCGCGGCCCTGGTTGATGGAGGCGGGTGCGGCGAGAAGTGCCGCCAAGGCCGGGCGGCGGGCGATGTTCATGGTCATGCGGGTGTTCCTCCTGGAATGGGCGCCGGTGTTCCGGCTGCCGTCTTGTGTGAACTCAGCCGGCGATGATCTGGCCTCCATCAAGCTGCAGCACCTTGCCGGTGAGGTAGCCGCAGGCTGGTCCCATCATGAAGCACGCCACGCCCGCCACCTCCTCGGCGGTGGCGATGCGCTGCAACGGAATCCCCTTGATGATCCGCGCCGAGGTCTCGGGGCCCCAGGCGTCGAAGGCGGTCTGCGCCATGTCGGTCTGCGTCAGGCCGATGGCCAGCGCATTCGCGCGGATGCCATGGCGCGCCTCCTCCTTGGCGGTGACGCGAATCAATGCCTCGACGCCGGCCTTGGCGGCCGCCCCCTGCGCGTTGCGCGCCTGGCACATCTGGGCCGCGATGGAGGAGATGGCGAGGATCGCGCTGGCCTTGGCCTGGCGCAGATGCGGGATGGCCGCGTGCAGCGCGTGGAAGCAGCCATTGAGGTCCACCGCGATGTAGCGGCCCCAATCGGCCGGCGACATCTCGGCCACGCTCGCCCATTGCCCCATGGCGCCCGCCGCATGCGCCATGAGCGAGAGGCCGCCCAGCGCTTCGGCCGCGGCGTCGATCGCGGCTGCGGTGGCTTCCGCATCGGCCAGGTCGGCCTGCACCGCTACCGCCTTGCGGCCCTTGGCGCGGATCGCCCCCAGCACGGCTTCCGCCTCCTCGCTGCGGCTGCGGTAGAGGATCGCGACATCGGCGCCGCGCTCGGCGCCCGCGAGCGCGATGGCGCGGCCCACGCCGCGGCTGCCGCCCACCACCAACAGGCGTTGCCCGTCAAACTCCATCTTGAATGCCCAATCCACGCATGAGGAAACCGACCAGTTCCGCCTCGGCAGCATCACCGGGCATGATGTCCCTGAGGCGCCATGCGCGCAGCGAGAGCATGACGGGCAGGAAGGTCACGATATCGGCGGCGAGCGGGCCGGCACCCG
>NZ_JAIEQY010000226.1 GCF_019747315.1 Roseococcus sp. | reverse complement strand
GCGGCGAGGGAGAGAATGCGGCGCATGGGATTGCTCCATCCATATGAGAATGGTCGCGTTTTACGGGATGGAGGTTAATGCTGGGCTAAAGGGCCTCCGGCGGCTGGGGCCGAAAGGCCCCAGACCCCAGGAATTGGGGCAGCGCCAAATTCTCGGGGTCCGGGGCCCCGGCCCCGGCCGCCGGAGGCCCGTTTTTCATCCCTCCAACTCTTCCCGCAACATTTCCAAACGCAGCCATTCTTCCTCCGCCGCCGCCAGCGCCCCTTCGCGCTCGGCCAGCGCCGCGGTGCGCTGCGCGAAGCCCTTGGGGTCACGGCTGTAGAGGCCGGGGTCGGCCAGCCAGTTCTGCAGCACGCCGATTTCCTTCTGCAGCTTTTCCATCGTGGCTGGCAGGGTGGCCAGCGCGTGCTGGTCCTTGAAGCTCATCTTGCGCGGGGCCGCGGTGGGCGTGGCGGCGCGGGGGGCGGCGGCCTTCTCGGCGGCCGCCCGGGCCGCACTGCGCGCCGCGACACCTTCACCGCGCTGGGTCAGCATGTCGGTGTAGCCGCCGGCGTAATCCTGCCAGCGCCCATCCCCCTCGGACATGATGATGCCGGTGCAGACGCGGTCCAGGAAATCACGGTCATGGCTGACCAGCAGCACCGTGCCGGCATATTCGGCCAGCATGTCCTCCAGCAGGTCCAGCGTTTCGAGGTCGAGGTCGTTGGTCGGCTCGTCCAGCACCAGCAGGTTGGAGGGCGCGGCCAGGGCGCGGGCCAGCAGCAGCCGCCCGCGCTCGCCGCCCGAGAGCTTGCCCACGGGGGTGCGCGCCTGCTCGGGGATGAACAGGAAATCCTGCATGTAGCCGATGACGTGGCGCGGCTTGCCGCCGACCCAGACCTGGTCGCCGCTGCCATCGGTCAGGGTATCGGCCAGCGTCCGGTTGGGGTCGAGCGTCGCACGCAGCTGGTCCAGCGCCGCCATGGCGATGTTGCTGCCGAGCTTCACGCTGCCCTCATCGGGCGCGAGCTTGCCGATGAGGATGTTCAGCAGCGTCGTCTTGCCCGCCCCATTGGCGCCGACGATGCCGATGCGGTCCCCCTTGATGATGCGGGTCGAGAAGTTCCGCAGGATGCGCTGCTCGCCCCAGGACTTCTCGACGCCCTCGGCCGTGATGACGAGCTGGCCGGAGGAGGAGGCCTCGGCCGCCTGCATCTGCACCGTGCCGGTGGGCTTGATGCGCTCGCGCCGCGCCTGGCGCAGCGCCTGCAATTCGCCCACGCGGCGCAAGTTGCGCTTCCGCCGGCCGGAGACGCCGTGGCGCAGCCAATGCTCTTCGCGCACGATCTGCCGGCCGAGCTTGTGGGCCGCCTGCTCTTCCAGCTCCAGCTGTTCCTCGCGCCAGGCCTCGAATTCGCCGAAGCCGCGATCCAGCCGCCGCGTGGCGCCGCGATCCAGCCAGAGCGTGGCGCGCGAGAGGCGGGAGAGGAAGCGCCGGTCATGGCTGATCAGCACCAGCGCGCCGCGCAGGGCGGAAAGCGCGCCTTCCAGCCATTCGATGGCGGGCAGGTCCAAATGGTTGGTGGGCTCATCCAGCAGCAGGATATCGGGCTCGGGCGCCAGCGTCCGGGCCAGCGCCGCGCGCCTTGCCTCGCCGCCCGAGAGCCGCGTGGTGCCCTCCTGGCCGGTCAGGCCGAGACCCTCCATCAGCGCGCGGGCGCGGTGGGGGTCATCCGAGGGGCCGAGGCCGGACATGACGTAATCTTCGACCGTGGCATGGGCCGAGAGATCGGGCTCCTGCGGCAAATACCGCATGGTGGCGCCGGGCTGGAGGAAGCGCGTGCCGCCCTCGGCCTCCAGCTCGCCCGCGGCGATGCGCAGCAGGGTGGATTTGCCGCTGCCATTGCGCCCCACCAGCGCGAGGCGCTCGCCCGGCGAGACGGAGAGGCCGGCCCCGGAGAGGATGGGCGAATTGCCAAGCGTGAAGCGAATGCTGTCGAGCAGAAGAAGCGGGGGTGCGGCCATGCGGGGGCGATGGCCCGCCCCGCCCGCAAGGTCAAGGCTGGACAGCGCGCCCGGCCCGGCTTTCCATGGGCGCGGCAGGGAGCCACGCCATGTCCGACAATGCCAATGACCCGGGTGCCTCAGGCTGGAGCGGCAGCGCCGGCAGCTTCACCGAGACCACCACGCAATCCTGGTTTTCCCGCCTCGGCGGCGCGCTGGGCGGAATTCTCATCGGGTTGATCCTGCTGCCGCTGGCCGGCTGGGGCCTGTTCTGGAATGAGGGAAGGGCGGTGCAGACCGCGCGCTCCCTGGCGGAAGGCGCCGGGCTGGTCCGCAGCGTCCCGGCCGAGCAGCCGGACCCGGCCAATGAAGGGCGGCTGATCCATGTCTCGGGCGCTGTGCGCGCCGGCAAGCCGCCCGGTGATGCGGCGCTGAACATCGCAGCACCCTCCGGCGCGCTGCGGCTGCTGCGCCAGGTGGAAATGTACCAATGGCAGGAGCAGACGAGCAGCGAGACGCGCACGAAGCTGGGCGGCGGGACAGAGACGGTCACCACCTACAGCTACCGCCGTGTCTGGCAGGAGGGGCTGATCGACAGCAGCCGCTTCCGCCAGCCGGAGGGCCACCAGAACCCGCAGCCGCGCCATGCCTCGCGCGCCTTCAACGCGCCGGATGTCATGCTGGGCGGTTTTCGCCTGACTGACGCGCAGGTCAGCGGCCTCTCGGGCGGCGAGCCCTTCGCGCCCCCGGGCGTGCCCGGGGATGGGGTGCTCTTCCTGGGCGCGAATGCCGAGGCGCCGCGCGTGGGTGATCTGCGCATCACCTGGCGCGTCATCCGGCCGGAGGCGCTCTCCATCATCGCGGCCCAGTCGGGCGATGGCTTCGCGCCCTATCCGACCCGTGCGGGAGACCGGCTCTTCCGCCTGGACCAGGGCCGCATCCCGGCGGCGGAGATGATCCGCGCCGCCGAGGCAGAGAATGCCCTGCTCACCTGGATCCTGCGCCTGGTCGGCACGGTGGTGATCTTCATCGGCTGGCTGCTGCTCTTCAACCCACTGAAGGTGCTGGCCGATGTGATCCCGCCGCTGGGCTGGGTGGTGGGCCTGGGCACGGGCTTGATCGCCGGCGTGCTTACGCTGATCCTGGCGCCCACCATCATCGCCATCGCCTGGCTCGTCTACCGGCCGCTGGTCGGGATCGCGATCCTGGCCGTCGGATTCGCCCTCGCCTTCGGATTGACAAAGCTGCGCCGCACCAGGCCAGCGCTACAAGGAAAACCCGCATGAGCTTCGATTTCACCGGCAAGCGCGTCATTGTCTGCGGCGGCAGCAAGGGCATCGGCCGCAGCGTGGCGCT
>NZ_JAIEQY010000216.1 GCF_019747315.1 Roseococcus sp. | reverse complement strand
AGCGCCTCGCCCAGCGGCCCGGCATAGAGGCGGCCGATGGCATCGGCCAGGCCGCCGGCCGGGAAGCCTGCCACGAAGCGGATGGACTGGCGGTTGGGCCATGGTGCCTGGGCGCGGGCGGCTGTCGTGGCCAGCAAGGCGGGCGTGGCGAGAAGAAGGCGGCGTTGCATCAAGCTTGGGCTCCTGGATTCCAGCACTGCCCGGTTGCGCGCCGCTCGGAGTGGCCGAGTGGCACGCTGGGGCATTCGGCGCACTGTTCAGCAAGCGCCGTGCCGGTCCGCGGAGCCCCGCCTAGGGGGCGTTGCCGAAGATCCGCTGCAACACGCGGTCACCCACGCGCAGGTTCAGCCGTTCCGCCGTGCCGCCCGCGACCTCGATGGTCGCGCGCACGGGGCCGCGGCTGTCAATGGTGGCCAGGCTCTGCGGCACCGCGCGCTCATGGATGCGATGGATGCGGCCATCCGCCGCGACGAAGAGCATGTCGAGCGGGATGAGCGTGTTGCGCATCCACATGCTGCTTTCGCGCGGGGCGCCCCAGTCGAAGATCATGGCGTCGTCGGGGGCCATGCTGGTGCGGAACATCATGCCGATCATCTGGTCGGCCGATTGCACCGCCATCTCGGCGCGGAAGGCGTGGCGCGTGCCGTCGCGGGTGACGATCACCATCGGCTCCTCCGGCAGGCGCGGCTGCGGGCGGTCCACGCCGGGCTGGGCGCCGGCAAGACTGGGCACAAGGAGGGCGAGGAGGAGGAGGATGCGCTTCATGGCGGCGATCATGCCACAGCTTCCAGCCCCTGGGCGAGAAGGGCACGGACGTCGTCGCAGATCGGCCCCTCGCGCGGCTCATCGGCCAGGGTGGTGAACCAGTGCTCCGGCGGGTTGCGCCCGGCGGCGCGATGGAAGGTCAGCGCCCGCAGCACCGCCTCGGCGGCCGCTGGCAGGCGGGCGGGCACGGGCAGGTTGTTCAGCACGGCCCAGCCGCGCGCCCAGCAGCGCGCCACCGTCCAGGGGTTGTAGCCGCCGCCGCCCAGCAGGATGAAGCGCGGTGCCGCATGCATCACCGCGCCGATGAACTCGGCATGCGCGTTGTTGGAAAGGGAGAGCCGCGCCAGCGGGTCCTCCTCCAGCGCATCCGCCCCGCATTGCAGCATGATGGCCTGGGGCCGCAGCCGGGCGATCAGCGGCAGCACCAACTGGTGCAGCAGGGCGCGCATTTCGCTGTCGTTGAAGCCGGGCGGCACGGGCAGGTTCAACGCATACCGCGCCGCGTGGTGCGCGCCGGTAAAAGGCCAGCGCCCGGCCTCATGGATCGAGAGGGTGGTGACGCGCGGGTCCTCGGCGAAGGCCATCTCCACCCCGTCGCCGTGATGCGCATCGATATCGAGGTAGAGGATGCGCGTCAGGCCCTGGTCCAGCCATTCCAGCAGGCCGAGCACGGCATCGTTGACGTAGCAGAAGCCGCTGGCCCGCGCCCGCTGGCCGTGATGCGTGCCACCCCCGGGCACATGGACCACGCCGCCCATTCGGGCCGCGAGCAGCACGCCCCCCGCGCTGGTGGCGGGGCGGCGAAACACCTCCCGATAGACCGGGTTGCCGTCGGCGCCGATGCGATAGCGTTCGCGATCCTCGGGCGGGATCGCCTGGGTGTCCTCGGCGCGCTGCAGGGCGGCGATGTAGTCCGGGGCGTGGAAGCGCGTCAGCTCGGCCAGGCTCGCCATCGGGCTGTCGCGATATTGCTTGGGCGGCAGCCAGTCCAACGCGCGGATCAGGTCCAGCGTGGTGGAAACGCGTGGTATGGCCAGCGGATGCTTGGGCCCATAGGTGGAACGGCGGTAGATTTCTGAGCCGATCAGCAACGGGTCGGGCACGGCTTTGGCCTTTCTGCTGCTCCCGCTGTAACAGGCGGGTGCGGTTCGCGTTGTTTGCAGATGGAACCGCGCACCCTTATCGCAAGCTTGGCTCAGCGCTCAGCCAAGTACATCAGCCATCCTTGGGTTGTCGCCGCGGCCATTGTGGCCGTTTTAGTGGGCTTGGTTGTTGGATTTCTGCTCAGCTTTGCCGAAAATTGGCACAACCTCATCGGGACGACCACCGCGCTCATCACTTTCGTGATGGTCTTCTTCATCCAGAACGCACAGGATCGAGACACCCTGGCGATCCAGCTCAAGCTGGATGAGTTGATCCGGGCGACCGAGGGCGCCCAGAACCGCCTCATGGCGCTGGAAAGCCAGAGTGACGAAACCCTGGATGAGGTCAAGGAAGAGCTGTCCGATGCCTGCGAGGATGGCACCGAGCGCGCTACTGCGGCATCGCCGTCGGAATGATGGTCCGCACCAGGCTCGCATCCAGCTCCTCATACTTGTGGTAGCCGATGGTCTCGTAGAGCTCGGCCCGGGTCTGCATGCGGTCCACCGCACCCTGCGCGCCGCCCTCGGCGGCGATCTGGGCATAGAGCTGGTCCCAGGCCCGGGCCGCGATGCGCAGATGCGTCACCGGCCAGATCACCATGTCGTAGCCCAGCGCCTGGAACTCCTCCTTTGTCAGGAAGGGGGTGCGGCCGAATTCGGTCATGTTCGCCAGCAGCTTCACGCCGGGCATGCGGGCGCGGAATTCGCGGAACATTTCCACCGTGGTCAGCGCCTCGGGGAAGATCGCGTCCGCCCCGGCGTCCAGATAGCGCTTGGCGCGGGCGACGGCAGCGTCCATCCCCTCGCTCGCCACCGCATCGGTGCGGGCGATGATGTAGAGGTGGCGGCGCGCGCGATGGGCGGCGGCGATCTTGGCGCACATCTCATCCGGGCCGGCGAGCTTCTTGTCGTTCAGATGGCCGCATTTCTTGGGGAGCAGCTGGTCCTCCAGATGGACGGCGCCTGCCCCGGCATCCTCGAAGCTGCGGACCATATGCATGACGTTCAGCGCCTCGCCATAGCCCGTGTCGCCATCCACCAGCAGCGGCAGCCCGGTCGAGCGCGCCACCTGGCGGATGAAGAAGCACACATCCTCGATGGTGATCATGCCAAGGTCGGGCAGGCCCATGGAGGCGGACATGGCCGCCCCCGACAGATACAGCGCCTCGAAGCCATGCTTCTTGGCGAGTAGCCCCGCGATGCCGAGATGGGCGCCGGGCATGCCCAGGATCTCGGGGCGGTCCAGCAGGGCGCGGAAGCGCTCCCCGGCGGGTTCCTGGGGCAGATCGGCGCCGATCACATAGGGCATCTGGGTTTGGCCTTCCTCTTTGAGGAGGCCAGTTTAACCCGCCCTGCCCATCAGAAGAAGATGAGGGTCACCAGCACGAACAGCGGCAC
>NZ_JAIEQY010000296.1 GCF_019747315.1 Roseococcus sp. | reverse complement strand
GCGGCCAAGCTGGACCCGCCGCGGAGCGGCCAAGCTGGACCCGCCGCGGAGCGGTCAAGCTGGACAACCGGGGCGGGACCGCCTTGAAGGGCGGCGATGATCCCTCCGCATGATTTCGAAGCCGCCCTGCGGGCGAAGATCGACGGCAAGACCAAGCCGCTGGGCGCGCTGGGCCGCATCGAGGCGCTGGCGGCGCAGATCGCCCGCGTGCAGCACAGCCTCTCGCCGCGCATGGAAGCGGCCCGGCTGATCCTCTTCGCCGGCGATCACGGCATCGCGGCGGAGGGCGTCTCGGCCTATCCGGCGAAGGTCACCCGCCAGATGGTGCTGAACTTCCTCGCCGGGGGCGCGGCGGCCAATGTCTTCGCGCGGCAGGCGGGGCTGCCGGTGGCCGTGGTGGATTGCGGCGTGGCCGGCCCGCCCATCGCCGATGCGCGCCTCATCTCTCGCCGCATCGCGGCAGGCACCGCCAATGCCCGGCACGGCCCGGCCATGACGGCGGCGCAGGCCCAGGCGGCGCTCGCCACCGGGCGCGCCCTCGCCCTGGAGGGGGATTTCGACGCGATCTGCCTGGGCGAGATGGGCATCGGCAACACCTCCTCGGCCGCGCTGCTGGCGGCAAAGATCACCGGCCAGCCCGTGGCGGGCTTCACCGGGCGTGGCACCGGGGTGGATAACGAAGGCCTGGCCCGCAAGCAGGCCATCCTGGAAGCGGCGGCCGTCCGCACCGCGCCCCGCCTCGGCCCGATCGAGGCGCTGCGCGAAGTTGGCGGATTCGAGATCGCCGCCATGGCCGGCGCCATGCTGGGCGCGGGCGAGGCGCGGCGCCTGGTGCTGGTGGATGGCTTCATCGCCGGCGCGGCGGCGCTGGTCGCGGTCAGCCTGCGGCCTGCCATCCGCGGCAACCTGGTCTTCGCCCATCGCTCGGCCGAGCAGGGGCATGCGGCGCTGCTGGCCGCGCTGCGGGCCGAGCCACTGCTGGATCTCGGGCTGCGGCTGGGCGAGGGCTCGGGCGCCCTGCTCGCCTGGCCGCTGCTGCGCGCCGCCGCCGCGATGCTGAACGAGATGGCGAGCTTCGAGACCGCCGCCGTGAGCGGGCCCGCATGAGGGAGCAATGGGCCATCCTGCTGCTGGCCGTGCAGTTCCTGACGCGGCTGCCGGTGCCGGCCAGCGCCGGCTTCACACCCGAGCGGCTGACGGCGGCCACGCGCTACTACCCGCTGGTCGGCGCCCTGATCGGTGGCCTGGTGGCGGCCGCCTATGCGCTGGCGGCCTGGATCTGGCCGCCCTCCGTCGCCATCCTGCTTTCCATCGCCGCCAGCCTGCTGCTGACCGGCGCCTTCCATGAGGACGGCCTGGCCGACATGTTCGACGGCGTGGGCGGCGGGCTGACGCGCGAGCGCGCGCTGGAGATCATGAAGGACAGCCGCATCGGCACCTATGGCGCGGCCGCGTTGATGTTGGCCCTCGCGCTCAAGGCCGCCACGCTCACGGCCATGCCGCCCGCCGCCGTGATCCTTGCGCTGGTGGCCGGGCATGGGCTCAGCCGCTTTTCCGCCGTGCTGGTCATCGCGACCAGCGCCTATGTGCGGGACCACGGCACCGCCAAGCCCGTGGCCGACGGCGTGAGCCGCGAGAGCCTGTGCATCGCCGCCGCCACCGCCGTGATCCTCGCGCTCGCTTTGGCCTCGGGCCTCGGCATCGCCGCCGCGTTGCTGGGCCTGGCCGGGCTCGCGCTGGGCCATTGGGGGATGCGGCAGGTCTTCGAGCGAAAGCTCGGGGGCTATACCGGCGATTGCCTCGGCGCCGTGCAGCAGGGCAGCGAGCTCGGACTCTATCTCGGGCTGCTGGCGTGGCTGTGATCCTGCTGCGGCATTTGCGGCCGGCCGTGGCGGAGGGGGTCTGCTACGGCATCACCGATCTCGACCTCGCCGAGGGCCATGCGGCGGTGCTGGAGACCGTGCTGGAGCGCTTGCCGGCGCTGGATGGCATCGCCACCAGCCCGCTGCGCCGTTGCCGCATCCTGGCCGAAGCCATCGCCACCCGGCGCGGCATGCGCGTCGTCACGGACCACCGCCTGATCGAGATGGATTTCGGCGCCTGGGAAGGCCAGCCCTGGAACGACATCCCCCGCGCCGAGCTGGACCAATGGGCCGCCGACTTCCTGCACGCCCGCCCGCATGGCGGGGAGAGCGTGGCGCAGCTCCAGGCGCGGACCCAGGCCGCCCTGGCCGAATACCACGCCACCCCGGGGCACCAGCTGCTGGTCACCCATGCCGGCGTCATCAAGGCGGCCCTCGCCACCGGCCACCGCGCCGAGGATTGGCCCGCTGCCCTCGCCTTCGGCGAGTTCGTGACAATCTGACCACCAAAGGAGAATGCCCCATGCCGGATGACGACATCCACAAGGCCGAAATGCAGGCGCTGAAGGCCGAGCAGCGCCGCCGCATCACCGAAGCGCAGGACCCCGGCCGCGGCCTCGTGCTGGTCCATACCGGCGACGGCAAGGGCAAATCCAGCTCGGCCTTCGGCGTCATCATCCGCGCGCTGGGCTGGGGGCATAGCGTGGGCGTGGTGCAGTTCATCAAGGGCGACTGGCCCACCGGCGAGAAGCAGTTCTTCGACAAGCTGGCCTCCGACAAGATGGGGGGCAAGGTGGTCTGGCGGACTATGGGCGAGGGCTTCACCTGGGACACCCAGGACCGCACGCGCGACACGCGCACGGCAGAGGCCGCCCTGGCCGTGGCCGCCGACATGCTGGCCAGCGGCGAGCACGACCTCGTCGTCCTCGATGAGATCAATATCGCCCTGCAATACGAATACCTGGACGTCCCCGCCGTGCTGGCGGCGCTGCAGGGGCGGCACCAGCGCACCAGCGTCATCCTCACCGGCCGCAACGCGAAGCCCGAGATCATGGAGTATGCCGACCTCGTCTCCGAGATGCGGGAGGTGAAGCATCCCTTCCAGGCCGGCATCAAGGCGCAGAAGGGGCTGGATTTCTGAGTGAGGGGCGGGCTCGGGCACAGTTGACTTGAGGGCGCCCTGGCGCGAAGGGGCTGGTGTCACACGTCCATCACGGAACCACCATGTCACTCGCTTTCGTCTTCCCCGGCCAGGGCAGCCAGGCCCCCGGCATGGGCCGCGACCTTGCCGGCGCCTTCCCCATCGCGCGCGAGACCTTCCAGGAGGTGGATGATGCGCTGGGCCAGAAGCTCTCGCGCCTCATCTTCGAGGGCCCGGCCGAGGAACTCACCCTCACCGCCAATGCGCAGCC
>NZ_JAIEQY010000281.1 GCF_019747315.1 Roseococcus sp. | reverse complement strand
CTCATGTCGCGGCGACCGTAACCTCACCGCTCACGCCCGTCCATGAGCCCCAGTTTGCAAATCATACCCTCGGTCGCGACCCGCGCCAGCCGCCGTCGCGCCATCCTGTTCATCCTCATGGCGGCCCTGTTATTCGCGCTGGCGGCCTGCTGCGTGAAGGCGCTGGAAGGGGGCGTGCCACTGGCGCAGGTGGTGTTGTTCCGCAGCCTCTTTGCGCTGCCGGTGCTGCTGCCCCTGCTGAAGCAGGCGGGCGGATGGCCCGCGCTGCGCACCGCGCACCCGATGGGCCATGTCTGGCGGACCATGTTTGGCCTGGTGGGCATGGGGGGCGCCTTCTATGGCTATGCCACGATGCCGCTGGCCACCGTCACGGCGCTGGGCTTCACCATGCCGCTGTTCCTCACGCTGCTCGCCGTGCCGCTGCTGGGCGAGCGGGTGGGCTGGCGGCGTGGCAGCGCTGTCGTGGTGGGCTTCCTCGGCGTGCTTCTCATGGTGCGGCCGACCGGCGCCGAGGCCGCCGGCCTCCTGCCCAGCCTGATCGTGCTGGTGGCCGCGCTGGCCTGGGCCATGTCCATGATCACCATCCGCCGCATGGGCGAGGCGGGGGAGAGCGGCGTCTCCATCGTGCTCTGGTTCGCCATCGGCTCCTCGCTGGTCTCGGTGCTGGTCAGCCTGCCCGGCTGGGTCTGGCCCAGCGCCTGGCAATGGCTGCTGCTGCTGGGCATCGGCATCATCTCGGCCGGGGCGCAGCTGCTGATGACGGATGCCTATCGCTCGGGCGAGCCCACGCTGGTGGCGCCGTTTGAATACTCCGGCATCATCTGGACCACGCTGCTGGGCGCGCTGATCTGGGCCGAGGCGCCGGATGGCTGGGATGGCCTGGGCATCCTGATCCTCGTCGGCTCCGGCCTCTATATCTGGTGGCGCGAAGCGCAGCTGGGCCTGAAGCGGTGAGGGCGGGTTGCGGCCGGCGCAGTGCTGGGCCAAGGAAAGCACATGTCCGCTGACCCCGCCGCCTGGCTGATGCGCCATCGCTGGAACCTGGCACTTGCGATGTTGCCGGTGCTGGTGCTGGCCATCCGCTGGGCCTCCTTCCTGCCTTCGGTGATCGACTGGGATGAGAGCCTGTACGTGTTGCAGGCGCGGGAATGGCTGCGGGGGAACTGGCCCTTTTCCGGTGTCTGGGACATGCACCCGCTGGGCGCGCCGGCCGCCATCGCGCTGGCCTTCCTGATCTTCGGCGAGAGCCTGGAGACGGTGCGTTTCCTGGGCGCCTTCTGCGTCATCTCGACCGGCTATGCCCTCATCGCGCTCGCTCGGGTTGCCGGTGCGCCGCGCGCCATCGGCTATGCGGCGGCGGTGCTTTATGCGGCGCACAGCCTGCAACTGGGCGGGCTTTCGTCCAACACGGAGATCCTGTTCGCCCCCCTGGTCGTCTCGAGCCTCGCCCTGGCGCTGGCGCGGGGGCCGCTCTGGCCGCGGCTGATCGGGATGGGCGTGCTGATCGGCTGTGCGCTGCTGATCAAGCAGGTGGTCACGCCGGAGGGCTGCCTGGCCTACGCCATTTTCGCCTGGCCGCTGCTGCAGGCGCGGCGCTGGAGGATGCTCTTCGCCACCGCGGCCGCCTATGCGGCGCTCTGCCTGATGCCGACCTTGCTGGTGGCGGGGATCTATGCCCTGCGCGGCGAATTCGACATCTGGTTCGAGAGCACCATCCTGGCGCCTCTTCAATATGCCTCGGGCCGCATTCCCCTGCAGCAGATGTTCTGGCGCATTACGCTGGCGGCGCTTGCGCTGCGCTGGCTGCTGATGCTGCTGGTGCCGGCAGTGCTGCTGGGGCGGCTCGACCCCGTATTGCGGCGGCTGACCTGGTTCGGGTTGCTCTGGCTGGCCACCGCGGCGCTGGCGGTGGCGGGGCCGGGCTTCTTCTTCCCGCATTACTTCCTGATCGTGATCCCGCCACTCGCGCTGCTGGGCGGCATCGGCGCCTATGCCTTCGTGCAGTATGTGGGGAGCGCGCGGGTGCGGCTGGCCTTGGCGGCCATCGTCGCCTTCTCGGCGGTGGACCTGATGGCGGCCGATGTGACGCCCCGCCTTTCCCGCGGCTTCGCCATGGGCACGCCGGATACGCCCCGCCGCATGGCCGCGCTGATGAATGACGAGCTGCAACCGGGCGACACCATCTTCGTGCCCAATTACCAGCCGGTGGTGTATTTCCTCACCCAGGCGCGGCTGCCCACGCGGTTTCCCTTCCCGGTGCACCTGACCGGCAGCTTCGCCAACCTGGCCGGCGTGGACACGGATGCGGAGGTGGCGCGCATCCTCGCCTCCAAGCCGCGCTTCATCGTGCTGGACCGGACGGAGTGGTTCGCCATGCGGCCCTCGGCCATGTCCATGCTGACGGAGGCGCTGGAGGAGGGGTATGAGCTCGCCGCCAACTTTGTCGAGGAACGGGGCTCGGTGGAACTCTGGCGCAGGGTCGAGGCGGAATGATCGAGGACAGCCTGTTCGTCGTCTCCAAGGTCTTCTGGCTGTTCGCGCGGCCCAACACCTTCGCGTTGTTCCTGGCCTGCCTGGGCGGGGTGGCGCTGAGCTTCCGCGCCCGCTGGGGGCGCTGGCCGCTGCTGCTGGGCCTGGGCTGGTTCGTCGCCGTGCTGCTGACGCCGCTGCCGGCCTGGATCACCCTGCCGCTGGAAGACCGCTTCCCGCGGCCCGCTGAGGCGGGGCGCGTGGATGGCGTGATCATCCTGGGCGGCGCCGTCGAGCAGTTGCTGACCGAGCGCCGCGGCATCCCCGCCCTGAACGGCGCGGCCGAGCGCATGACCGAGGCCGTGCTCCTGGCCCGGCAGCACCCGGAGGCGCGGATCGTCTTCACCGGCGGCCAGGGCACCGTGATCACCGGCCAGAAGACCGAGGCCGATGTGGCGCGCGAGCTCTGGGCCGGGATGGGGCTGGAAGGCCCGCGCGTGATCTTCGAGGACCAGGCGCGGAACACCTGGGAGAATGCGACGCTCACCCACGCGCTGCTGCAGCCCAAGCCCGGCGAGCGCTGGCTGCTGGTGACCTCGGCCAGCCATATGCCGCGCTCGGTGGGGTGTTTTCGCCGGGCGGGGTGGGAGATTGTGGCCTGGCCGGTGAATTACTCGACGGCGCCGGGGGGGAAGGGGTGGTTTGACCCGCCCTTCTCGTTCCGGCTGGGGCAGGCGGAATGGGCGGTGCGGGAATATGTGGGG
>NZ_JAIEQY010000321.1 GCF_019747315.1 Roseococcus sp. | reverse complement strand
CGCACCGGCGCTACGCCGCTCGCGGTGGCGAAGGATGGCCGCATCCTCGGCGCGATCGAGCTGAAGGACATCATCAAGCCCGGCATGCGCGAGCGCTTCGTCGAACTGCGCCGCATGGGCATCCGCACCGTCATGGTGACGGGCGACAACCGCCTCACGGCAGCGGCGATCGCCGTGGAAGCGGGCGTGGATGACTTCCTCGCCGAGGCCAGGCCGCAGCAGAAGCTCGACTACATCCGCGCACAGCAGGCCGAAGGGCGCCTCGTCGCCATGGCCGGTGACGGCACCAATGACGCGCCGGCCCTGGCCCAGGCCGATGTCGGGCTTGCCATGCAGACCGGCACGCAGGCGGCACGCGAGGCCGGCAACATGGTGGATCTCGACAGCGACCCAACGAAGCTGATCGAGGTTGTGGAGATCGGCAAGCAGCTGCTGATCACCCGCGGTGCGCTCACCACCTTCTCCATCGCCAATGACGTGGCGAAGTATTTCGCGATCCTGCCGGCGATCTTCGTGACAACCTATCCGGGCCTCGCGGCGCTGAACGTGATGGGCCTGACCAGCCCGCAAAGCGCCATTCTCTCGGCCGTCATCTTCAACGCGCTGATCATCGTGGCCCTCGTGCCGCTGGCGCTGCGCGGCGTGAGCTATGCGGCACTTGGTGCGGCCGCGCTGCTGCGGCGTAACCTGCTCATCTATGGGCTCGGCGGCCTCATCGCGCCCTTCATCGGCATCAAGATCATCGACGTGTTGTTGACCCTCATTGGAGTGGCCTGAACCATGTTGCGCCCCCTGATTTCCCTGCTGCTCGGCTTCACCTTGCTGCTGGGCGTTGCCGTGCCGCTCGGCGTCACCGCTCTGGCCAGCCTCACAATGCCCGAGCGCGCCGGCGGCAGCCTGATCCGCCAGGGAGATCGAGTGATCGGCTCGGCCCTGATCGGACAGGATTTCCAGGGGGATCAGTGGTTTCAGGGCCGGCCCTCGGCAACCTCCGCCGCACCCTATGACGCCGCTTCCTCGGCCGCCTCGCAACTGGGGCCGACCAGTGCGGCGCTGCTGGAAGCCATCACCGGGCGTGTGGCTGGTGGGCGTGACGTGCCCGCTGACGCGGCAACTGCCAGCGGCTCGGGGCTCGACCCGCATATCAGCCCTCAGAACGCCTCGGCGCAGGTCGCGCGCGTGGCCCAGGCCCGCAGCCTGCCCACGCCGCGCGTCGCAGCGCTGGTGGAGCAGCATGTCGAAGGTCGGGAGCTCGGCTTGCTGGGTGAGCCGCGCGTGAACGTGCTGCGGCTCAACCTCGCGCTTGACGCACTGCGTTGAAGGAACCTCCCATGTTGCGTTCTCTCATTCTCTCCGCGGCCATGCTGGCGGCCATCCCGGCCCAGGCGCAGGTTCGCCTCGGTGAAACCGGCCTTTCCCTCACCGGCACCGGCACAGTCGCGACGGATTACCTGTTCCGAGGGATCAGCCAAACCCGCTCCCGCCCGGCCTTTCAGATCTCCAACCTCGAGCTTTCCCACGAGAGCGGCGTCTACATCGGCGCGTTCCTCTCAAATGTCAGCTTTGCTGGAACCAATGCGCGGCAGGAAATTGATGTCTTCGGCGGGTATCGTTTCGCCGCGGCAGGGTTCAATTTCGACGTATTCGGCATCTGGTACACCTATCCCGGCTACGCCTCGCAGCCCGGGCAATTCGGATTGAACTATGCCGAAGGCGCCTTGAAGGTGACCCGGGAAATCGGCCCGGTCACGCTCACGGGAACGGTAGCCGGCTCGCCCAACTTCTTTGGCTCCTCCGGCACCGGGATCTACCTGGAAGGTGGTGCGGACTGGCGCACCGGGCTGCTCGACCTGACCGCCGGCGCCCGATTGGGCCACCAGTGGATCGAGCGCAATCCGCGTTTCGGAACGCCGGATTACACGTGGTGGGCGCTGACGCTCTCTCGCGATTTCGCGGTGAGCGGCATCGGGACAGTGACCGCTAGCGTAGGGTACTATCAGACCTCGATCAGCCGCCAGGACTGCGCGCCGATTAACGAGCGTGGCCAGGACATCTGCGGTGCACGCGCACTAGCCTCCTTGTCTTTCAAGTTCTGACCCGCCTTGACGCGGCCTTTACAGAGGAGGGCTGACTTCATGATGGCGGCTTTGCGCGGCAATTGCGCATCTTCCCCGGTGTTGGAAGGAGGCAGGCGAACACCCTGCCAGGACAGATGGAAGACCCGCTCAGTTTCAGTGACCTGCTCCTCGCCCTTTCGCCGCTGCTTGCGGCGCTCTGGCTTTGGGGCCTCGCCCGTGTGCTGCGCGACCTGCGCCGCGTCAGTGCATGCGGGCCAGAACTGGCCCGCTGCGGGCTGCCGAAGCAGCCCCTGTCGCCCACGCCGCTGCAACGCTGGATGGCCAGTCGTCGGAGCCGCCCCCGGTTACCAAGCGGCCTTCCGGCGCGATGACACAGTGGAACAGGGTCGCGCCGCGCTTAGCGCGGGAGGTCTGGGCGCTGGTGGTGATCCTGTTGTTGTTCTGGTGCGGCGTGGCGCTGACGATCGGCGGCCTGGCCGAACTCTCCGCGCCCACCGCGTCCTCCCTTGGCCTGGCCGGCACGCTGGTGATCCTGTGCGGCGGCTTCGCCTGGGTGCGGCGTTTCCGGCGTCGCTGACGTGATGCGCCCGCTCGCGTATCCTACGGGCGCATGAACACTGCCGACCCCGACCGTCCCGATCCCGATGCGCTGGCCGAGCTGGCGGCACGGGAAGGCCGTGGCCGGCTGAAGGTGTTCCTCGGCGCCGCGCCCGGCGTCGGCAAGACCGTGGAAATGCTGGCGGAGGGCCGCCGCCTCCACGAATCCGGGCGTGACGTGCTGATCGGCCTGGTCGAGACGCATGGCCGCGCCGAGACAGAAGCCGCCATCGGGACGCTGCCGCGCCTGAAGCTGCGCGCCATCGCCTATCGCGGTCAGGTTCTGCACGAATTCGACCTGGACGCGGCGCTGGCACAACGCCCCGGCACCCTGTTGCTTGATGAGCTGGCCCATACCAATGCGCCCGGCAGCCGCCACGCCAAGCGCTGGCAGGATGTCGAGGAGCTGCGGGACGCGGGCATCGAGGTCTGGACGACGATGAATGTCCAGCACCTGGAAAGCAGCGCCGAGGCGGTGGCGCGCGTCACCGGCGTGCGCGTGGCCGAAACCGTGCCCGATGCCGTGCTGAAGGGCGCCGACGCGGTGGAGCTGGTGGA
>NZ_JAIEQY010000404.1 GCF_019747315.1 Roseococcus sp. | reverse complement strand
ATGCGCGACGTGATCATGCGCGTCTCCAGCCTGGACTTCGCCTTCCGCCAGCGCGCGATCGAGACGGTGGGGCTGACGCCCGATGGGCTGGAATTCCGCCTGGTGCCCGTCCCCGGCCGCGCGCCGCTGGAAATCGGCTTCGGCTGCGATGCCAATCCGAACCTGCTGCGCGTCCAGCGCCGCGGCCCCGATGAGGTGGTGCTGCCCGGCTGCGGCGAATTCCCCGGCCCGCTGCGCCGCTGCAAGACGGCCTGAGCCATGGCCCGCATCACCCTGATCCACGCGCTGCGCCATTCCCCGCCGCCCATCGAGGCCGCCTTCGCCAGCCTATGGCCCGGCCAGACGCTGATGAACCTGCTGGATGACAGCCTCTCGGCCGACCTCGCGCGCGAAGGCCAACTGACGCCGGAGATGACCGCGCGCTTCCGCACGCTCGGCGATTACGCGGCGGGCACCGGTTCGGCCGCCATTCTCTTCACCTGCTCGGCCTTCGGCCCCTGCATCGAGGCGGTGGCGGCGGACCATCCCGGCATGCCCGTCCTCAAGCCCAATGAGGCGATGATCGAGGAAATCATCGCCTCCGGCGCGAAGCGTATCGGCCTGCTGGCGACCTTCGCCGGCACGCTCACCTCCATGCCGCCGGAATTCCCGCCCGGCATCACCGTGGTGCCGCAACTGGCAGAGGGCGCGCTGGCCGCGCTCGATGCCGGCGACGTGGCGGGGCATGACCGCCTGGCCGTGGCCGCCGCCATGGCGCTCGCGGATTGCGATGTGATCGCGCTGGGCCAGTTCAGTCTGGCGCATGTGGCGCCCATGGTGGCCGAGGCCACGGGGAAGCGGGTGTTTTCCACGCCGGAGAGTGCGGTCCGGAAGCTGCGGCGGGTGCTCGAAAAGTAGAAAAAGCGCCTCCGGCGGCTGGGGCCGATGCCCCAGACCCCTTTAATTTGGGGTATTTCTGACCATCCAAGCTTGGTGAAACCCAAGTTCTGGGGTCTGGGGCCTCTCGGCCCCAGCCGCCGGAGGCCATTTTTTCCTGGAGATGTTTTCATGACCGAACTCGCCATCGGCGCCATGGCGCCGGACTTCACCATGCCGGCCTCGGGCGGGCGCAGCGTCAGTTCGGCCGCGCTGAAGGGCAAGCCCTACCTGCTCTATTTCTACCCCAAGGCGGATACGCCCGGCTGCACCAAGCAGGCCTGCGGCATCCAGGAGGCGCTGCCGGCGCTCGGCAAGATCGGGCTGGAGGTGATCGGCATCAGTCCCGACGCCATGCCGCCCATCGAGAAATTCGCCGCCAAGTACAAGCTGACCTTCCCGCTCGCCAGCGATGCCGACCAGGCGGTGGCGACGGCCTATGGCACCTGGGTCGAGAAGAGCATGTACGGCAAGAAGTACATGGGCATGGAGCGCACGAGCTTCCTGGTCGATGCCGACGGCAAGATCGCGGCCATCTGGCGCAAGGTGAAGCCGGAGGCGCATGCGGCGCAGGTGATCGAGGCGGCAAAAGGGCTTTAAGAGAAAGGGCCCCGGACCCCATTCCTTGAGAACGGGGGTCTGGGGCTTTCTTCACGCCGGCTTGGCGCAAAACATCAGCGGATCCATGGGCGTGATCTCGATCGGCCGTTCCTCGGCGATGGCCCGCGCGTGCCGCTCCAGCGTCGTCAGCTTGTCGCGCAGGCGGGGCATGGCGGTGGGCGTTTCGCTGAACAGCGCCTCGGTGAGGCCAAGCGGCGCGCCGAAGTAATGCCGCTGGCCAAGCCCGAGCCGCAGGAAGGGCAGGCTGGCCGTCGAATCCAGCGCCGCCACCAGCAAGGCCGCGCCGCCGGACATCGCCGGGAAGTTGTAGAGGAAGGGGTCCATCGAAAGCTGGGCCGGCCAGAGTCCTGTCATATCCGTCGCGGGGGTCGGAAAGCGCTCGGTGAAGGCGGCCATCAGCGCGGCGTCGCGCCCGTCGGGGCGAAGCACCAGATGCGGTTCCTCGCCCAGATCCACGGCGATGGCCTCGCTCAGCGCCAGCACCAGCTCCACCAGGCGCTCCGCCGGCTCCTCCAGCCGGAGCTGCCCGCCATGGAAGGAGGCGCTGCCCCAAGGGCGCAGCATCACGAGCAGGATCGGCCGCCCCTGCGCATCGGCCAGGCAGCGCGCCGTCGCGGCCTCGGAGGCGGCGAGGAAATAGGGCAGCTCCGCCATCGCGCGGATATTCGCGGAGGCGATCTTCACCAGCTGGAAGCCCACGCCATACCAGGCGGAATCCTGCGGGATCAGGTCGAAATACAGCATCGCGCCGCGCGCGATACCGGGGTTCTCGGCCAGGAAGGCGCTGACCTCCCGGTGATGCATGGTCAGGTTGCTGTAGCCATCCACGAAGAAGGAGAGGGTGATCCCCGCGCCCGCCGGCAGCAGCGGGGCCAGGCGCGCCCAATCCTCCAGGCTCGCCTTGTGGTGGTGCAGCGTGAGGCGAAGGGCGGCCGGCGGGGCCGCCCGCATTTCCGTGGCGAAGCCCTCCAAAGTCAGGAAATCGGCGCCGGGCCGCAGGCCGATCTGCTCCAGCGTGCGGGCCATGGGCGGCGCGCAGAGCAGCATGGCGGGCGCACCCAGGGCGTGGTGATGCGCGCGGATCTGCATCCCGATGGAGAGCCAATGGGCATGGCGCAGATAGATGTATTCCATGCGAAGGCCTCCCCCTGGCCTGGCTACTCCGGCAGCGCGCGGATGCCCGCCAGGTCCTGCGCGGCCACCAGATCGAAGATGTGCCGCCCGGCCTCCGGCTCGCGCGCCAGCAGGGCCGCATGGGGCGCGCAGAGATCGCGGATCAGGGCGAGCGCGGCCTCGGCCTGGCGATCGGTGCCGGGGGCGCGCATGGCACGGAGCACAGGCGAAAGGCGGCGGCGCAGCTGGGATGCGACGCTGAAGGATTGGCCGAAATTCGCCCGCCATTCCGGGGTTTCGGAAATCGCGACACTCATCTCCACCTGACGGAAGCGGTCGCGGATGGCGGCCGGGTCCAGGGGCTTTTGCGTGATGGACCCCACCCCAGGCGGCCGCTTTCGCCAAAGATAGGTGACGGCGGCGACCGAGGAGACCCGCCCCGCATGCCGGTAGCTCCGATGGCTGAAGACGATATCCTCCCAGAGCAT
>NZ_JAIEQY010000293.1 GCF_019747315.1 Roseococcus sp. | reverse complement strand
GCCCCCCCTCCCCAAGACTATCTCGCCCGGCTGAACCCGGAGCAACGCTCGGCCGTGGAAACGCTGGACGGGCCGCTGCTCGTCCTCGCCGGCGCCGGCACCGGCAAGACGCGCGTGCTCACCACCCGATTCGCGCATCTGCTGATGACCGGCCGCGCCCAGCCCCACCAGGTGCTCTCCGTCACCTTCACCAACAAGGCCGCGCGCGAGATGCGGGAGCGGGTCGGCGCCATCCTGAACCGCCCGGTGGAGGGGCTCTGGCTCGGCACCTTCCATGCGCTGGCCGCCCGCATGCTGCGCCGCCATGCGGAGTTGGTGGGCCTGACCTCCAGCTTCACCATCCTCGACACGGATGACCAGGCGCGCCTCTTGAAGCAGGTCATGGAAGCGGAAGGCGTGGACCTCAAGCGCTGGCCGCCCAATGGGTTGATGGCGGTGATCCAGCGCTGGAAGGATCGTGGCCTGACGCCCGATCGCATTCCCGTCGCCGAGACCTCGGATTACGCGAACAACCGCGCGGAAAAGCTCTACGCCGCCTACCAGGCCCGCCTCATCACGCTGAACGCCTGCGATTTCGGCGACCTGCTGCTGCACATCACGGAAATCCTGCGCACCAACAATGAGGTGCTGGCGGGCTACCATCGCCTCTTCCGCTACATCCTCGTGGATGAGTATCAGGACACCAACCTGGTGCAGTATCTTTGGCTGCGGCTGCTGGCCCAGGGACACAAGAACATCTGCTGCGTCGGCGATGACGACCAGTCCATCTATTCCTGGCGCGGCGCCGAGATCGAAAACATCCTGCGCTTCGAGCGCGACTTTCCCGGCGCGCAGATCGTGCGGCTGGAGAGCAATTACCGCTCCACCCGCCCCATCCTCGCCGCCGCCTCCGGGCTGATAGCGCGCAATGAAGGGCGCCTGGGCAAGACTTTGCGCTCCGGCCGCGCCGATGCCTCGGGCGAGCGCGTGCGCGTCGTCTCCCTCTGGGACAGCGAGGAGGAGGCGCGCATGGTGGGCGCGCGCATCGAGGAAGCCCGCAAGGACGGCCAGAACCTGAGCGAAATCGCCATCCTCGTCCGCGCCGGCTTCCAGACCCGCGCCTTCGAGGAGCGGCTGATCACGCTGGCCATCCCCTACCGCGTCTTCGGCGGCGCCAAATTCTACGAGCGCGCGGAAATCCGCGACGCCATCGCCTATTTCCGCGCCCTCTCCCAGCCCGCCGATGACCTGGCCTTCGAGCGCATCGTGAACACCCCCAAGCGCGGCCTGGGCGACACCGCGATGGCCGCGATGCACAAGCTGGCGCGCGAGCAGCAAATGCCGCTGCGCTTCGCCGCCCAGCGCCTCTGCGAGACCGACGCCATCCGCCCCCGCCCGCGCGCCGCGCTGCGCGACTTGCTGGAAGGCCTGACGCGCTGGAACGCCGCCCTGGAGAAAGAGGGCCATGTCGTGGTCGCCGCCCAGGTGCTGGAAGAGAGCGGCTATGTCGAGATGTGGAAGCAGGACCGCAGCATCGAGGCCGCGGGGCGGCTGGACAATCTCAAGGAACTCCTGCGCGCCATGCAGGATTTCCCCACCCTCGGCGCCTTCCTGGAGCATATCGCCCTCGTCATGGAGAATGACGACAATTCCGAGGGCCAGAAGGTGGGCATCATGACGCTCCACGCCGCCAAAGGGCTGGAATTCGACATGGTCTTCCTGCCAGGCTGGGAGGAAGGCCTCTTCCCCTCGCAGCGCAGCCTGGATGAGGGCGGCGCCAAGTCGCTGGAGGAAGAACGGCGCCTTGCTTACGTGGGGATCACCCGCGCGAGAAAACATTGCACCATCAGCCACGCCGCCAATCGCCGCATCTATGGCAATTGGGTGAACTCCATTCCCTCGCGCTTCCTCGATGAGCTCCCCGAGAGCGAAATCCTGCGCGAGGGCGGCGTGACCCAGGCGCCGCGCATGCCCGCCTCCGTCTTCTTGGCCGGCCTGCCGCTTTCCTCGCAACGCCGCCCGCGCGTGATCGAGGCCGGCGCCTGGGAGGTGGATCAGCGGCCGGAACGCGAAAAGGCCTTCGCCCGCGGGGCGCGCGTCTTCCATACGAAATTCGGCTATGGGCGCGTGCTGGATGTGGAGGATGACAAGCTGGAGATCGAGTTCGAGAAGGCAGGGGTGAAGCGGGTGTTGGACCGGTTTGTGGAACCGGCTTAGATCGAGGGGCTTTGCCCCCCGAGAACCCCTGCAGGGTGAAAACCTGCGTGGTTTTCACAAGTTTCCTGCACCTTCGAAAACACAGGTCCGATGAAGAAACATCCTGCGCAGCTCGAAACCCTTGTGCTGGACCAGCTGCCCGAGGATGCGGTGCCGGCCTATGAGGCCGCCCTGCTCGCCGTCAGCGCCACCGTTTCGCTCTTCCACGACGAAGCCACCGACAATTGGCGCATCGAAGCGGTGCGCGACACCCAGGCCGACCAGGATGCTTTGCAGGCCGCCCTGGCGCTTGCCGCCGGCCTCACCGGCCACGAAGCGCCGATGACCCGGCACGCCACGGAATCCGACGGCTGGCTGGCCCGCACCGTCGAAGCCTTCCCCGAACAGGAGATCGGCCGCCGCTTCCTGATCCGCCCGACCCATGTCGCCCCCCGCCCCACCTATGGCCGCGTCGCCCTCACCCTGGATGCCGGCCTCGCTTTCGGCTCGGGCGAGCACGCCTCCACCCAGGGCTGCCTGATGGCGCTGGAAGGCGTGCGGCGGCGCCCCAACCGGGTGCTGGATGTGGGCTCCGGCAGCGGCATCCTGGCCATGGGGGCCGCCAAGCTCTGGCATGTGAAGGCGCTGGCGACCGACATTGACCCCTGGTCCGTTCGCGTCGCCGAGGAAAATGCGAAGATGAACGGGCTGAAGCCCCGCCTGCGTGCCATCCTCGCCACCGGCTACAGCCACCGCGCCATCACCCGCGGCGCGCCCTATGACCTGATCTTCGCCAATATCCTGGCCCGCCCGCTCTGCGCCATGGCCTGTGACCTGGCGGCGCATCTCAGGCCGGGCGGCACGGCGATCCTGGCCGGACTGCTCGGCAAGCAGGTGCGCATGGTTCTGGCCGCGCATCAGCGCGCGGGGCTGGTGCTGGAACGCCGGATCAG
>NZ_JAIEQY010000094.1 GCF_019747315.1 Roseococcus sp. | reverse complement strand
AGGATGCCGCGGGCCGCATGCATCCCATGGATATCCTCGGGGCTCGTCTCGATGCGGACGAGGATGACGCTCTCACCCTTCTGCGAGCGCATCTCCGCCTCATCCGAGCTGAAGACCACCACGCCGGAGGCCGCACCCGGCGAGGCGGGCAGGCCCTTGCTCAGCAGCTTGCGCGCGGCCTTGGGGTCCAGCGTCGGGTGGAGAAGCTGGTCGAGCGAGCCGGGGGCGACGCGCTTGATGGCCTCGGTCTCGTCGATCAGCCCCTCGGCACACATGTCCACCGCGATCTTGAGCGAGGCGGCGGCGGTGCGCTTCCCGTTGCGGGTCTGCAGCATGTAAAGCTTGTTCTGCTGCACCGTGAACTCGATGTCCTGCATGTCCTTGTAGTGCTTTTCCAGCACGGCGCGGACGCGGACCAGTTCCTGGTAGGCGGCGGGCATCACCTCCTCCATGGGCTTCTCGCCGGGCTTGGCGCGCAGGCTCGACATGGGCTGCGGCGTGCGGATGCCGGCCACCACATCCTCGCCCTGGGCGTTCACCAGGTATTCCCCGTAGAAGATGTCTTCACCGGTGCTCGGGTCGCGGGTGAAGCAGACGCCCGTGGCGCAATCCTCGCCCATATTGCCGAAGACCATGGCTTGCACGTTCACGGCCGTGCCCCAGCTGGCGGGGATGTCGTGCAGGCGGCGATAGGTGTTGGCGCGGGTGTTCATCCAGGAGCCGAAGACGGCGCCGATGGCACCCCAGAGCTGGGCGTGCGGGTCCTGCGGGAAGGGCTTGCCGGTGGCTTCCGCCACCACATCCTTGTAGCCCGCGGCCACGAGCTTCCAGTCATCGGCGGTCAGCGCCGTGTCCTCGGCCACGCCGCGGTCGAGCTTCACGCCCTCGATGATGTCTTCGAAGCGGTGATGGTCCACGTCCAGCACCACGGCGCCGAACATCTGGATGAAGCGGCGGTAGCTGTCCCAGGCGAAGCGGGCATCGCCGGAGGCGCGGGCCAGGCCCTCGACCGTCTGGTCGTTCAGGCCGAGGTTCAGCACCGTGTCCATCATGCCGGGCATGGAGACCCGGGCGCCGGAGCGGACGGAGACCAGCAGGGGCTTCTCGGTATCGCCGAAGGTCAGGCCGACGGCGGCTTCGACGCGGCCGAGGGCAGCGTTGACGCTGGCCACGAGGTCGGCCGGGTATTGCTGGCCATTGTCGTAGTAATAGGTGCAGACCTCGGTCGTGATGGTGAAGCCGGGCGGGACGGGCAGGCCGATGCTGGCCATTTCCGCCAGGTTGGCGCCCTTGCCGCCCAACAGGTTGCGCATATCGGCGCGGCCTTCATTGTGCCCGGCGCCGAAGCTGTACACCCATTGGGTCATGCGGTTTTCCTCTTAGGATTCGATCTTGGAGAGGTCCGCCACTTGGTCCATGGCGAGCCTCAGGCGGGATAATAGCCGCAAACGGTTGCGGCGTAGAGACGGGTCCGCATCGTTCACCATGGTTTGCTCGAAGAAGGCATCCACGGGGGGGCGGAGGGTGGCGAGTGTCGCCATGGCGGCGGGAAAGTCCTCGGCCGCCAGCGCCTCAGCGACAGCAGCCTCGGCGGCGGCAAGGCCAGCGTTGAGGGCGATTTCCTGCGGCAGGATCAGCAGGGCCTCATCCACCGGGGCGGAATGGGGGCCGTCCTTCTTTTCCTCGATGCGGAGGATGTTCTGGGCGCGCTTGTAGGCGGCCAGCAGGTTGGTGCCGTCCTCGGATTCGACGAGGGCTTTCAGCGCTTCGGCGCGGGCGAGGATGCGCAGGATGTCGTCATCGCCGAAGAGGCTGGCGGCCACGATGTCATGGCGCGCGCCCTCGGCGCGGAGCTGGACGCGGAGGCGCTCGGCGATGAATTCGCGCAGCGCGGTCACCTGCTCTTGCGTGATGGCGGCGGAGATGATGGTCGCGTCGAGCGGATAGGCGCCCGTGCGGGCCTTGTAAGCCTCCCGGGCTGCCGCCAATTCGGCCAGAGCGGCGCCACCGATGGAGGGCAGCACCGCTTCCGCCAGATGATGGAAGAACACGCCGCGCAGCGGCACGCGTAGGCCGTTCTCCCGGATGATCCGCATGATGCCCAACGCCGCGCGCCGTAGCGCGAAGGGATCGCCGCTGCCGGTTGGCCGCTCATCCACGGCGAAGAAGCCCGCCAACTGGTCCAGCTTGTCCGCCAGGGCCACCGCCACCGCGACAGGCTCGGTGGGCACCTCGTCGGTCGGGCCAAGCGGGCGGTAATGCTGGGCCACGGCATCCGCCACCCGCGCATCCTCGCCCTGGAGGCGCGCGTAGTAGCCGCCCATCACACCCTGCAATTCCGGGAATTCGCCCACCATGCCGGAAGCGAGGTCCGCCTTGGCCAGCCGCGCGGCGCGCTCGGCCAGCGCCGCGTCGGCGCCGACCATGGGGGCCAGATGCGCGGCGACCTTCGCAATCCGCTCGACCCGCTGCGCCTGGGTGCCGAGCTTGGCGTGGAACACCACGCCCTCCAGCTTCGGCAGGAAGTCTTCCAGCTTCTGCTTGCGGTCCTGGTCCCAGAAGAAGCGCGCATCCGAAAGCCGCGCGCGCAGCACCCGCTCATTCCCCGCCACCAGCGCGGCACCACCATCCGACGCGGCGATGTTGGACACCAGCGCGAAGAAGGGCGCCGCCCGCCCATCCGGGTGGCGCAGCGCGAAATACCGCTGGTTCACGCGCATGGAGGTCCGCATCACCTCGGGCGGCAGGTCCATGAAGGCATCGTCAATCCGGCCCAGCAGCGGCACGGGCCATTCGACGAGGCCCGCCACCTCGGCCAGCAAGCCTTCATCGGGCACCACTTCCAGACCCTTCTCCGCCGCCAGCGCCGCGACACCGTCGCGGATCAGCGCCGTGCGCTCCGCCACGTCCGCGATCACGCGATCGGCCCGCAGCCGCGCCACGTAATCGGCATGGCTGGTCACGGGGAAGGCGCCCGGCGCATGCACGCGATGGCCCTCAGTCACATCGGCGGCGACCAGCCCATGCGCGTCATCCTCGCCGCGCGCGAGCGCCACCGGCACCACGCGCCCGTCCAGCAGGCAGAGGATGCGCTGCAAGGGCCGCACCCAGGTGAA
>NZ_JAIEQY010000272.1 GCF_019747315.1 Roseococcus sp. | reverse complement strand
GGCCAGGATGCCGCAGACGTCACGCAGGTGCGGGGGAAGGTGTGGATTGGGTGCGTGGAAATGGCCGAAGGCCGGTGATGTGATTGGCATGGACCCAGTCCAGCGGAACCACCGTCATGCCGCCACGTTCGAAGCGGTCTAGGAACGATCAGGCGCATGGGTTGAACCCTTTAACCCAGCCCATGTTCGTTATATGTTCTTTCCCCAACCACCGAGATAAGGCCCCCCAATGCTGATCGAAAAACTGGACAGGACACAGTGGCGGCTGAGCCAAGCCATTGAACATATTACGATCCAAATTGAGGGAGCCATTGGGCGCGGGGAGATGGCGTCCCCACCAAATCCCAACCTCCCGCCCTGGCGGCAAACGGAGGCGTCGCGAACCACAGCAGCCCACCACGCGGCCCGTGAGATCCAAGTCGCACTGCGTGACGGGGATCTCCATGCCCAGGGGCGGGTGTCCACCACGCAGTCCCGTCCCTGGAGCCACCCGCCTGATAGATGGGATCTGCATTCCGGCCACCACAGCACCGTCACACCGGAACACTGGCGCGCCGGCAATGCCGATGTGGGCAACGGCGTGCTGACGATGGCGGATAGCCAGTTCATCGATATCCGCGTGCCACGCTTCATGGTTCTGGCCATCTGGCCGGTGGTTGACGCGCCGCGCCCGGCCCCTGCCATGGATCCCGACACCGGCAAGCCATACCGCACGCCGTATATGGACTTGCTGGACAATGCGATCGCGGAGATCGGCATCTCGCAGCGCTATCAGTGCAAGAAAGAAGTCATCGCGGACTGGTTCCGCAGCCAGGAGATCGAGGGAGAGCCATTGTCGCAGAACCTGGCCGACGCCATGGCCACGCTGATCCGTATGCCATCCTCACAACGCGGCGGCGCGAGGCGGGGTTTGTAGCCTCACCCTACGCCACGGGCTGAAGGGTTCACCCCTTCGCGGGCGGCGCGGCCTCACCGGCTCCAACGCTGAGACTGTGAAATTTATCCGCTTGATTGCGGGCCTCGCTTTGCCGCGGAGGCCCGATGCCATTTTCGATTTCCCTTGATCCTCCGGATTTCGCTGGAGGTGCCGCATGACAGAAGCCGCTGCGAGCGAGGTCGCCGCGGCCCTGAATGCGCGCATTGCCGATCTGGCGCGTGCGCTTCATGGCGAACCAAATCGGGACCTGTCGAGCGAACACCAGCTGCGGTTCGGCACACATGGCAGTGTCGCTGTGGAAATCGCCGGCGAGAATGCCGGTCGGTGGTTTGACCACGAGGCTCGGCAAGGCGGCGACGGGCTGGAGATGGTCAAGCAGCGGCGCAGCCTCGCCAATGGCGCAGCGCTGGATTGGGCCCGGCAATGGCTCGGCTGGCCTACAGGCCGAAAGCCGCGTCGCAAGGCATCGCCTCCCAGCCCTGGGACCGACCCCATGCCAGAGGCAGCGCCGCCGCGCGTCGACGCCCTCCCTGCCGAAGAAATCCCTCTCGAAGCCATCGAGGCATCAGATAGGTCAGGTTCCACCAAGAAGGCCGCGGAGGACGCCAAACGGGCCGCGAAAGTCGCTGAGATCATTGCAGGCTGCGAGGATCCGCACGGGACCCGTGTCGAGACCTATCTGCAGCGGCGCGGCATTACCGCCTCTCCGCTGCCCCCCTCCATTCGCTACCTGCCCTATGCCTACAGCCAATATGGCGCGCTGGTGGCGCTGGCCACGGATGCGACCGGCGAGGTGCATGGGCTGCAGCAGATCTATCTGACAGCCGACGGCCGCAAGGCACCGATCAAGGTCCAGAAGCGCACCAACAAGGCGCATGATAGCTGGTCGGACATCTCCACCGTGCGGATGCCAGGCCGCGCGCCCATCATCCTCTGCGAGGGCGTCGAGACAGCGTTGTCGGTCTGGCAGGCCACGGGGCAGGAAAGCTGGGCCTGCCTCGGCATCAGCAACATCGCCCGTGCGCCACTGCCAGAGGGCGCGGCCGTCATCATCGCTCGCGACGGCGATGAGCCGAACAGCAAGGCCGATCAGCAGATCCGCCAAGCCATCACCATTCTGCGCAGCCAGGGTCGGGACGTCACCGTCGCCGAGCCGCCAGCCGCGATGGATTTCAACGACGTCCTGCAATCGGACGGTGCTGACGCGGTGCGGATGCTGATCGCCGCAACCCGACCCGCCGCCGCCTTCTCCAACGAATGGCGCAAGGACCTGCTGCTCAACGACGAAGGCGAGCCGCGCCCCGTCCTCGCCAACGCCATTACCGCGCTGCGCGCCGCACCGGAATGGCAGGACGTGCTGTGGCACGACGCCTTCGCCACCACCACCGTCGCGCGCAAGCCGCCGCCCTGGATCGGCCGCGCCGCGGAATGGATCGACACGCCCTGGGCCGACCGTGACGATGCCTTGGTCGCGAATTGGCTGCAGCACCAGGACATCATGGTGCCGATGTCCATTGCCGGCCAGGCGGTGGAGGTCGTGGCCCGCGACCGGCTGTTCCATCCCGTCCGCGACCATCTGGACGCGCTGGCCTGGGACGGCACGCCGCGCCTCGACTCCTGGCTGCTGCGCTATCTCGGCGCGGAGGACACGCCGTACCACCGCGCCATCGGGCCGCGCTGGATGATCTCGGCCGTCGCGCGGATCTACATCCCCGGCTGCAAGGCGGATTGCGCCCTGATCCTGGAGGGGCCGCAGGGGATCCGCAAATCCTCTGCCCTGATGGCAATCGCCAAGCCCTGGTTTGCAGACCGCCTCTCCGATCTGAGCAGCAAGGACGCGGCGATGGAAACGCGCGGCGTCTGGGTCATCGAGATCGCCGAGCTCGATACCATGGGCCGTGCCGAGGTCAGCACGATCAAGGCCTTCATGTCGCGCACGCAGGATCGGTTCCGGCCGCCCTATGGCAAGCGGCTGGTGGATCTGCCGAGGCAATGCGTCTTTGCCGGCAGCGTGAACCCGGAGGGTGGGTATCTGAAGGACCCGACCGGCGGACGGCGGTTCTGGCCAGTGGTTTGCGGCAACATCGATATCCCCGCGCTGGAACAGGATCGGGATCAGCTTTGGGCTGAGGCGCGGGATCGGTTTCGCCGCAAT
>NZ_JAIEQY010000131.1 GCF_019747315.1 Roseococcus sp. | reverse complement strand
GTCTTCACCTCCGATGACGGCGACATGGACACCAAGTGCCCGACCGAGATCGGCATCACCGACCGGCGCGAGGCGGAACTGTCCAACAACGGCTTCCTGCCGCTCTGCCACTACAAGAACACCGACTACTCGGTCTTCTTCGGCGCGCAGACCACGCAGAAGCCGAAGAAGTATGACCGGCCGGAAGCCACCGCCAACGCGGCGATTTCCGCACGCCTGCCCTACATCATGGCGACCAGCCGCTTCGCGCATTTCCTCAAGGTGATGGCGCGTGACAAGATCGGCTCCTTCATGGAGGCGTCGGATTGCGAGCAGTGGCTGAACCGCTGGATCCAGAACTATGTGAACCCGATCGAGGGTGCGGGCCAGGAAAGCCGGGCGAAATATCCGCTGCGTGAGGCGCGGGTCGAGGTGAAGGAGATTCCAGGCAAGCCCGGTTCCTACAACGCCGTCGCCTATCTGCGGCCCTGGCTGCAGATGGAGGAGCTCACCACCTCCATGCGCATGGTCGCGCGCATTCCGCAGAAGGCCTGACGCGAGCGGGCATGGCGGCAGACAACGCCATGCCTGGCCTGCGCGAGACCGTGCTGGCCGGCCGCTTCTTCAGCGCCGGTTCGCCGGCGCGGGAGATGGCTGGATTCCTGGGCGATCCGGATCCCGGCGCCACGCTGCTCGGCTGGATGGGGCGCGAGAAGCTGCGAGCCATCGCCGCGGCGGGGCAGGGCCGCCGTGCCCTGCTGGAAGAGGCGCTCGACCGTGACATCGCGGCGCTGGATCGCCTCATCTCCCGACAGCTCGACGTCATTCTCCATCAGCCGCGGCTGACGCAGCTGGAAGGCTCCTGGCGCGGGCTGGCCTGGCTCGTCGAGGGCTCCGTGCAGGACCGGCTGGTGAAGGTGCGGCTGCTCGTCCTGCGCCGCGCCGAATTGGCGCGGGACCTGGAGCGCGCGGCAGAATTCGACCAATCCTCCATCTTCAAGCTGGTCTATGAGGAGGAGTTCGGCACGCCCGGCGGCGAGCCCTTCGGGATGCTGGCGGCGGATTATGAGATCCGCCCCGGGCCCTCCGCGGGACATCCGGTGGATGACGTGGCGATGCTCAGCCAATTGGCCGCGGTGGGTGCCGCCGCCTTCTGCCCGGTGGTGCTGCCGGCCTCGGCGGCGCTGGTCGGGATCGATTCCTGGCAGGGCGCGCCCACCACCCTCTCGCTGACTGAGGCGCTGCGCACGCCTGAGCGCGCCCGCTGGCGCAACCTGGCCGCACGCGAGGATACGCGCTTCCTCGCCCTCGTCCTCCCGCGCACCCTGGGCCGCGCGCCGTGGGAGGATGATGGCAGCCGGGCCGACCGCTTCCGCTACCGCGAATTCGCGGGCAGGGAGGAGGCGCGGGTGTGGACCACGCCCATCTACGCCTTGGCCGCCGTCGCCGCCCGGGCCTTCACGCGCTATCGCTGGCCGGCCGAAATCCGAGGGACCGAGCCCGGCTGGGAGGCCTTGGGCGGCGTGGTGGACAATCTGCCGCACCAGCGCTTCCCCTCCGACCCACCCGGGCCGCCGCCCCGCCCGCCGCTGGAACTCACCCTGACCGATGAGCAGGAGCGCGAGGCCGCGGAGGGCGGGCTGATCCCCTTTTGCGGCCTGGAGAGCCTGCCGGAGGCGAGCTTCGGCGCCGTGCCCAGCCTGCACAAGCCGCCGCGCATGACGACCGACATCGCCAATGCGAACCAGCGCATGTCGGCGCAGTTGAACAGCGTGCTCTGCGTCAGCCGCTTCGCGCATATCGTGAAGCTGATGGGGCGCGACATGGTGGGCAGCTTCCTGGCCGCCGAGGATGTGGAACTGCGACTGCAGCAATGGCTCAACAAGCATGTCACGGGCCTGGCCGGCAGCGGCGACGCCTCGGCGCGCTATCCGCTGCGCGATGCGCGCGTGGAAGTGCGGGAGCGGCCGGGGCGGCCGGGCAGCTACGGCTGCACCATCATGCTGCAGCCGCATTACCAGCTGGACGAGGTTGGGGCCTCCTTCCGGCTGGTGACGGACCTCGCGGCGGCGCGCGCGGCATGAGGGGCGGTTGCATGAGAGGGCTTTGCCCTCTCATACTCTCCCACCAGGAAACAGGTTTCCTGGACCTTCATTTTTTGACGTGATTCAATGATTTAACGAAGGTGCAGGAAACCGTGAAAACCACGCAGGTTTTCACCCTGCCAGGGTCAAGGGGCAAAGCCCCTTGGCTTTCATCCACCAGGGAGGGCACAGCCATGGCCAGCGCAGGCGAATTCTTCAAATCCGGCGATCTCGCGGCCGCCATCCTGGCCGCGCAATCGGCGGTGAAATCCGCCCCGCGCGATTCCGGCGCGCGCTGGCTGCTGGCCGAGCTGATGGTCTTCGCCGGCGATGCCGAGCGCGCCGACCGCATGCTGGACGCCGCCGTGCTGGACGAGCCCTCGCCCGCCGTCCTGGAATTCCGCAAGCTGCTGCGCGCCGAGGTGATCCGCCAGCAGGTCTGGAATGAGGGCCGCGCGCCGAAATTCTCCGCCGATGACGCGACACCCGCGCAGACCGCCGTGGTCCAGGCTGCCGTCCTCGCCCGCGCCGGCGCCACGGAGGAGGCGATGGCCCAGGCGCTGGCCGCCGAGGAAGCGCGCCCGAAGCGCAGCGGTGAGGCCGTGCTGGCCGATGGCACCACCATCGCCTTCGATGATTTCCGCGACGCCGATGACCTGATGGCGCCCATGGTGGAGGTGCTGACCACCAATGGCGACCACATCCTGGTCCCGGTCGAGCGCCTGGTGGCGCTGGATTTTGACGCCCCCCGCCGCCCGCGCGACCTCGCCTGGCGCCGCACCACGATCGAGCTGGAAGGCGGCACGGAGGGCGTGGTCTACATGCCCACCACCTACGCCGCCGCCCCGGGCCAGCCCGACCCGGTGCGCCTCGGCCGCGTCACCGAATGGAGCGAGGGCGCGGGCCCGGTGCGTGGCCTCGGCCAGCGCATCTTCCTGATCGGCGAGGAAGCGGTGGCCCTGGCCGACCTCACCGCCATCCGCTTCACCTG
>NZ_JAIEQY010000394.1 GCF_019747315.1 Roseococcus sp. | reverse complement strand
CCGCGCCTGGATTCGCGCCGCGCGCGCCTGGCCTCCATCGACGGCACGGTGCCGGACCTGCGGTCGCCGCCGCCCGGCTGCCGCTTCGCGCCCCGCTGCCCCTTCGCCATTGCCGCTTGCGAGGCCACGCCGCCGCTCGCCGAGGTGACGCCCGGCCACTTGGTAGCGTGCCATCGCGCGCCGCTGGATCAGGTGCTGGCGGCATGACGCCCTTGTTGCAAGCGGAAGGCCTGGTGAAGCACTTCCCCTTCCGCGACAGCCTGGGCCGCGCGCGCGGCGCGGTGCGCGCGGTGGATGGCGTCTCCCTCGCCGTGCCGCAGGGCCGCGTGCTGGCCATCGTGGGCGAAAGCGGCTGCGGCAAATCCACTCTGGGCCGCCTGCTGCTGCGGCTTATCGAGCCCGATTCCGGCCGCCTCCGCTTCGATGGCGAGGATGTGCTGGCCCTCCCGCCGGCCGCGCTGCGCGCCAAGCGGCGCGAGATGCAGCTCATCTTCCAGGATCCCTTCGCCAGCCTAGACCCCCGCATGACCGTCGAGGCCGCGCTCACCGAGCCGCTGATCCTCCACAAGCTGCATCGCGGACGCGAACGCGCGCGTGTCGCGGAATTGCTCGAACGCGTCGGCCTGCGCCCCGAACTCGCGCGCCGCTGGCCGCATGAATTCAGCGGCGGCCAGCGCCAGCGCATCGCCATCGCCCGCGCGCTGGCTTCCGAGCCGCGCCTCATCATCGGCGATGAGCCGGTCTCGGCGCTCGACGTCTCGGTCCAGGCGCAGGTGGTGAACCTGCTGGGCGATCTGATCCGGGACCTCGGCCTCACCTTCGTGCTGATCAGCCATGACCTCGGCGTCGTCCGGCAGATCGCCGATGAGGTGGCGGTGATGTATCTCGGCCAGATCGTCGAGCAGGCGCCGGCGGAAGAGCTCTTCCACAACCCGCGCCACCCCTATACCCGCGCCCTGCTGGCCGCCGTGCCCGGCCAGGGTGGCGCCTTGAAGCTGCTGGAGGGCGACGTGCCCTCGCCCGTCTCCCCGCCCTCGGGCTGCCGCTTCCACACGCGCTGCCCCTTCGTGCAGCCCCTCTGCCGCGAAGCAGCGCCCCCGCTGCAAGGCGACGCCCATCGCGCCGCCTGCCATCTGCAGGAGAGCCTGCCCGCCGCCACCCCCATCCGCGAGGCCGCCGCCGATGCGCGCCTCGCCCGACTGCAAGCCTATTTCACGGAGCAACCCCCATGATTCGCCGCGTTCTTCTTGCCGCCTGCGCCGCCATCGGCCTCTCCGCCGGCATCGCCGAGGCGCAGGCCCAAAACCTCCGCATCGGCCTGCGCGAGGACCCGGACATCCTCGACCCCACGCTGGCGCGTACCTTCGTCGGCCGCATCGTCTTCGCGAGCCTCTGCGACAAGCTCTTCGACATCAACGAGCGGCTGGAAATCGTCCCCCAGCTCGCCACCGGCTACACCTGGGAAGACCCGCGCACCCTGCTGATCACGCTGCGCGAGGGCGTGCGCTTCCACGACGGCGAGGTGATGGACGCCGAGGCGGTGCGCTACAGCCTCAACCGCCATTTGACGATGCAGGGCAGCTTCCGCCGCAGCGAGATCAACACCATCGAGGCGATGGAGGTGGTAAGCCCGACACAGATCCGCATCCGCCTCACGGGTCCCTCCGCCCCCTTCCTCAGCCAGCTGACCGACCGCGCCGGCATGATCGTGAGCCCCCGCGCCGCCGAGGCCGCGGGCCGCAACTTCGGCAATCGCCCCGTCTGCGCCGGCCCCTTCCGCTTCGTCGAGCGTGTCGCGCAGGACCGCATCGTGGTGGAGCGCTTCCCGGAATACTGGAATGCCGGCGCCATCCACCTGAACCGCATCACCTATCTGCCGATTCCGGACAGCACCGTGCGCCTCGCCAACCTGCAATCCGGCGCGCTGGAGATGGTGCAGACCATCGACCCCGATGACGTGCCCGCGGTGCGCCGCAACAACCGCCTGCGCCTCTCCATCAGCGATGAGCTGGGCTACCAGGGCATCACCATCAACACCGGCAATGGCGCGCGCGCCCAGACGCCGATCGGCCAGAACCCGCGTGTGCGCGAGGCCTTCGAGCTCGCCATTGACCGCGATGCGGTGAACCGCGTGGTCTATGAGGGGATGTTCGCGCCGACGGCGCAGCCGGTGCCGCCCGCCAACCCCATGCATATCCGCGACTTCCGCCCCGAGCCGCGCAACGTGGAACGCGCCCGCGCCCTGCTGCGCGAGGCGGGTGTGACGACGCCGCTGCGCGTGGAAATGACCGTGCCCAACAACCCCGACCTTCGTCAGGTGGGCGAGGTGATCCAGGCCATGGTGCGCGAGGCCGGCTTCGAGCTTCGCCTGAACGCGACGGAATTCGCGACCTCGCTGCAGGCCGCCGCGCGCGGCGAGTTCGAGCTCTATCTGGTGGCCTGGTCCGGCCGGGTGGATATCGACGGCAATTTCTGGGCTTTCACCCATTCGCGCGGCGCGCAGAATGACGGGCGCTACAGCAACCCCGAGGTGGACCGCCTGCTGGATGCCGCCCGCATCGAGCCCAATGCGGATGCCCGCCGCGCGCTCTATGCCCAGGCCTACCAGATCGCCTTCCGGCAGGACCGCCACCGCATCTACCTCTGGCACCGCAAGAACATCGTGGCGCATACCGCGCGGCTCTCGGGCTTCGTGAGCGTGGCGGATGGGCTGATCCGCCCGCAGGGCATGCGCTTGCAGTAAAATGCTCCTCTGGTTCCTCCGCCGCCTCGGGCAGGTAATCCCGACGCTGCTCATCCTCTCGGTGCTGGTCTTCGGCCTGCAGCAGCTGATGCCCGGCGACCCCGCGCTGATCCTGGCGGGCGAGGAGCGGGGCGACCCGCAGGTGCTGGCGCAGATCCGCGCCGAGCTGATGCTCGACCGGCCGCTGGTGGAGCAATATCTCCACTGGCTCTGGCGCGTGCTGCACGGGGATTTCGGCTTCTCCTGGCGCATCCGCATGCCGGTGGGCGAGCTGATCCTGACCAAGCTGCCCGTCACCTTCCA
>NZ_JAIEQY010000240.1 GCF_019747315.1 Roseococcus sp. | reverse complement strand
CTGGTGAATTTCCAGACGCTCATCACCGACCTCACGGGCCTGCCCGTGGCCGGCGCCTCCCTGCTCGATGAGGGCACGGCGGCGGCCGAGGCCGTCACACTCGCCCACTCCACCCACAAGGCGAAGAGCGACACGCTGGTCGTGGCCACCGATTGCCACCCGCAGACCATCGCCGTGGTCCAGGTCCGCGCCGAGCCCGTGGGCATCCGCGTGGTCCTGGCCGAACCCGGGCGGCTCGCCGCCACCATCGCGGCCGAGAAGCCCTTCGCGGTGCTGACGCAATATCCCGGCACGACGGGCGCGCTGCGCGACATCACCCCCGAGATCGAGGCCGCGCATGCGGCCGGTGCGCTGACCATCGTCGCCGCCGATCTGCTGGCGCTCACGCTGGTCACACCGCCGGGCGAAATGGGCGCCGACATCGTCGTCGGTTCCTCGCAGCGCTTCGGCGTGCCGCTCGGCTATGGCGGCCCGCATGCGGGCTACATGGCGGTGCGCGATGCGCTGAAGCGCAGCATGCCCGGCCGCCTGGTGGGCGTCTCCATCGACGCCGCCGGCGCGCCCGCCATGCGCCTCGCGCTGCAAACGCGCGAGCAGCATATCCGGCGCGAGAAGGCCACCTCCAACATCTGCACCGCGCAGGTGCTGCTGGCGGTGATGGCCTCGATGTATGCCGTCTGGCATGGCCCGGAAGGCCTCAAGCGCATCGCCCGGCGCGTGGCGCTCCAGGCGCGCGTCCTGGCCGGCGCCTCGCGCTTCCCGCTGCGGCACAGCGCCTTCTTTGACACGATCTGCGTCGAGACCGGCGCCGACACCGATGCGGTGATGGCCGCCGCCCTCGACGCCGGCTTCAACCTGCGCCGCGTGGGCGCGGATGCCATCGCCGTGGCACTCGACGAGACGGTCACGCGCACAGAACTCGCCACGCTGGCCGGCATCCTCGGCCAGGGCGATCTCGCCGCCGTGACCCCCAAGGGCGGCCTGCCCGCCACCCTCGCCCGCACCACCACCTTCCTCAAGGCCGAGGTGTTCAACTCCCACCACGCCGAGCACTCCATGCTGCGCTACATGAAGCGGCTCGAGGACAAGGATGTGGCGCTGAACCGCTCCATGATCCCGCTGGGCTCCTGCACCATGAAGCTCAACGCGACGGCGGAGATGATCCCCGTCACCTTCCCGGGCTTTGCCGACATCCACCCCTTCGCGCCGACCAGCCAGGCGCAGGGCTATATCGCGATGATCCGGCAGCTTGAGGCCTGGCTTTGCGGCGTCACTGGCTTCGCCGCCGTCTCGCTCCAGCCCAATGCCGGCAGCCAGGGCGAATATGCGGGCCTGCTTGCCATCCGCGCCTTCCACCAGGCGCGTGGCGAGGGGCATCGGAATATCTGCCTCATCCCCTCCTCCGCGCATGGCACCAACCCGGCCTCGGCCGTGATGGCGGGCATGAAGGTCGTCGTCACCGGCTGCGACCGCGATGGCAATGTGGATGTGGAGGACCTGCGCGCCAAGGCCAAGCTGCATGGGGCGAACCTCTCGGCGCTGATGGTCACCTACCCCTCCACCCATGGCGTCTTCGAGGAGGCGATCCGCGAGATCTGCGCGATCATTCATGCCGAGGGCGGGCAGGTCTACATGGATGGCGCCAACATGAATGCGCAGGTGGGCCTGACCTCGCCCGCCTCCATCGGCGCCGATGTCTGCCACCTGAACCTGCACAAGACCTTCTGCATCCCGCATGGCGGCGGTGGGCCCGGCGTGGGGCCGATCGGTGTGGCGGCCCACCTAGCCCCGCATCTGCCGAACCACCCGCTGGTGGCGGAAGCGGGCCCCGCCACGGGCTTCGGCCCGGTCTCGGCCGCGCCCTTCGGCTCGGCCGCCATCCTGCCCATCAGCTATGCCTATATCCGCATGATGGGCGGCGAGGGCCTGACGCGCGCCACGCAGGTGGCCATCCTCAACGCCAACTACATGGCCAAGCGCCTGGCCGACCACTTCCCCATCCTCTACCGCGGTGGGCAGGGCATGGTCGCCCACGAGTGCATCCTGGATTGCCGCGGCTTCCAGCAGAATGGCGGCGTCCTCGTCGAGGATATCGCCAAGCGCCTGCAGGATTACGGCTTCCACGCCCCCACCATGTCCTGGCCGGTGACCGGCACGCTCATGGTGGAGCCGACCGAGAGCGAGACGAAATCCGAGCTCGACCGCTTCTGCGACGCGATGATCAGCATCCGCGCCGAAATCCGCGCCGTCGAACAAGGCCGGATGGACCGCGCGGACAACCCGCTGAAGAACGCGCCGCACACCATGGCGGAAGTCATGGCGAGCGACTGGGCGCATCCCTACCCGCGCGAACAGGCCGCCTTCCCGCTGCCCTATGTGCGGATGAACAAGTACTGGCCGCCGGTGAAGCGCGTGGACAATGTCCATGGCGACCGCAACCTGGTCTGCACTTGCGCTCCGTTGGAAGCTTATGCGGAGACGGCGACGCTGCAGGCTGCCGAGTAAGCACCCTGGGGAGAGCTCCGCTCTCCCCAGACCCCTCTCGCCGAGGGGCTGGCCCCTCGGAACCCGTTACCCCGCCTTCGGCGTCTTCGGCGGGGGCAGCTGCACGCGGATGGAGAGTTCCTTCAGCCGGATCTCCTCCACCGTGGAGGGCGAGCCCATCATCAATTCCTCGCCCTGCTGGTTCATCGGGAAGAGGTTCACCTCGCGCAGGTTCGGCTCCTCGGCCAGCAGCATCACGATGCGGTCAATGCCGGCGGCCATGCCGCCGTGCGGCGGCGCGCCGTAGCGGAAGGCGTTGAGCATGCCGCCGAAGCGCTCCTCCACGGCCTCGGGCGGATAGCCCGCGATGCCGAAGGCCTTCACCATGATCTCCGCCTTGTGGTTGCGGATCGCGCCCGAGGCCATCTCATAGCCGTTGCAGACAATGTCGTACTGATAGGCGCCGATGGTCAGCGGGTCCTGGGTTTCCAGCGCCGCCATCTCGCCCTGCGGCATCGAGAAGGGGTTGTGGCTGAAATCGACCTGGTTGGTCTCCTC
>NZ_JAIEQY010000284.1 GCF_019747315.1 Roseococcus sp. | reverse complement strand
GCACCCACGGGCGCGGAATATGTCTGCACGCCGTTGACGATCAGGTCGAGCGTCGAGGGGGCAGCGGCCGAGCCGCTGATGAAGGGCCGCGCGAAATTCAGAAGATCCGGCCGCAGCAGGGTGTCGGACGCCCATTGCACGCCGCCCAGGCGGATGCGGCGTGCCCCTTCGGCGCCGCCCGTGAGCACATCGCCCAAGCGGTAGCTCCAGCCGCGGTCCACGTCATCGAGCTGGTAGGTGGTCTCTAGCCTCACGACATCGCCATCACTGCGAGGGTCCGCCCCGCCGGACCGCCCCAGGGCCGTTGCCGTCAGGCTGCCATAGGGCGAAAAGCTGTTGAGTCGGAGGAAGCCGAAGCCTGCGGTGCGCGGCCCGGTACCGCCGTCGATCCGTTGCTGCGCCTCGATGTCGTAGTTCAGGACGGAGCCGAAGGCGGCCCGATCCACTGGCCGCCGCTGGCGCTCGGACAGGAGCAAGGCCTGGGCGTCCAGCAGTTCTTCCGGCACCGTCAGCTCCAGCACCTGCTCCTCCTCGAGGATGCGCCACCGCAGCCCCGTGATGTCGTCGAGCGAGACCTCTCCTTGCCCCGGGGGCGGGCGAATGCGCAGCTCCGCCAGATCCTCGCGGCGGATGAGCACGCGCCCCTCAAGGCGACGGACCCGGACGATGAAACGGGACTGCCCCCCGTTGATCCGGACCAGCAGGACCGCAAGCGTGCCGGGACCGTTCGCCCCGGCGCCGACGGCGCCCGTCCCGCCTGGCGGGGGAGGCTGGCCCGCAGGAGTGGGCAAGAGCGGGAAGTCGCGCAGAGGCGGCTGCGATCGGACCGGCGACTGGATGGCGCGGCGGGAGGTCTGCAGCGTCACAGCGGCGAATTGGTTGGCGGGGGCGCGGCGGGCGCGGACCCTCGCCACAACTTCCGGGCCCGCAGGCGCCGGACCGCGGACCGTCGGCGGCGCTGCTGGCTCCGCCTCCGGCGGCAGGGTCCAGACCCTCAGCATATCCGTCCCTTCCCGAAGGTCCACGACGAAGGCGCGCAACTCCGGGATCGAGACGGCACGCTGCGGGCCACGCGGAAGGCTGACGCCCAGTCGCCGCAATTCATCTCGGCTGAAATAGCGTTGGCCGCCGAAGGTGATGGCCAGAATTTCGCCGGCTGCCTCGTTGTTCACCCAAAGGCGGATGCGTTGCGTGGCGGGTTCTGCCAATCCCGCCGCCGGGGCCGCATCCTGCCGCGCGAGCACGGCTTCGGACCCCTGGACGCTACGAACCGTGAGGCCCGGCTGCCGAAGGAGCGGCACGAGGCTGTCGCCATCCGCCATGGTGCCGGGAAGCCCTCGCACCAAACCGAGATGCACGAGGTCGGCCGCCCGCATGTACAGGTCGTTGTTCTTTACGTAGGCCAGGGCGGATGACGTAGCAGGGTCACCTTCCATCCGCACGCGGACCACTGATGGGCGGGCAGCGGGATCCTGGCTGAGAGGGCGTGCCGCCTCCTGCGCGGCTCCGATATTGGGAAGGCCAGCCAAAAGCAGTCCCAACCCCATGCGGCCGCGGCAGCCAACGCCGGCAATCCGCCGTTCCCTCATGCGGTGACGCGAACGCCGTCAATCGTGAGGCGTGGGCCACTCCAGGTCGCGGCCTCCAACACCAAGCTGTCACCCAAGCGAAGGGCCGTCGAAAGGTCTACGACGAAGCTTGCCTGAGAGCGTGGGAGCACATAGCCGAGCAGGCCGGGAACCTGGGCCACCGTCGCGCCCCCACGCGAAAGGCGCACTTCCGAGAGACGCGCGTTGATGTCGCCGCGATTGCGGAGTTCAAGCACCGCGCGGCGGCCCATGAGCCGGACCGATGCATCCAGAACCGCTGCCCGCGCGCCGGAGCGCGGCGCGAAAAACACGGGCAGGCTGACCTCGAGCATGGTGGAGATGGCCAGGCGCCCGCCCGGCCGGCCTTCGGGCAATTGCGTCACGAAGAGGCGGAAGGCCTGCTCCACCTCCTGCGGCTGCAACCGGTCGGCCACAACACGGATCACTTGCGAGCGCCCCGGCTCGATCAGTGCCTGAGGCGGGCTCGCGATGAGTTCGTCGGTGATTTCGAATTCGGGTCCGGCCTCGGCCTGGCGCCACGCACGCAGACGGACCTGCACGCGCAGAGGCTGGTCGGCCTCGCTGGTCACCCGGAGTACGTCACCCCGCGCGCGGTCCGAAAGATCGAGCCGCGTGGGCGAGACGGAGAAGGCCGGATTCAGGCGCTGCGCAAGAGCCGGGCTGGTCGAAACCAGCCCGGCCGTACCGCCGGCGAGAAGAAGGCGACGGCGGAACATCAAACTCAGTACTCCAGAGTCGCCGTGACGAGGTCCGTGTAGACGCCGGCCTGCACGAACTGGTTCGGCGACATGCGCGCGAAGACGGTCAGCGCCGTGGCGACGCCGGTACCAACCCCCGAATGGCTCACGCCCTGCGCCCCATCGCCCCAGACGCTGGTCCGCGCGTTATCGACGAAGAGCTGGTAGCCGACCTGGTTCGTACCATTGCTCATCCAACGGTTCATGATGGTGCCGCCCGCCGCGGAGCCGCCGTTCAGCAGCACTCGGAACGGTGTGCTCAGGGTGCAACGGACCGTGATGGTCGAGGTCGCATCCGTGGGAGCAGCCACCGCAGCGTTGTAGGTGCCGAAATCCACATTGTTGGCCTGAATGGTGCACACCGGAACCACCGTGGCGCGCACCTGGAACGTCGTCGTGTCCACGGTTTGTGACGAAGCGCCGCCCATCCCGAGCATCATCAGCGCCGCAACAGCGGCGGCGCCCTTCATCCGGTTAGTCTTCATTCTGCAAATCCCCATGGATCGTGTTTGCACTCTGGCTTCTGGTTAGCGCAGCGCGGCCGATGTGCGTGCTGAGAAACCACGAGTTTTGTGGTCGTCTGAGCCGATCCCTCCCGGCGCTGCGCGCCATGGGGCTCGATCCAACAGGGTTGGCCACGGCACACCGGCAGCGGGCCCACCAGGGGCGC
>NZ_JAIEQY010000072.1 GCF_019747315.1 Roseococcus sp. | reverse complement strand
TCGCGGGCGGGAGGGCGATGGGCGGGCCGCTTGCATGCGCGGCGGGCATGGTGAGAGTCGCTGGTGCCATGGTGGTCTCCGAGAGGGGATGATCCTGGTGAGGGCGGCGACGGCGCGGTTCTTGGCGGAGCTCGCCGTCGCTGCCCGGCATCGGGTGGATGACCCTGGGAGGGGGTGGGCCACGCGCCCAACCCGGTCGCCCGAGGTGTGGTGTGCGCGCGCCGATGAGGCGCGCACGCACACCCCCGTAGGGGGTGGGAGCAACACCTAACTCCTCAACCTGGCACAACCTGTTGATCCGAAACGGAAAAAGAGGAATTAGGTGCGAAGCGGGAGGAGTTAGGGACCTAACTCCTCTGTCCTCCCAAGTCGTTGATTTCATGGCGTTGTTTTCGGGGAGGAGTGAGGAGTTAGGCCTAACTCCTCAGGAGTGAGGTCGTCCAAGACGCCTTCCGGGTAGACCCACACCTCCGGATTTTCGACGTCCAGGCAGTTGCCGGATTGGGGGCATTTGAAGTGGCTGGGCAGGACGCGGCGGGCGCTGGTGGTCACCTCGCCGGTCTGCGGATCCACGGTTTCGACCTCGGGGCCGAAGGTCATGCCCTCCACGCAGAGGTACCCGAACCGCGACCGAACGACGCCAAGGCCGAATTCGGTGCCGTCACGGCGGAACTTCACGAAGCCCTTGGTGGCGAGCACGCTCAACCGCTCGCGGATCGTATGCTTGCTGCCGAGCCCGACCTTGTTCTCGAATTTCTCCGCCAGCTGCATGGTGGAATAGAGCCGGCCTTCAGCTGCCTCATCGAGCAGGATGCCGAGGATCACATCCTGCTTGCGCAGCCGTTCGGCATCGAGCTTGCGTCCGATGTCCTGCCTGACCAGGCGCTCGCCGCGGCGATCGAATTCCACCCAGCGGCCCGCGATTTTGTCGACCAGCATCGGCTCGAGGCCGGGGCCGTTGCGGAGCTCGACATGCAGCTCGCGTTCGGTCTGCTCCTCGTCGGGGCGGAACAGGATGGCGCCCGAGGTGTAGTAGCCACGCAGCGCGCTGGCGCCGGAGAGCGACAGGAAGGGATCGTCCTTCACCTGCTGCTTGCTGAGCTTCTTCGTATGGTGCGCGAGGATGATGCCCGCCTCGGGGGCGACCTGGTCGCGCAGCGCCTCGACCCGGCTCTGCAGGAAGAACATCATCGCGCCGTTGTCGTTCTCTCCTTCGCCCGCGGGCCCGCCATCGAAGAGGTTGCGGATGGGGTCGATGCAGATGATGTCCGGCGGCGCATCCGGGAAAGCGGCGCGGATTGCTGCGGCCACGAGGGGCACGCCCTGGTCATCGAGCAACATGCGCAGTTTGGGGGTGACGACGAGGGTGTCGCGGGCGCCGGCGACGATCGCCGGATCGAGCCGCAGCTGCTGCAGCCGCTCGCGCAGGTAGTGGTACTGGATCTCGGCCTGGAGATAGAACACCCGTAGCGGGCGCGGTGCCGTGAAGCGCAGGAAGGGCGCGCCGGCGGCGGCGTGCACCAGCAGGCTGATCAGGAAGTCGGATTTGCCGACCTTGGGCGCGCCGCCGAGCACCAGCATCCCACCCGGGGTCAGCAGGCGCGGACCGATCAGGTCGTCCGGCATGGGGGATTTGTCGTCGAGCAGCGCGCCGAGCGTGTGCGCGGCGATGGCGCTGTGCGGCGGGGCCGCGGCGCGGAGCAGGGGCTGCCCGTTGCGGTCGACGTGCAGGGCCCAGATCGCGTCAGCCTCTGTCTTGAGCCGGTCCAGCGGCCAGGCCGGGCGGAGGCAGGCGGCATTGTACTGGCAGATCGCCTCCCAGCCCTCGTCGCCGGTGATACGGCCCTCGTGGACCATGCGAACGAAGTGCCCAATGGCCGCGCTGGCGCCCTGGAAGCGCGTCCATGCGTCCTGGGCGGCTTCCCGCACCGGCGTGGTCAGGACCGCATCGAGGCCGGGGCGGGTTGCGCCTGGGGCGGCGGTGGGCGCCGCGAGCCCCGGCATGGTGGGCATGGCCGCCACTGCCGCGGCGAAGTCGGGGAGCTCGACCTCGACCCTGGGTCGGTGCTCCCGGATCGTGACGCGCCGCTGCACGCCGTGCTTCTGGTGGATCGTCCCGGGCACGCGGATCGGCTGGTGCGCGGAGCGGAAGTGCAGGTCGCCACCGACTTTCTCCGCGATCTCGCCCCGCAGCGTGCAGAGGCGCGCCAGGTCCTCACCCTCGGCCGGCTCGGTGAGCCGCCACCAGGCATGGAGCTTGGCGGCACCCTCGGCGGTGCGGCCGCCGCTTTCGACCAGGAGGGTGGGCGGGCCCAGGTGGTGGACCAGGTGCGCCAGCTTGGCTGCGATGTCGCCGGCATCGAGGTCGACCACCACGGTCTGCATCTGCAGCACATGCTCGGCGCGGGCCTGGCCCTGCTCGGCGACGGTGCCGGGGATGACATAGACGGCGCTGCCTTCGCGCGCGGCCCAGGTGGCATACGCGCTGAGAGATGCGGCGGCGTGGCGATCGGCCGGCACCCAGATGTTGTGCGGCTTGGTGTCGAGGCCCTGGCCATGGTCGACGAAGCCGCGGACCGGGATCAGCCCATCGCAATAGCCAAACACCACCTCGAGGAAGGCGGCGATCTGCTCGATGTCCGGCGCGATGGGCCCAGCGGCCGCCGGCATCGGCTGCCCAGCACCGGGAAGTCGATCGAGGGCGACCTGCCCAGCGGTGGGAATGTCGCCGACTTCCTGCTCCAGCAGCGGTGCGGCATCGTTGAAGTCGCCCCATGCGGTCATGCAGGCTGCGCCCAGCAGCGCTTGGCCCAGGGGCAGAAGCGGCACTCAAAATGGTCGGCCTGGGCGGCAACGCGGGGCAGCAATTCGCCGGCATCGGTCGCGGCCAGGATGCGCACCGCCCGGTCCGACATGCGCTGCGCCAGCTCCGCGTTGAACGGCACCAGCTCATGATGCAGCTCCGCCGTGTCCTTGTTGATGGCGGTGAACAGCGCCGGATTGTCGGCCACGCCCGG
>NZ_JAIEQY010000266.1 GCF_019747315.1 Roseococcus sp. | reverse complement strand
ATCTGGTCATACGCCGTGAAGGACGCACCACCGGACTTCGCCAGCACCTTCGTGATCGCCGCCGTCAGGGACGTCTTACCATGATCGACATGGCCGATCGTCCCAATGTTGCAGTGCGGCTTGTTCCGCTCAAACTTCGCCTTGGCCATCGTCGTGCATCCAATCCGAAAAGGGTGTCGTCAGCGCCTGCTCACAGGCGCGGGATTTGCTTACCAGCGGTAGTGGCTGAAGGCCTTGTTGGCCTCTGCCATCCGGTGCGTGTCTTCGCGCTTCTTGACCGCCGTGCCGCGGTTGTTCACCGCATCCATCAGCTCGGCCGAAAGCCGCTCTTCCATCGTGCTCTCGCCGCGCTTGCGGGCCGCATCGATCAGCCAGCGAATGGCCAGCGCCTGGCGCCGCTCGGGGCGAACCTCGACGGGCACCTGGTAGGTGGCACCACCGACGCGGCGCGAGCGCACCTCGACGGCCGGCTTCACATTGTCCAGCGCCTCATGGAACAGGCGAAGCGGATCGGCATTGGCGCCGCCCTTGCGCTTCAGCGTGTCCATCGCCGCATAGACGATGCCCTCGGCGGCAGACTTCTTCCCGTCATACATGAGCACATTCATGAAGCGGCTCAGGACGACATCGCCGAACTTCGGATCCGGCAGGACTTCGCGCTTTTCCGCGCGGTGACGACGTGACATCTCTCAGTTCCTCACTTCGGCCGCTTGGCGCCGTAGAGCGAACGGCGCTTGCGCCGCTTCGGCAGGCCCTGCGTATCGAGCACGCCGCGCAGGATGTGGTAGCGCACGCCAGGCAAATCCTTCACGCGGCCGCCACGGATGAGCACGACCGAGTGCTCCTGCAGGTTGTGGCCTTCGCCGGGGATGTAGCTCACCACTTCGAAGCCATTGGTGAGGCGCACCTTCGCGACCTTACGAAGCGCCGAGTTCGGCTTCTTCGGGGTCGTGGTGTACACGCGCGTGCAAACGCCGCGCTTCTGGGGGCAGCCTTCGAGAGCCGGAACCTTGTTCTGGCTGCGACGCGGCTCGCGCCCTTGCGCGATGAGCTGGTTGATCGTCGGCATGACGCCCCTTCGTAATCGTTTCTGCGATCCATTCACCAAACGACACACGGCCCGACGGGCGCTTTCGCGCTCCGAACGGGCCACCGCGTCAACTCCGGGCCTGAACTGCCAATTCGCGGCAGTGGTGACCGAAGCAAGGCGTTTGAACCAACATACCAAGACGCATCTTGCGAAACGTCCCGGCGAGTTGCGGGTCTTAACCACCCCCCCGCACAGAGTCAAGCGAGGGGGCGGCGATTTGCCCCCGAAGGAGCGCCCTTGGCACCATAAGGGCCAAGGCATTTCCGCATGCCGCTATTCGGCGGCCGCGGGGCTGGTTTCCGTCTCGCTCGGCGCCGGCAGGCGGCCACTGTCGCGACGCGCCGCCAGCACCTTCAGGCGGTTCATCACCGAGCCCGTGCCCGCAGGGATCAGACGACCCACGATCACGTTCTCCTTCAGGCCGCCCAGCGTATCCACCTTGCCGGCCGTGGCTGCCTCGGTGAGCACCCGGGTCGTCTCCTGGAAGGAGGCGGCCGAGATGAAGCTCTGCGTCTGCAGCGAAGCCTTGGTGATGCCCTGGAGCACCGGCTCCGCCCGAGCGGGGCGTTCACCCACGCGCAAGCGCTTCTCGTTCTCCGCATCGAATTCGAAGCGGTCCACCTGCTCGCCGATCAGGTAGGTCGTGTCGCCGGGCTCGAGGATCTCGACCTTCTGCAGCATCTGGCGAACGATCACCTCGATGTGCTTGTCGTTGATCTTCACGCCCTGCAGTCGGTACACGTCCTGAATCTCGTTCACCAGGTAGTTGGCAAGCGCCTCCACACCCAGCACGCGCAGGATGTCGTGCGGCACGCGGGGGCCGTCCACAAGCGGGTCGCCGGCCTTCACGTAGTCGCCTTCCTGCACCGAGACGTGCTTGCCCTTCGGCACCAGGTATTCGCGCTCGAGCGGGGGCTCATCGCCCATGGGCTCGCTCTTCACGATCACGCGGCGCTTGGCCTTGTAATCCTTGCCGAATTCCACGCGGCCGTCGATGTCGCTGATGATCGCGGCATCCTTCGGGCGGCGGGCTTCGAACAGCTCGGCCACGCGCGGCAGACCACCGGTGATGTCGCGCGTCTTCGACGATTCGCGCGGCATGCGGGCCACCACATCGCCCGCTTCCACGGTCGCGCCATGATCCACGCTCAGCACCGTGTCCGGGTTGAGGAAGTAGCGCGCCTCGGCCCCGTTCGGCAGCTTCATCACCTCGCCGCGCGCATCCTTCATCACGATTCGCGGGCGCAGGTCGGCGGACTTCGCCGTGGCCTTGTAGTCCACCACCACCTTGGAGGTGAGGCCCGTCACATCATCGATGCGCTCGACCAGCGTCACGCCCTCGATCAGGTCCTGGTATTCGACCTTGCCCTCGCGCTCCGTGATGATCGGCAGGGTGAAGGGGTCCCACTCCGCCAGCTTCTGGCCACGCACGACCTGCGCGCCATCGGTGATGATCATCTTCGCGCCATAGGGCACGCGGAAGCGCGCGCGCTCACGGCCATTGGCATCCAGCAGGCCCACTTCACAATTCCGGCTCATCACGATGGGCGCACCGGAAGAGTTCGTCACCAGCGAGAGATTGTGCAGCTTCACCGTCGAGTCGACGGTAGCCTCCACCGCCGATTGCTCGGCGCCACGCTGCGCCGCGCCACCGATATGGAAGGTGCGCATGGTCAACTGCGTGCCCGGCTCACCGATGGACTGGGCCGCGATGACGCCCACCGCCTCGCCCATATTCACCGGCGTACCGCGCGCGAGGTCACGGCCATAGCACTTGCCGCAGACGCCCTGGAGCGATTCGCAGGTCAACACCGAGCGGATCTTCACCCCCTCGACGCCGGCCTTCTCGATGCGCTCGGCATCGGCTTCCTCGACCAGCATGTTCTTGGCGACGATGAC
>NZ_JAIEQY010000123.1 GCF_019747315.1 Roseococcus sp. | reverse complement strand
CCGTCATCCACCAGGATGACCGGGCAGCGCGCCCCGCCATGGGCGCGGATGGAGGCCAGGCAGTCCGGCAGGAAGGCCGCGACCCGATGGGCCGGGATCACGATGCTCAGCGCCTCCGGCGGCACGCCAGTCATCGAATGGGGGCCATCAGAAATAGCCGAACTTCTCGAGCAGCTCATTCACCGGGCGGCCCAGGGCCGCGTTCAGTCGGACCTGGGATTCATTGACGATGGCGTCCAGGCTCTGGCGCAGCACATCGTCCCAGCGCTCCTGCGGGATGACCACCACGGCATCGGCATCGCCGAAGACCACGTCATTGTTGCGGATGGTGACGCCCTCGATCTCGATCGCCCGGTTCATGGCGGTCGTCGTGCCCTCATACTTGATGTCATTGGCCCAGACGCCGCGCGCGAAGACCGGCAGGTCCAGCGGCCGCACCGCCTCCACATCGCGCGTGAAGCCATCCACCAGCACGCCGACCGCGCCCGCGCGGATGGCCAGGTGCGCGTTCAGCTCGCCGAAATAGGCGCGATTCTTCACCTCGGTGGAGACCACGATGACATCGCCGGAGCGGATGAAGGCGTAGGATTGCAGCGCGTCATAGATGCCCTTCCACTCGCCCGAGCCGCGCGTGGCCTGGGCGGGCAGGGCACCAAGTTGCAAGGTCTTGGCGCGGCCCAGCAGGCGCCGGCCGGTGACGGGCTTCAGCTCGGCCGGCAAGGTGCAGGTGAGGCCCATCTCCTTGGTGAGGTCGGAGAAGACGCTGCTGCTCAGATGCGGCAGCAGCGCGCGGAAGGTCATGGTCTCGCGCTGGCGGCCGCCGGCGCAGATCGCCTCGGCCAGGTCGAGATCGGCCTGGTAGTTGATGTCCAGCCGTTCCTCGGTGGTCAGCTCGAAGAAAAGCGGGCTCTGGCCGAAGCGCTTCTCCGGAAATCCGGGAGAGGTGGCGCGCACCATGTAGAGGCTCATCGCCTCGATACTGTGGAAGGGCAGGTCCACGCTGTTGGGGATGCGGCCGCGGCCATAGAGGGGCTCGCCATCCGCCCACTCGTAATGCTTCTCCCGGGTGATCGCGACCAGGCTATCCGCCTCGGGTGCCGCCTGCAGGGCGGCCAGCGCCCGGCGCAGGGTGCGCGCATCCACGAAGGGCGCGGTGCAGAGCGCCTGGACATAGATGTCGCCGCCCGGCGCGTGGCGGCATTCATTGGCGAAGAGCTCATGCCCATCGGTCGCGTTGCTGGCGAGGCGGGGGTCGCGGCGCATCAGGCGCACGGGCATATCCGCGGCGAGCGCTGCAATCTCGTCGGATTCGGTGTCGAGCCAGACTTCGTCGAAGATGCCGCTTTCCAGCAGCTGGCGCAGCTTGCGGCGGAACAGATGCTCGCCATCCAGAATTTGCAAATTCTTGGACTTGATCCGCTCGCTGGAGCCCTTCACGGGCACAAAGCCGATGACCCGCATGCGCTACCCCATTTCGTTGCCGCCCGGCTGGCTGCCGGCGCGCTTCCAGGGGTAGCGGCGGGGCGGGGCGCCGGCAAGCCGGCGCCCCGCGGTGCTTGCTCAGCCGCGCTCGGTGAGCGGCTTGTAGTCGCGCGCGCCGGCGCCGGTGTAGATCTGCCGCGGACGGCCGATGCGCTGGCTCGGATCCTCGATCATTTCCTTCCACTGGCTGACCCAGCCGACGGTACGCGCCACAGCGAAGATGACGGTGAACATCGAGGTCGGGATGCCCATCGCCTTGAGGATGATGCCCGAATAGAAATCCACGTTCGGATACAGCTTGCGCGAGATGAAATACTCGTCGGTGAGCGCGATCCGCTCCAGTTCCATCGCCAGCGGCAGCAGCGGGTCATTCTCGACGCCCAGCTCCTTCAGCACCTCGTCGCAGCTCTGCTTGAGGATCTGCGCGCGCGGGTCGAAGTTCTTGTACACCCGGTGGCCGAAGCCCATCAGCTTCACGTCGGAGTTCTTGTCCTTCACCTTTTCGATGAAGGCGGGGATGTTGTCCTTGTGGCCGATCTCGGCGAGCATCTTCAGCACCGCCTCATTGGCGCCGCCATGGGCTGGGCCCCAGAGGGCCGCGATGCCGGCCGCGATGCAGGCGAAGGGGTTGGCGCCCGTGGAGCCGGCCAGGCGCACGGTCGAGGTCGAGGCGTTCTGCTCATGATCGGCGTGCAGGACCAGGATGCGGTCCATGGCGCGTTCCAGCACGGGCGAGACCTCATAGGGCTCGGCCGGGACGGTGTTGAGCATGTAGAGGAAATTGGCCGCGTAGCTCAGCTTGTTCTGCGGATACACGAAGGGCTGGCCCAGCGCATATTTGTAGGCCATCGCGGCGATGGTCGGCACCTTGGCGATCAGCCGGAAGGCCGCGACCTCGCGCTGGCGCGCGTCGTTGATGTCCAGGTTGTCGTGGTAGAAGGCGGCCAGCGCGCCGACCACGCCGCACATGATGGCCATCGGGTGCGCGTCGCGGCGGAAGCCGTCGAAGAAGCGACGGATCTGCTCATGCACCATCGTGTGGTAGGTGACGTCCTTGCGGAACTTCTCGAGCTCGGCCGGGTTCGGCAGCTCGCCATTCATCAGCAGGTAGCAGACCTCGATGAAGTCGCTGCGCTCGGCGAGCTGCTCGATGGGATAGCCGCGATACATCAGCACGCCGGCATCGCCGTCGATGTAGGTGATCTTGCTCTCGCAGCTCGCGGTCTCGCCGTAGCCGGGGTCGTAGGTGAAGATGCCGAGGCTGGAATAGAGCTTGCGGATATCGGCCACCTGCGGGCCGAGCGTCCCGGTCAGCAGCGGCAGCGTGGTGCTGCTGTTGCTGCCCTCGATGGTGACGGTAATCGAGCCGGACTTGCTCATGTTGCAGACTTCCTCAAACGGGTTGGGGCGCAAACCTGCCTGGGCCGCGCCATGTTGCATCGCAGTGTAGGCGGGTCAGCGCGCTTGTCCACCGGGGCTTTTCGCCTTGCTGGCTG
>NZ_JAIEQY010000349.1 GCF_019747315.1 Roseococcus sp. | reverse complement strand
CGAAGGAATTGTGCACCGGGGACAATTCTCCGCTGCGCAGCATGGCCAGGCGCATCGCCCGCAACCGGGAAGTGCTGGGCGTCCACTACCCGAGCGACAGCTTCGTGGGCCAGAAGCTCGCGGCACGCACGCTGCCGCTGTTGATGACCTGCCCCTCGCTGGTCGGGGACCCGACCAAGCCGGCGGCGGAGCCTGGCATGCGGATTCCCGAGAAGCTCGGCCTCCGCGCGGTGTTCGACCCCGCCAACCCGCCTCCTGCCGCTCCTGGCGACCCGTTCGAACCGGTCTCGATCCTGAGCCCTCTGTTGCCCAATCCGCTCCCGCCCCCTGCCCCGGCGACGCTTCCCTTGGTCTTTGGCGAAACAGGCCTGGTGGCGCGCGCCCGGGCGGAGTGGAGCTAGGCCTGGCAGGCCTCGAAGCCGCGCCGCAGCTGCGGGCGGTTCAGGTCCCGCCCGATGAAGACGATCTTGGACTTGCGCGGATCGCCCTCCTTCCAGGGGCCGATATAGTCGCCATCGGCGATCATGTGCACGGCCTGGAAGGCGAAGCGGCGATCCTCGCCGGGATAGGCCAGGATACCCTTGGTGCGCAGCAAATCCTGCCCCTTGGCGGCCAGCAGGTCGGTCATCCAGGTGTTGAATTTTTCCGGGTCGATCGGGCGCGAGACCTCGAAGGAGACCGAGTTCACGTCGCTGTCATGCTCGTGATGGTCCTCGCCCGTGAGGAAGTCGGGCTCGCGCACCAGGATGCGCTCCAGGTTGAAGGCGTCGCGGCCGATCACGCTGTCGATCGGCGCGTCGGATTTGGTGCTGCGGATCAGCTCGACCATCGGGTTGATGGCGCGGATGCGGCGCTCCACCTCCACGGCCTCCGCCTCGCTCACCAGGTCCATCTTGTTGAGCAGGATGAGGTCGGCGAAGGCGATTTGCTCCTCGGCTTCCTTGGTGTCACCCAGGCGGGCCAGCAGGTGCTTGGCGTCCACGACGGTGACGATGGCGTCGAGCTTGGTGGCGCGCTTCACATCCTCATCCACGAAGAAGGTCTGCGCGACGGGGGCGGGGTCAGCGAGGCCCGTGGTCTCGACGATGATGCCGTCGAACTTCTCGCGCCGCTTCATGAGGTTGGAGAGAATGCGGATGAGGTCGCCGCGCACGGTGCAGCAGATGCACCCGTTGTTCATCTCGAAGACTTCCTCGTCAGCATCCACGACGAGGTCATTATCCACGCCCAGCTCACCGAACTCGTTGATGATGACGGCGAATTTCTTGCCGTGGTTCTCGGTGAGGATGCGGTTCAGCAGCGTGGTCTTGCCGGCGCCGAGATAGCCGGTGAGGACGGTGACGGGGATCTGGTCGGACATGGGGCACGGGCTCCGCGAAGGGGGGCGACTTTTCTGGGGCCTATATGGGCTGCCACGGGCTGGAAGGCCAAGGGGGGCCGAAGGGGAGCATGTAACCCGCCTCCATGCCTGGCGTTGCGGGGTGGGGACGGTGGAGGCAAGGATGCCGAAGGGTTCGGAGGCCAAATACACCGACAAGCAGAAGCGCAAGGCCGAGCATGTCGAGGAGGGCTACAAGGCCCGGGGCACGCCCGAGCCGGAGGCCGAGCGCCGGGCCTGGGCCACGGTCAATGCCCAGGATGGCGGCGGCAAGCAGGGCGGCTCGCCTACCAAGGAGCGCACATGAAGAAGCCAGGCGTCCCGGGCAGCGCCAAGGTTGGCGAGCATGATTTGCGCAGCACGGACCTCTCCGGCCCGAGGGCGGATGACGTCACGCCGCACAGCGAGAGGGCCAGCCAGGGCAAGAAGCCCAAGAAAAACCCCGCGGCCTCGGGCGAGGTCGCGGGGGCGTTGAAGGACCAGGTGGGCCGCGGGAAGGCCTGAACTCAGGCCGCTTCCTTGTGGATCGCATCCCCCAGCGTGGTGAAGATGCGGTCGACATGGTGCTTCTCGATGATGAGCGGCGGGCTGAGGGCCACGATGTCGCCCGTCACGCGCACCAGCAGCCCGTCATCGAAGCAGCGGCGGAACACGCGCATGGCGCGCTCCCCTGGGCTGCCGGCCATGGGTGCCAACTCGATCCCCGCGATCAGGCCGTGGTTGCGGATGTCGATGACGTTGGGGGCGGAGCGCATGGAATGCGCCGCCTCCTCCCAATAATCCTCAATGGCGCGGACGCGGCCGGGGAGGTCGTCGCGCACATGGATGTCGATCGCGGCCAGGGCGGCCGCGGCGGCGAGCGGGTGGCCGGAATAGGTGTAGCCGTGGAAGAACTCGATGCCCGCGGCCGTGCCCTGGATGATGGTCTCGTAGATCTCATTCTTGACCGCGACGGCACCCATGGGCACGGCGGCGTTGGTCAGCCCCTTGGCCATGGTCATGATATCGGGCGTCACACCCAGGCGCTCACTGCCGAAATGCGTCCCGATGCGGCCGAAGCCCGTGATCACCTCGTCGAAGATCAGGAGAATGCCGTGCTTGTCGCAGAGCTCGCGCAGGCGCTTGAGGTAGCCTACGGGCGGCACAAGCACGCCGGTGGAGCCGGCCAGCGGCTCGACCATGACAGCGGCGATGGTGTCGCCATGAAGCGCCACCAGGCGCTCCAGCTCATCGGCCAGGTTCGCGCCATGGGCGGGCAGGCCCTTGGAGAAGGCGTTCTGCGCGGGGAGATGGGTGTGCGGCAGGTGGTCCACATAGGGCAGCATGGCGCCGAACTGCTTGCGGTTGGTGCCAATCCCCCCCACCGACATGCCGCCGAAGCCCACGCCGTGATAGCCACGCTCACGCCCCACCAGGCGAACGCGCTGGGCCTGGCCCCGGGCGCGCTGGTAGGCGAGGGCGATTTTCAGCGCGGTGTCCGCGCTCTCGCTGCCGGAATTGGTGAAGAAGACGCGGTCCAGCCCCTCGGGCGTCAGCTCCGCCACGCGCGCCGCCGCCTCGAAGGCGATGGGGTGGCCAAGCTGGAAGGTGGGCGCGAA
>NZ_JAIEQY010000351.1 GCF_019747315.1 Roseococcus sp. | reverse complement strand
CCTGGAACACGCGGTCCGAGGTGAGCTGGCCTTCGCTGCCCATCGTGCGGAGCTGGCCGACGCTCACGCCAAGCTGCTGCGCCAGCGCCTCGGCCAGGGTGGGCATGTTCTCCAGGATGGAGCGCAGCTCGTCGCCTTGCAGCGTGCCCGACGCCAGCGCCTGCCCCAGCTGCTGCACGCCAGCGGCGGCCTCCTGGGTAGAGGCGCCCGAGATCAGCCCCGCCTGCTGGATGGTGCGGGTGAGCTGCAGCACTTCGCCATTGGTGGCGCCGATGGCCCGCGCCGCCACCGAGAAGCGCACAAAGGCGCCCGCGCTCTCGGAGATGGAGGCGCCGGTCTGCTGGGACATCGCCACCAGCTCGGCGTAGACGGCACTCGCCGCTTGCACGCTGCCGGTCGCTGCGCGCAGCTTATTCATGGTGTTGGTGTATTCGTCGCCAATGCGGGCGATCTGGACCACGCCGGCCGCCGAGGCTGCGCCCAGGGCCGTGATCGCAGCGGCGGGCGAAGTCAGTGCCGAACCCAGGCTGCCCATGCTGGAGACGACGCCCTGCGTCGCGGCACCCAGCAGGTTCAGCTCGCCCCGCATGCCGCGCATCGCGTCGATGTTCTTGCGCAGCGCCTGCTCGGCGCGCTCTGCGCGGGTGGCAAGCTGCGGCTGGGCCTTGATCAGCGCGTCATAGGCGCGGCCGGCTGCGGCACTCTCGGTGGCGGCCGCGCGCAGGTCGCGGATCACCTGGTCCGCGCCCTCGGTGGAAAGGCGCAGCACCCAGCGATTGGCAGAGCCGGACATGGTCAGCCTTTCAGGGAAGCCGCCGCACGATCGATGAGGTTGGGGAGCCGCCGCGCCCAGCTGGCGGCGATGGGACGGGGCGCTAGGCGCTTGGGCAGGGTCACGCTGTCCTGCAGCCAGAACATCACGACCTCGCGGGCGCGGCCGCGTGCGAGCTGCTGCCGCGTGGCGCCACGCACAGAACCGCCTCGTGTGGTGCGGGCCTCGACCAGCACCAGCGCCGGCTTGCCGCGAAACACCCGTAGCTCGAGCTTGCGGAGAAAGCGCGTCTCGACCTCGCGCGGGGTGAGCTTGGCATTCCAGCGACCGCGCGGCACGGCCGCGGTGGGGATGGCGAGATACCGACCGCGGCCGCGGATGGTCACACCCTCGGAGAAGGCCTCGATGATATCGGCCGCGTTGCCGGAAGCGGAAAGCTCGCTGGCCGCGCGCATGGAGACGCGCGGGGCTTTCGGAAAGGTGCTCTGGCGCACCGCATTGCCCAAGCGTTGGCCCATGCCCACCGAGCGGATCATGGCGCGGATGTCCTGCTGGGCGCCTTTGCCGGCGGCGTCGATGCCGACCGAGATGGACTGGGCTGCCACGCGAGAGCGGGAGCTCAGCCAGTCGGGTGGAGCGATGCCCTCGATGCGCGCAACCAGCCGCGGAGCCGACATGCCTGCCTCCCGAACTGATAACTATAGTTGACAGCCAGGGGGCTGTGAACCATAGTTATCAGGTGTTTGAAGTCCGCAAGACCGATGTGTTCGCCGCGTGGATCGGGCAGCTATCCGATCCCCAGGCCGTCCGCCGCATCGCCATTCGCATTGCCCGGCTTGAGGCGGGTCTGCTCGGCGATGTGAAGCCGGTGGGCGCGGGCGTCTCGGAGGTGCGGATCGATTATGGCCCAGGCTACCGGGTCTATTTCGTCCAGCGCGGCCGGATCCTGATTGTCTTGCTGTGTGGCGGCGACAAGGCGTCCCAGAAGCGGGACATCAACAAGGCCCATGCGTTGGTCGCGGAATTGGAAGATTAGCGATGCCCATCAAGACGACAGCCTTCGATGCAGCGGAATACCTGACAGAGCCTGCTGACCATGCGGCGCTGCTCACCGATGCGTTCGAGACCGGTGACCCTGGCTACATCGCCAACGCGCTCGGCATCATCGCTCGCGCTCGTGGCATGTCCCAGGTGGCACGTGATGCTGGCGTTAGTCGGGAGGCGCTCTACAAAGCGCTGAGCCCGGACGGGGACCCGAAGCTGAGCACGCTGCTGGGCGTGGCCCGGGCGCTCGGCTTTCGGCTGACCGCATCGGCGGCATAGGCCGACCGGACGTCGGCCAAAGCTAGACATCACTGCCTGCATCGCGCCCCTTGGCCACACCTGCGACAATTCCCCGCGCCGCCTGGGTGATGAGATACGCCGCCGCGCGCCCCTCCACCCCAAAGGCTGCGGCCAGCGCGAGGGCCGCCCCGGCATCCACTGACGCCCCCGCCATGTCCTGGCGGATGGAGGCCTCCACAGCCTCCAGGACAGCTACCCCTTCGCGGCTTTGCGGGGCGTGGCGGATGGCGGGGCAAGCGCCGCATCGCCCGTTGCCACCGGCGAGGCATCCGGCGCAGTAGCGGTCACCCCCGCCCCATCGCCAGGCAAGGAACTCCCGGAGCCGTTTCCCTCCGCGAGCAGCGGCCCGACCGTCGCCTCATAGGCCCGGGCAAAGGCAGGCCCTGCCACGGGGTGTGCGGCGAAAGCGTCGAGCGCTGCCCCGGTCGGCGCCAGGGCGCTGCCATCCTCGCCGGCAATGCCCTCCCAATCCATGATCTGATCGGCCAGCGCTCGCGTGCGGGCGAGCGCAAAGGCGCCCTCCAGACGCGCCACCGCGACGGTATCCAGCGGTGCTGTGTCGTCGCCCGCATTGGCCACCGACTTCATCGCGGCATAGGCCTGGAAGGCCTGATACTCGACGGCACGGAGGATGGCCGTATCCAGCGGCGGCACCTTCACGCGCAGGCCGCCGCCGATTTCGACCCAGGAGGGCTCGGGCTTGAGATTGAGTTTCAGCATTGCGCGGCCCTCAGCTGTAGGTGGCGGTTTGGTTGAGCAGCGTCGCGCGCATCATGCACGCGGCGGTCGTATCAAAGCTGCCGGTGCCGCGGAC
>NZ_JAIEQY010000041.1 GCF_019747315.1 Roseococcus sp. | reverse complement strand
ACGGTGCCCTGAGCCCCCAGGCGATCGGTCACGAATTCGAAGGCGGTGTGGCTGTAGTAGTCCAGGCCGCGGACAATGCGGGGATTCTCGCGGAAGGGCACCGCGAAGGTGGTGAGGTGGCGGCGCAGCGCGTCCCAATGGGCGCGGGCGTTGTCGGTCAGGAAGGGCTCGATGGTGGGCGCATCGGCCACCAGCGCGCGGTCCTGCGCCTCCTTGCTGTCGATGATGCGCAGCGGGTTCTTCTCCAGCCGGCGCTGGCTGTCCTCGCTGAGCTTCTCGCGATGCGCGGTGAAATGCGCGATCAGCGCCGCGCGATAGGCGTCGCGGCTTTCGGCGTCGCCCAGCGTGTTCACCTCGAGGATCACGCCCTCATCCAGGCCGAGCTCGCGGATGATGTGGTAGCCGCAGGCGATCACCTCGGCATCGGCGAGCGGTTCGGCCGCTCCCAGCACCTCGGCGCCGATCTGGTGGAATTGCCGGAAGCGGCCGGCCTGCGGGCGCTCGTAGCGGAACATGGGGCCGGCGTAGAAGACCTTGCGCGGCAGGGACTGCGTGAGGCCGTTGGAGACGAGGGCGCGGCACACGCCGGCGGTGTTCTCGGGCCGCAGGGTCACGCTTTCGCCGCCGCGATCGGTGAACTCGTACATCTCCTTGCTGACCACATCCGACGTCTCGCCCAGGCCGCGGGAGAAGACGCGCGTATCCTCGAAGATGGGGGTCGCCCATTCCTCGAAGCCATAGAGCGCCGAGATGCGGCGCGCGGTCTTGATGACGCGGTGGTGGCGGCGGAATTCCTCGCCGATGAGGTCACGCGTGCCGCGCGGGGGCTGGAGCTTGATCTGGGACATGATGGGGATGGCGGGTAGCGGGTGGCGGGCCGGGCGGCAAGGTGGGGCTTCAGGGCGCGATGAGCTGGAGGGTCGGGAAATAATGACCATAGCGGCGTGAATCTCGCGTCAGAAGCGGCGCGCCCCTGGCCGCGGCGTGCGCACCAATGAAGAAGTCCGGCAATACGCCGGAGCGCGTGCCCCCCTGGCGGCGGTAGAGCCGGAACGCCTTGCCCGCCAGGAAAAGGGCTTCACGGGGCGGTACCAGCAAGCTGACGGGAAAGCTGTCGAGATAGCTGTCGAGCGTCGCTATGTCCGGCCATTGCGCGCCCAACTCCGCATAGACCACAGGGTCGATGGAGAGGGGGCCCTGGGCCAACGCGGCGAGGATGCGGCCCGTGGACCATTCGGCCCAGAGCGGATCATCCTGCGCGATGTCGAGAAGGACATTGGTATCGAGAAACGTCACTCAGGCTCGCCGCGGAGCAGCAGCATGATCTCATCGGTGGTCAGGTCGCTCTTCGCGATGCCCCGGACCCGCGCGATCCGCTCGGCCGGCGTCAGGGCTGCGCGATCCTCCGCGACCTTGCTGAGGACGACCCGTCCGTCCGGCTCGAGCGTGAACGCGACCTCGCTGCCGGGTGCCAGGCCCAGATGATCCCGCATCGGCTTGGGGATGGTGACCTGGCCCTTGGTGGTGATCGGCATGCCCATAAGTATTACCCTTCGCTCGTGAGGTAATACCTATCGCGTCAGGCGCCCCGCTTCAACCTCATTCCGCCGCGATCTTGGCCTTCTCCTCGGCCGCCTTCTTGGCATCCGCCTCGGCCTGGAGCACCGCCGCCCGCGCCTCGACCATGCCGACCAGGTGGTCGATCATCGCCTCGGTATCGGTCGTGTGGTCCTGCTTGCCGGCGGAATAGACCATGTGGCGGCTCGCGCCACCGCCGGTCAGGCCGATATCGGTCATCAGCGCCTCGCCCGGGCCATTCACCACGCAGCCGATGATGGAAAGGCTGACAGGCTGGGTCACATGGGCCAGCCGCTCCTCCAGCTTTTCCACCGTGCGGATGACATCGAAGCCCTGCCGCGCGCAGGAGGGGCAGGAGATGATCTTCACGCCGCGATGGCGCAGGTGAAGAGACTTCAGGATGTCCCAGGCGACGGCGACCTCCTCCTCCGGCTCGGCGCTGAGGGAGACGCGCATCGTGTCGCCAATGCCGGCCCAGAGCAGGTTGCCCAGGCCAATGGAAGACTTCACCGTGCCGCTGCGCTTCCCGCCCGCCTCGGTGATGCCGATATGCAGCGGGTGGTCGCACTGCTCCGCCAGCTGCGTATAGGCGGCGACGGCCATGAAGACGTCGGAGGCCTTCACGCTGATCTTGAAGTCATGGAAGTCGTTCTGCAGCAGGTGGTCGGCGTGCCAGAGGGCGCTCTCGACCAGCGCCTCCGGGTTGGGTTCGCCGTATTTCTCCAGCAGGTGCTTTTCCAGCGAACCCGCATTCACGCCGATGCGGATGGCGCAGCCATGGTCGCGCGCCGCCTTCACCACTTCCTTCACCCGCTCGGCCGAGCCGATATTGCCGGGATTGATCCGCAGGCAAGCGGCGCCGGCCTGCGCCGCCTCGATGGCGCGGCGGTAGTGGAAGTGGATATCGGCCACGATGGGGACATTCACTTCGCGGACGATCTCGGCCAGGGCGGCGGTGCTCTCCTCGTCGGGGCAGGAGACGCGGACGATGTCCACGCCGGCCAGCTCCGACTTGCGGATCTGGGCGATGGTGGCGGCGGCATCGGAGGTCAGCGTGTTTGTCATGGTCTGCACGCTGATGGGGGCGTCACCGCCCACCAGGACCTTGCCGACGCGAATCTGCCGCGACTTGCGGCGAGCGATGTGCTGATAAGGCCGGTAGCTCATGCATTCCCTCGGTTCAGGCGTTCGGCGCGCAATATAGGCGCGCCGCGGGGAATGCCAAAGCGCGCTATTGCGGCGGGCGCGCCGGGGCTGGGCTGGCCGCAGGGGCCGGCGGGTTCAGCCGGGCCGGAGGCGGCGGCTGCGCCGCAGGCGGCGGCGGGGAGGATGCG
>NZ_JAIEQY010000368.1 GCF_019747315.1 Roseococcus sp. | reverse complement strand
ATCTGCACCACCTCGGGGATGGTGGTGCGCGTGCGGCCTGGGCCTGGCGCACCGCCCATCTCCAGATAGCCCAGGATGATGGGGATTTCGTGCGCCCGCATATGCCGCTTGCCGGCGAGTAGCCGACTGATCTGGCTGTTGTCCACGCCGAGGGCCGCGGCGAGACCTTTTTGCGTCTTACCCGGTTGGGATAGCCCCTCGCGGATCTGGTCGATGGTCAACACGGAAGGCGGCCTGCTCGATTCGGATTGGAGTCGGATGGGATTGCGGACATGGCCAGCGCCTCTGCAAGGGAATTCGACATGCTATCCGTGTGTATGGCTGTGGATAGCGGGGATGGTGTTGCGTAACACGCAACATGGGTGAGGCCAAGAATTTATCCTGCAAATAGTGCATTGCTTCTCCGTCACCGCACCCTCTACCCATCTCCCCATGCCCGAACCCGCTCTCACCGTCCTCACCCGTTTCGGGGGAGCAGGACCCCTCTCCCGATTGCTCGGCCTGGACCGCAGCGCCGTCCATCGCTGGGCGCTGCCCAAGTCGCGTGGCGGCAGCGGCGGGCTGGTGCCGGCCAAACACCATCTGCGCCTGCTGGCGCTCGCCACCGCCCAGGGGGTGACGCTCTCCGCGGCCGATCTGGTCGGTACCGCCAATGTCGCGGGTGAGCCGCCCAAAGCCGGGGCCGACGACGGGTAGCCCGTCCACCCCCTCTGTCTTCCCCCCCTGCCGATCTGAAACGCCCGTCTCGGAGCAGTGCCGAATGCTGTCCGCTCGCCCGCCCAGTGCCGAAATCGATCTGGCCGCCGCCGTCATCCATCGCGCGCTGGAGGATGCAATCACCCCCGACAATCGACTCGCCCGGCCGCGCGTCATCACCACGCCCACCGGGCCACGCCATGGCTTCACGGCGGGGCTCAAGCCGCGTGACCGGGAGGAGGCCGTGCGCTTCCTGCTGGACACGGCGCCTGGATGGGCCAGTTCGCGCGAGGCCTGGTGCGATTCCGCCGACATCGATCCCGATGTGGTCCGGCGCCGCGCTCTGCAACGCATTCCGCACAGCTCCATCCCCGCGGATCTCTGCCGTGCGCTCCGGCTGCCCATGCCACCCGGCATGACCGAGGCCGATGCAGCGACCGCGGCGGAAGCGCCACCCACAGCCCTGATTGCGGAGGCCGCATGATGAACGCCATTCCCGCGAATCGTACCAGTCTCGACGCCGCGCGCCGCATGCCGGTGGCGGACCTCCTGGCGCTGCCGGCCGAGCATCTCGCGCTCCTGCAGGAGGATGCCCGCGTCGCGCTGGATGCCGCCAACCGCATGCGTGACTGGATCGAGGGCACCATTGCCCTGCGATACGAGCAGCGCGCTGTCGGCGCCCGCGCTGCCGCGGGCAAGGACACCGGCACGGTCCGCTTCCAGGACGGCACGGTCGAGGTGGTCGTCGATCTGCCTAAGCGGGTGGATTGGGATCAGCCGCGGCTGGCCTCGCTCGCCGAGCAGATCCGCGCCGGCGGCGAGGATCCCGGCGAATACGTCGAGGTCAGCTTCAAGGTCTCGGAGCGGGCCTATACCGCCTGGCCCGAGCGCATCCGCCTCGCCTTCGAGCCAGCGCGCACGGTGCGCACCGGCAAGCCCAGCTATCGCCTCGCCATCATGTCCGATGTCGCCATGCGCGACAGCCCACATGGTCCCGGCGTCCGCACGACGCAGGGAGGCCGCTGATGACCCTGCGCATCATCACCGCGGACGAACGGCTTGCCGAACAGCGCATGCTCAAATTGGCTATCTTCGGCGGCAGCGGCCAGGGCAAAACCAGTCTGCTCTGGACTTTGCCGGCCAGCACCACGCTCTTTATGGACCTGGAGGCGGGTGATCTCGCCATTGAGGGATGGGCCGGCGATACGATCCGGCCGCGTACCTGGCAGGAGTGTCGCGACTTTGCGGCCTTCATCGGCGGGCCCAACCCAGCCCTGCGCGACGATCAGCCTTATTCCCAGGCTCATTACGGCGTGGTCTGCCAGCAGTTCGGCGACCCAGCGCTGCTCCATCGATACGAATCTGTCTTCGTCGACAGCATCACGGTCGCCGGCCGGCTCTGCTTTCAATGGTGCCGCGGTCAGCCGGAGGCGCATTCCGACAAGACCGGCAAGCCCGATATTCGTGGCGCCTATGGGCTGCATGGCCGTGAGATGATCGCTTGGCTCACGCACCTGCAGCACACGCGCGGCAAGAACATCATCTTCGTGGGAATCCTCGACGAGAAGCTCGACGACTTCAACCGCAAGGTTTTCGTGCCGCAGATCGATGGCAGCAAAACCGGCCTCGAGCTGCCTGGCATCGTCGATGAAGTGCTGACCCTGGCGGCCATCAAAGATGAGGCCGGTCAGCTCCGGCGTGCACTCATCTGCCAGACGCTCAATCCCTGGGGCTATCCCGCAAAGGATCGAAGCGGCCGGCTCGACGTCGTCGAGGAGCCGCATCTGGGCCGCCTGTTCGAAAAGATTCGAGGCCCTGCGCGCCCCATCGCCGAACGCCTGGCGCTGCCATCCCCGCCGCTCGCTCTGCCTGCCCCCACCCCCAACACCTGACCGGAGGAGAAGCATCATGGCTTCCTGGAACGATTACAACGACGCCCAGTCGAACCCCAACCTGATCCCCAAGGGCACCATCGTGCGGGTGCGCCTGACGATCCGCCCTGGCGGCTTCGACGATCCGAGCCAGGGCTGGACCGGCGGCTATGCCACGCGCAGCAGCGCCGGCGCCGTCTATCTCAATGGCGAGTTCACCGTGCTGGAGGGGCCCTACGCCAAGCGGAAAATCTTCACGCTGATCGGCCTCTACAGCCCCAAGGGGCCGGAATGGGCGGGGATGGGCCGCAGCTTCCT
>NZ_JAIEQY010000211.1 GCF_019747315.1 Roseococcus sp. | reverse complement strand
GCGGAGCGCACCAGCCTCTGGCGGAGCGCATTAACCCCTGGCGTAGCGCAGCAGCATGGCGCCGCCATCCGGGCCCCAGCGCCGCACATGGATGCCGGGCTCAGCACCCGGCTGGTGGCTGAACCAGGTTCCGTAAAGCCCTTCCAGCACCGAACCCACCCAGCCGCCCGTGATATCGGCATGGGTGCCGACCAGCGGCGCGGCCACATGGCGCAGCAGCACGGTGCGGTTGTTCACGTCGAGGCTGAGCTGGACATAGCCCCAGTCGGCGACGGCCAGCGTGTCATTCATCCGCGCTTCCAACTCACCCAGCGTGGCGCAGGCGGGCAGGGGCATCAGCGCGGCCATGCGCGCGCCCACCATACGCAGCATCCCCTCACGTGCGCCGGGGTCCAGATGGCTTTCCAGCGTCTCCATCATCGCGCGCAGGAACACGCGCCATTGCGGCGCCACGCCGCGCCTGGCGAAATAGGTCAGGGCATTGGGATCGGAGATCTGGTCCTGCACAAGCACGCCTTGAGGTTGGGGAAACCGGCTTCCGCCGCGCTTATAGAGGAGAAAGCGACGCGCGGAAATTCCGCCTCGCCGGTACAACCGCAGATGGAACTCCATGCCGTGCGCGGCGGGCCATTGCGCTACCTTTTCTCGCAATGGTAAGCGCAGTCTCCGGTTTTCGACGAATCGAGGAAACTCAATGGGCTGTGCGCCAATCCGCCTGCGCCAATCCGCCCTGGCGCGCCGCGACCGGCGCCGCATTCTCGGCGCATGCAGGAAGGCGTAAGCGCATGATCTTCGCGTCCTTCGAATTCCTCTTTCTTTTCCTGCCGCTCTTCTTCGTCCTCTATTTCCTCACGCCCGCGCGCCTGCGCAACTGGACGATCCTTCTCCTCTCCTGGGCCTTCTACGCCTGGTGGCGGGTGGATTTCCTGGCGCTGCTGGGTGGCGTCACGCTCTTCACCTTCTTTGTCGCACTGCGCGTGAATGCCGCGGGCGAAGGCTCCGACGCCCGCTTCCGCTGGATGATGCTGGGCCTCGTCGGCAATCTCGGCGTGCTGGCCTATTTCAAATACGCGAATTTCGGCGTGCAGAGCTTCAACCAGGTGGTGACGGCGATGGGCCTCACGCCCACGCCCTGGCAGGAAATCATCCTGCCCATCGGCCTGAGTTTCTACGTGCTGCAATCGGTGAGCTATCTGATCGACGTCTGGCGCAAGGATGTGCCCGTCAGCCGCAACTTCATCGCCTATGCCGCCTACAAGGCCATCTTCAGCCAGCTCATCGCCGGGCCCATCGTGCGCTACGCCGAGATCGAGGAGGACCTCAAGACCCGCGTTCATACCTGGGAGAAGTTCGGCCTGGGGGCGCGCCGCTTCATGATCGGCTTCTGCATGAAGGTGCTGATCGCCGACACCATCGCGCCCATGGTGGACGTGGTCTATGCGCTGCCCAACCCCTCCATGGCCGATGCCTGGGCGGGGGCCATCGGCTACACGCTGCAATTGTTCTTCGACTTCGCCGGCTATTCGGCCATGGCCATCGGGCTGGCCATGATGTGCGCCTTCCGCTTCCCGGAGAACTTCAACCACCCCTATCTGGCGGGGAACATCCAGCAATTCTGGCAGCGCTGGCACATGACGCTGAGCCGCTTCCTGCGCGACTACCTCTACATCTCGCTGGGCGGCAACCGAAAAGGCCCGGTGCGCACCTATGTGAACCTGCTGATGACCATGGTGATCGGCGGTTTCTGGCACGGCGCCAACTGGACCTTCATCCTCTGGGGCTTCTGGCATGGCGGGCTGCTCGCGCTGCACCGCTACTGGCGTGGCGCAGGCAATGGGCCGATGCCCTTCATCCTCGGCCATGCGCTGCTGATGCTGGCGGTGATCCTGGGCTGGGTCGCCTTCCGCGCGCATGACGTGACCAGTGCGTTTGCCATGTATGGCGCGATGTTCTGGCCCTCCAGCATCGGCCTTTCCGACGCGCTGGCCTGGCAGGTCACGCCTGACCAGTGGTGGTGCGTGCTGATCGGCGTGGTGCTGGTCTATCTGCCGCTCTTCGGCACGCGCCTGCCCTGGCAACGGCCGCTGGAGGCGATGAGTGGCTTCTGGCGCCTCTGCTGGTTCTGGGCGCCGACGGCGGGCTTCATCCTGGGGATGATCCTGCTCTACAGCCGCGCCGCGGTTCCCTTCCTCTACTTCCAGTTCTGAGGAGCGCGCGATGATCGAGAACTGGATCAAGCGGATGGCAACCCTCCAGGCGGCGGTGATCATCGCCATCCTGGGCTGGGGCGCCTGGCAGGGCGTCGCGGCCATCAGCTCCGCCCCGGCACAGCAGCGGCTGCAACCGACGCTGACGCTGGAGGCCTTCCTGGCCGGGCGCTTCGCCGCGGCCGTGAACTACGTCATGGCCCACAACCTGCCGGTGGACCCCTATGTGCGGGCCGCAGGCGGCTTCTTCCGCTGGCGCTTCTTCGATTCCGGCGGGCCGCAGGTGCGCGTCGGCTGCAACGACTGGCTCTTCCTGACCGAGGAGCTGCGCCCCTGGCCCGACCCGACTGCCGCGATGCGCGAGCGTGTGGCCGGCCTGGCCCGCATCAAGGCGCGGCTGGCGGCGCAGAACATCACGCTGCTGGTCACCATCGTGCCCGACAAGGCGCGGGTGCACGGCGCCGAACTCTGCGGCGCGCCGCTCTCGGCCCAGGCCGAGGGGCGCTATGCGGAGCTGGTTTCCGCCTTCGCGGCCAGCGGCATCACGCCCATCCCGCTGCTCGAACCGTTGCTGGCCCTGGCGCGCGAGCGCCCGGCCTACTTCCGCACCGACACGCATTGGAACCAGGATGGCGC
>NZ_JAIEQY010000270.1 GCF_019747315.1 Roseococcus sp. | reverse complement strand
GGCCGCCTGACCAGCCCGGCCAAAGCCGGCATCGGGGTGGCTCCGCGAAGCTACACCACCATCAGGGACACGACCTAGGCCCGCGACATGATCCATCTCCCTCGCTCCGAACGCGAAGGAATCAGACATGACGCGATTTGGGAATCTGGAGGGTTCTGTGAGGTCGCGCGGCTGTGATTGTGGTGCGAGGCGCCGTGCGCGACCTCATTGAAGCCGGATTGAACGAAGCCGCCGGCTGCGGGAGCCTATGGGTTTTGTGCCTTTGGGCGGCTGCTCGAAGGGCCTCCGACAGGACCGACCGCAGCCCTGATGGGAACAGGCTGACGGATGCTTCCGGTGCGCAGCGTGGCGCGCGCAGCCGGGTGTCCCCGTAGCGTGGGCGCAAGGGGGCCGTCGATGACGGGCCTGCTGGTTGCGAGACACAGCGGGGCGCAAGGCATTGCATCCCGCTGCGCATCGGCGCGCGGGGCAACAGGATCGGGACCGGGATGCGGCGGGCCTCTGGTCATGAAGTATCCGGGCAAGGCCAGCAGCGCGGGAAGGTGGCGATGACGCGCATGGCGCCGCCGCAGCAAGGGCAAAGCGCCGGATCGAATGCCAGGCGCGCTGGACGGGCGGCCCCCGGGACATCGGCGTCATGGTTGTTCATGGGCATGCTGGCGGATGCGGCGATGGCCTGGCGGATGAGGACCAGCCTGGAGCGCCTGTGGCCGTTGGCGAGGAAGCCGAAGTGCCGGATGCGGTGGAAGCCGTCGGGCAGAGCGTGCAGCAGGAAGCGGCGGATGAACTCGACGGGATGAAGCGTCATGACGCGCGCCGCGTTGCCATGGCGATAATCGCGCCAGCGGAAGGCGACGGCGTCATCGTCCAAGCTGACGAGGCGGCTGTTGGCGATGGCGACGCGGTGGGTATAGCGGCCAAGATAGGCGAGCACATGCTGCGGCGCGCCGAAGGGCGGCTTGGCGTAAACGATCCAGTTGATCCGGCGTTGCTCGGCCATCATGCCGGCGAAGGCCTCGGGCTCGTTCAGCGCGAGGAGATCCCCGAAGAAGGAGAGTTCGCCCGCGTCATGCGCCTGGACGAACCGCTCGATGAACCGGCGGCGGAACAGGCGCGAGAGGACATGGATGGGCAGGAAGAAGTTCGGGCGGCAGGCGATCCAGCGGCCGTCTTGCGCCAATGCGCCTCCGGGGATGAGGCAATGGATATGAGGATGGTGCGTGAGCGCCTGCCCCCAGCTGTGCAGGATGGCGATGCCACCGATCTCGCCCCCCAGATGCCGCCGATCGGCGGCGATGGTCTTCAAGGTCCATAGCGCGGCTTCGAACAGGATGGCGTAGACGACGGCCTTGTTCTGGAAGGCGATCGCCCCGATCGCGGCCGGCACGGTGAACACGACGTGGAAGTAGGGCGTGGGCAGGAGGTCCTTCTGCCGCTCGTCGAGCCAAGCCTCGCGGGCCGGCCCCTGGCACTTCGGGCAATGCCGGTTCCGGCAGCTATTGTAGGCGATGCGGGTATGGCTGCAATCGCCGCAGGCTTCGAGATGGCCACCGAGCGCCGCCGTGCGGCACAGCTCGACGGCGCGCATGACGCGCGTCTCGACACGGCCGAGCGAACCCTGCCGATCGCGGCGATAGGCAGGGCCGTGGCGGCGGAAGATATCCGCCACTTCCAGCACGGGGCGCATATGCGCCGCTCAAGCGGGCGGCGTCACAGTCAGGTCGAGGCGGTCCAGCGGGCTTTGCGTCCTGGCGATCGTCGCGGTCGCCACATGGGTGTAGCGCGCCGTCGTCGACAGATTGCTATGGCCCAGCAGCACCTGGATGATCCGGATGTCTGTTCCGCTCTCCAGGAGATGGGTGGCGAAGCTGTGGCGCAGCGTGTGGACGCTGACCCGCTTGGTGAGCCCTGCCGCCTTCGCCGCCGAGCGGCAAGCCGCGTGCAGAACCTGGACATCGATCGGCTTGTCCGGGCTGCGGCCCGGGAACAGCCATGGCGTTGGGCGCGCCAATCGCCAGTAGCTGCGCAGGATCGCCAGCAGCGCCGCCGACAGCATCACGGTGCGGTCCTTGGCGCCCTTGCCATGCCGGACCTGCAGCACCATCCGGCCGCTGTCGATATCGGCCACCTGCAGGCTCACCGCCTCCGAGGCGCGCAATCCCGCGGCATAGGCCGTGGTCAGCGCCACTCGCGTCTTCAGCGAGGGGACCGCCTCCAGAAAGCGCACCACCTCATCGGCGCTCAGGATCGAGGGCAGCTTGCGCGGCGTGCGCGCATAGACGATCCGCTCGGGGATCTCGGCATGGTCCAGCGTCACGCCGTAGAAGAACCGCAACGCGCAAACGGTCTGGTTCAGGGCCGGCCAGGATATCCCTTGCGAGACCAGATGCACCTGGAACGAGCGGACATCCTCAAGCCCGAGCCGGTCCGGCGGGCAGCCGAAATGACGGCTGAACTTCGTCACCGCGTGCAGATACGATCGCTGGGTGGCCGGCGACAGGTTGCGGAGCGTCATGTCGTCGATCATGCGGCGACGAAGGGCGCTCATCGGCTTGGCTGCGGTCATCGGGAGCTCCTGCTGGGCTGGGTGGCTTCAACACCCAAACCCTCCAGCAGGAGCCTCCCGTCACAAACTCCGCAGATCTCCCGCGTCAGCGGGTTCGTTCAATCCCGCCTTGAATCGGATCAGCCAGAAACCGCTCTAGTTTTGCTAATCATCGATTGGCTAGGCGACATGGTCAAATAGGGGTCGTGTCCCATAGCGTGGTGTAGCTGAGGGGTGGTCATCGGCGATTGCCGGTTAGGTTTGGGTTGCGAACGC
>NZ_JAIEQY010000007.1 GCF_019747315.1 Roseococcus sp. | reverse complement strand
ACCGCGCCGGCAGGATACGCACCGCCTGCCTACGCCCCACCGGCCCAGGCCTATGCGCCGCCCGTGCACACGCCACCGTCCCCCCCGCCGGCCATGCACCAGGGCGCCTTCCCGGCCCCCACGCCGCAGCCTGCTCCCGGCAACGACCCCCGTCCCACCTGGGCGCGCTGAGGTAGGGCCGCACCGCATGATGCTCCGCCCCCGCCAGAAGCTTTTCGTCGAGCGCAGCCTCCGTGCGCTCGGCGAGCACGGCAACACCCTCGGCGTCGCGCCCACCGGCGCCGGCAAGACCATCATGCTGTCGGCGGCGGTGGGTGAGCATATCCATGGCGGCGGCGCGAAAGCCGCTGTGCTCGCACACCGGGATGAGCTGACGGCGCAGAACCTGGCGAAGTTCCGCCGCGTGAATCCCGGCATCAGCACGTCGGTCGTTGATGCCGGGCAGAAGTCTTGGGCCGGCCAGGTCACCTTCGCCATGGTGCCGACGCTGACGCGCCAGGCCAACCTTGGCGCCATGCCGGCGCTGGACCTGCTGGTGATCGACGAGGCGCATCACGCCGTTGCCGACAGCTATCTCCGCATCATCGACCAGGCACGCCAGCGGAATCCCGACTGCCGGATCTATGGCGTCACGGCCACACCGAACCGCGGCGACAAAATCGGGCTGCGCCAGGTCTTCTCCAACGTCGCGGACCAGATCCGCCTCGGAGAGCTGATCGCATCCGGCCACCTGGTGCCGCCCCGCACCTTCATCATCGATGTCGGCGTGCAGGACGAGCTCCGCGCGGTGCGGCGCAGCGGCGACGATTTCGACATGAGCGAGGTCGCCCGCGTCATGGACACGGTGCCGGTCACCGACGCGGTGGTGCAGCATTGGCAGCAGAAAGCCGGCGGCCGCCAGACCGTGGTGTTCTGCTCCACTGTCGCCCACGCCGAACACGTCGCCTCGGCCTTCAACGCGGCCGGCGTGCCGACCGTGGTGGTCATCGGCAACATGCCCGAGGCCGAGCGCCGCTCCGTCCTGGCAGCCTATGCGTACGGCGAGGCACGCATCGTCGTCAACGTCGCGGTGCTGACCGAGGGCTGGGATCATCCGCCCACCTCCTGCGTCATCCTGCTGCGGCCCAGCTCCTTCAAATGCACGATGATCCAGATGGTCGGCCGCGGGCTGCGCACCGTGGATCCCACCGAGCATCCCGGTATCGTCAAGCGCGACTGCATCGTGCTCGACTTCGGCACCTCCTCGCAGATCCATGGCTGCCTGGAGCAGGACGTGGATCTCGACAGCGAACCCGGCGAGGGCGAGCCGCCGACCAAGACCTGCCCGTCCAGCGAGGCCGAGGTGCCGATCGCGGTGATGGAATGCCCGATCTGCGGCCACGTCTTCGAGCCCCGCGGGCGCGAGGCGGCGCCGCTGGCCGACTTCATCATGACGGAGATCGATCTGCTCCGCCGCTCCGCCTTCCAGTGGTGCGACCTGTTCGGCGACGATGCGGCGCTGCTCGCCAACGGGTTCAACGGCTGGGCGGGCATCTTCTTCCTGAATGGGGCCTGGCACGCGGTCGGTGGCGCGAAGGAGGAGCGGCCCCGCCTGCTGTCCATCGGCGAGAGGCTGGTGGCGTTGGCCGCGGCGGACGACTGGCTGAACGCCTACGAGACGGACGAGAGCGCCCACAAGAGCAAGCGCTGGCTGCGCGAGCCGCCGACCGAACGGCAGCTCACCCACCTACCGCCCGAGGCGCGCGCTGATCTTGGCATGACCCGTTACCAGGCCTCGGCGCTGCTGACCTTCAAGTTCAACAAGCAGATGATTCGCAGCCTGGTGCGCAACGCCCAGCCCGCGACGCTGGGCCAGGCTGCATGACCGGCCATGCGCAATCCCGTCCCGCCTTGCGCCATCTGCCGCCGCGCCACGCGCGGGTTTGGCTGGTTCGATCCGACACGGCGCCGGCCGCCACGCCCCGCAACCTCCTTCTGCAGCATGGCCTGCCAGGCGCTGTGGACCACCCTTGCCGCGAGGAGCGCACCTGCCGTGGTTGACCTCACTGAACAGGAACGGGCCGCCATCCGCGCCACCATGCGCCCGCTCGGCGAATGCTTGGGAGAGATTGGCTGGCAGACGCGGCTGATCGATCTGACCGAGCCGCAGGTGCTGACGCTGATTGAGGTCGCCGTCGGCGGCTTCCAGGAGGCCATGCACGCCGCAGCGCAGCAGTTGCCCGACCGCCACCGCCCGCTCAGCGCCGCGGATGCGCCCTTCTGATGCTCGATCTCAACAGCCGCAGCCAGACATCGGAGCACGTCAACGCCGCCATCGACGCGGCGCTGGTCGCCAGCAACGCGGCCACGCCGCCGCGGACCTATCTGGGCGGCTCGCGCCTTGGCCACGCCTGCGAACGCGCGCTGCAATTCGAGTTCGTGAAGGCGCCGAAGGATGAGGGCGCCGACTTCGACGGGCGGCTGCTGCGCATCTTTGCCATCGGCCACGCGCTGGAGGACGTGGCCGTCGCCTGGCTCCGCGGTGCTGGCTTCGATCTCTACACCCGCCGTGGCGGTGGTGACGATGGTGAGCAGTTCGGCTTCTCGGTCGCGGGCGGCCGGATCCGCGGCCACGTCGATGGCGTGCTGGCTGGCGCCCCCGCAATCCCCGGCATGGCGTTCCCGGCGCTGTGGGAATGCAAGACTATGAACGCGAAGTCCTGGCGCGAGACCGCCAGCAAGGGCGTGGCCACCAGCAAGCCGATCTACGCGGCGCAGATCGCGGTCTACCAGGCCTACATGGACGCCAGCGTGCCGGGCGT
>NZ_JAIEQY010000058.1 GCF_019747315.1 Roseococcus sp. | reverse complement strand
AGCAGCCGCTGCCGCAGCGGCCGCCGCCGCCCCCCCGGCCCAGGCCGCGCCGCCGCCCCCGCCGGAGCCGATTCCGCCCATCGGCAGCGTCACCGGCCTGCCCATGCCGCGCTTTGCCGCGCTGCGCTCCAATGACGTGAATCTCCGCGTCGGGCCCGATCGCCGCTTCCCGGTGGAATGGCGCTATCAGCGCTCCGACCTGCCAGTGCAGATCATCCGCGAGCATGACCAATGGCGCCGCATCCGTGACCCCGACGGCACGGAAGGCTGGCTCGCCGCCTCCAACCTGCAGCCCGGGCGCCGCACCTTCATCGTGCGGGGCGAGCCGAGCGCGGAAGTGCCGCTGCGCCGCCGCGCTGAGGATGCCTCCACCCCCGTCGCCCGCCTCAAGCCCGGCGTGATCGGCCGCATCCGCGGCTGCGACGCCGGCAGCGACTGGTGCGAGGTGCAGGTGCAGGACCGCCGCGGCTTCATCAAGCGCGCCGAGATCTTCGGCGTGCTGCCGGATGAGGAAATCAAGTAGGCCTTGGCGTCGGAAAAGCGCCTCCGGCGGCTGGGGCGACCATTTCCGAAGATTGGGGCCCCAGACCCCGTTCCTTGGCCTGGCTCCGGCGATCGCTGACCCGTAGATGCGTCAGTCCGCGAAGTCGGGCTGTTCCTTCATGAGCTGCCGCTTGATGCTCTCCAGGTGCAGCTTCGCGCTTTCGCGGTCCCCTTCGCGCATCTGCTCATAGGTGGCGCGCGCCACCGCTTCGGGCACCGGCTTCAGCACGCGCCCCGTGGCCATGGCCAGGCGCTGCACCTCGGCCGCACGTTCGAGGTAGTAGAGGTCATCCCAGGCCTCGGCGACGCTGGGGCCCACCACCATCACGCCGTGATTCTTCATGAAGACGATGTCGGCATCGCCGAGGGCTGCAGCGATGCGGTCGCCTTCGCGCTCATCCAAGGCGAGGCCGTTGTAATCCTCATCCACCAGGGTGCGGCCGTAGAATTTCAGCGCGGTCTGCCCGGCCCAGACCAAGGGCGGCCCCTCCAGCATGGAAAGCGCCGTCGCGTTGGGCATGTGCGTGTGGAAGGCGGCCTTGGCGCGCGGGTGCTTCAGGTGAAGCCGCGCATGGATGTAGAAGGCCGTCGCCTCCGGCACGCCGCTGCCGGCCACCACGCGCCCCTCGAAATCACAGATGACGAGGTTGGAGGCGGTGACCTCGGCGAAAGCATAGCCATAGGGGTTCACCAGCATCAGATCGTCACGCCCGGGCACGACCAGCGAGAAATGGTTGCAGATGCCCTCCTGCAAACCGAGCTTCGCCGCCATGCGGAAGCAGGCGGCGAGGTCCACCCGCGCCTGGCGCACCTCGGCGCGGTCGAGGTCGGAATTGCGAAGCAGGGCGGGGGCGGTGTCGAGAGCATGGGCCATGGCGCATCAGTTGCAGTCCCGTGCGCTTGGGGCAAGTGAGGGGGCCATGTGGCCCCGCGCCCGATTTCAGGGCGGCGGGTTTCCCGCTATCCTGACGCGCATGAGCACGAATCAGAAGATCAACGGCCCACGCCTGTGGGACACCCTCATGGCCATGGCCGAGATCGGCGCCACGCCCAAGGGCGGCGTGAAGCGCCTCACCCTCACCGAGGTGGACAAGGCTGGCCGCCAGCGCTTCACCGCCTGGTGCGAGGAGCTGGGCCTCACCATGCGCGTGGACGCCATGGGCAACATGTTCGCCCGCCGCGAGGGCCGCGACCCCAAGCGCCTTCCGGTGCTGCTGGGCAGCCACCTCGACAGCCAGCCCACGGGCGGGAAATTCGACGGCGCGCTGGGCGTGATCGCGGGGCTCGAGGTCATGCGCTCGCTGAACGACCTGAACATCACCACCGAGGCGCCGATCGAGCTGGTGAACTGGACCGATGAGGAAGGCAGCCGCTTCGGCCATTCGCTGATGGGCAGCGGCGTCTGGGCCGGCATTTTCCCGTTGGAGGAGGCCTATGGCTTCACCGACACCGAGGGGGTGGATGTCGGCACCGCGCTGGATTCCATCGGCTACAAGGGCCCGCACCCCGCCGCCCCCTTCCCGGCGGATGCCTATTTCGAGCTGCATATCGAGCAGGGCCCGATCCTGGAGCGCGAGGGCAAGCAGATCGGCATCGTGACGGGCGCGCAGGGCCAGGTCTGGTATGATGCGGTGATCACCGGCCAGGACGCCCATGCCGGCACCACGCCGCCCTCCGCCCGGCGCGACGCGCTGGTGGCGGCTTCGCGCGTGATCGCCCTGGTGGATGATCTGATGCGCGAGCGCGGCGAGGATGGCCGCGGCACGGTCGGCCAGCTCCAGGTGCTGCCGAACAGCCGCAACGTGGTGCCCGGCGAGGTGCGCTTCAGCATCGAATTCCGCCATCCGGACGATGCCCAGGTGCAGGCGCTGATGGCGCGCTTCCCGGGCGAGGCCGCGGCCTTGGTCGCGCAGAATGGCTGCCGGCTGGAGCTGACGAAGCTGTTTGACATCCCTGCCCAGCCCTTCGACCCCGCTTGCGTGGACCTCGTGCGCCAGGCGGCCGCGCGCCTCGGTTATCCGGCGCGCGAGATCATCTCCGGCGCCGGGCATGACGCGGTCTATGTGGCGCGGCGCGTGCCGGCCGCGATGATCTTTACCCCCTGCAAGGATGGCCTCAGCCACAATGAGGCCGAGAGCATCCTGCCCGAGGAAGCGGAAGCCGGCTGCCAGGTGCTGTTCGAGGCGGTGGTGGCGCGCGCCAACCGCTGAGGCGGTTCAGCCCCGCGCGGAGCGCACCAGCCTCTGGCGGAGCGCA
>NZ_JAIEQY010000379.1 GCF_019747315.1 Roseococcus sp. | reverse complement strand
GCGGCGATCAGGAACTCTCGGTTGCCTTCGGGGCCAAGCAGGGGGCTGGGCTCCACGCCGAGGACCGTCCAGCCAGGGAGCGTGGACCACCAGGCGCTGATCTCCTCGCAGACACGCTCATGCACCGCGGCGTCACGCACCACGCCGCCTTTGGCGATGGCAGGGCCAACCTCGAATTGCGGCTTGATCAGCGCAATCGCCCAGCCGCCCGACTTGCAGAGGGCCAGGCAGGCCGGCAGCACCACGCGCAGGCCGATGAAGCTCGCATCGCAGACCAGGACATCGAGGGGAGGGACGTCTCCCTCTTTCAGGTGACGGGCATTGACGCGCTCCATCACCGTCACCCGCGGATCATGCCGCAGCTTCCAGGCCAGCTGCCCATGCCCGACATCCACGGAATACACATGGGCGGCGCCGTGATGCAGCAGCACATCGGTAAAGCCGCCCGTGGAGGCACCCAGATCCAGGCACACCAACCCCTCCGGCGAGAGCCCGAAATGCGCGATGCCATGCGCCAGCTTCACCCCCCCGCGTGACACCCAGGGGTGATCCTGTCCGCGCAATTCCAGCGCGCGGCCCTCGGCGATGATCTCGCCGGGCTTGTTGATGCGGGTTTCACCCGAATAGACCAGCCCCGCCATGATATACGCCTGCGCGCGGGTGCGGGATTCCGCGAGCCCGCGCTCGACCAGCGCCAGGTCGGCGCGCTGCTTGGCGGCCATGCGCCTGCCTCAGGCGCGCGCCGGCTCCACCAGCGCCTCGCGGCCCAGCGCGGCCAGGGCCATCGCCGTGATCTGCGGCGCGTTCAGCCCGGCCAGGTCGTACTGCTTCTTCGGGTTGTCCTGGTCGATATAAATGTCGGGCAGGGTCATCGGGCGGAACTTCAGCCCGTGGTCCAGCAGGCCGCGCAGCGCCAGGTGGTGCATCACCAGCCCACCGAAGCCGTTCACGCTGCCTTCCTCGATGGTGATCAGCACCTCGTGATGGCGCGCCAGCTGTTCCACCAGCGCGGTGTCCAGGGGCTTGGCGAAGCGCGCATCGGCGACGGTGGTGGAAAGGCCGAAGGCGGCCAGCTCCTCGGCGGCCTTCAGGCATTCCTGCAACCGCGCGCCATAGCTGAGGATGGCGATCTTGCTGCCCTCGCGCAGGATGCGGCCCTTGCCGATGGGCAGCACCGTGCCGCGGGCGGGCAGCGGCTCCAGCGCGAAGCCCTCGCCGCGCGGATAGCGCACGCCGGAGGGCGCGTCATCGATCTGCGCCATGGTGGCGATCATGTGGGAAAGTTCCACCTCGCAGCTCGGCGCCATCAGCACCATGCCGGGCAGGCAGCCGAGGAAGGCGATGTCGAAGCTGCCCGCATGCGTGGCGCCATCGGCGCCGACCAGGCCGGCGCGGTCCATGGCGAAGCGCACGGGCAGGCCCTGCAACGCCACGTCATGCACCACCTGGTCATAGCCGCGCTGGAGGAAGGTGGAGTAGATGGCACAGAAGGGCTTCATCCCCTCGGTCGCCATGCCGGCGGCGAAGGTGACCGCATGCTGCTCGGCGATGCCGACATCGAAGCAGCGATCCGGGAAGCGCTTGGCGAACATGTCGAGGCTGGTGCCGGAGGGCATGGCGGCGTTGATCGCCACGATGCGGTCATCCACCTCGGCTTCCGCGATCAGCGATTGCGCGAAGACCTTCTGGTAGACCGGCGGTCCGGGCGGTGCCTTCTGCTGCTCGCCCGTGACGACGTTGAACTTCTGCACGCCGTGATACTTGTCGCCGCTGGTCTCGGCGGGCGCATAGCCCTTGCCCTTCTGGGTGACGGCGTGGATCAGGAAGGGCCCCTTGTGCTCCGTGTCGCGCAGGTTGCGCAGCACGGGCAGCAGGTGGTCCATGTTGTGGCCGTCGATCGGGCCGACATAGTAGAAGCCCATCTCCTCGAACAGCGTGCCGCCGGTCAGCAGGCCGCGGGCATATTCATCGGCGCGCTTCGCCACGCGCTCGATGGGCCCCGGGAAATTCTTCGCCATCTTGGCCATGAACTCGCGCACCGAAAGGAAGGGGCGGGACGAGATGGTGCGGCTCAGATAGGCGGACATCGCACCCACGGGCGGCGCGATGGACATGTCATTGTCGTTCAGGATGACGATGAGGTTGGCCTTCTCGGCCCCCGCATTGTTCATGGCTTCATAGGCCATGCCGGCGGACATCGAGCCATCGCCGATGACGGCGATCACGTTGCGCGGCTCGCCCTGGATGGCGCTGGCCACCGCCATGCCGAGGCCGGCCGAGATGCTGGTGCTGGAATGCGCGGCGCCGAAGGGGTCGTATTCGCTTTCGCTGCGCTTGGTGAAGCCCGAGAGGCCGCCGCCCTGGCGCAGGGTGCGGATGCGGTCCCGCCGCCCGGTCAGGATCTTGTGCGGGTAGCACTGGTGGCCGACATCCCAGATCAGCCGGTCATGCGGCGTGTCGAAGACGGCATGGATGGCGACCGTCAGCTCGACAACGCCGAGCGAGGAGCCCAGGTGGCCGCCGGTGACGGAGACGGTGCTGATGGTCTCGGCGCGCAGCTCATCGGCCAATTGGCGCAGCTGCTCGGCCGAGAAGTTGCGCATGTCGGCAGGGACGCGCACGCGGTCCAGCAGCGGGGTGGCGGGACGGTCCTGCATCTAGTTTCTCCGCTCAATCACGTAGTCAGCCAGGGCGCGCAGCAAGTCGGCGCGATCCCCGAACATGTCGATATGGTCCCGCGCTTGCGCAACCAAACGTTCCGCCTGCATGCGGGAGCGCTC
>NZ_JAIEQY010000306.1 GCF_019747315.1 Roseococcus sp. | reverse complement strand
CGGGCACGTTCCCGGGCCGCCGACTCCGCCCGCTGGACCGTCTCGAGCTGGGCGATCATCGTTGCGGCGAACTCGCTCGACGCCCCGAGCTGCTCCAGCTTGAGGCGAAGGGCAGTCACCTCGGTTTCGGCCGCGTTGGCCGCAGCCTGCATGTCCTGCCAATACTTCATCGAGCCTTGGTCGCCGCCCCAAGCGTCCGCAGCGATCCCGCGACTGACGATGCCGACGCTGAGGTTGGACGTCTCGATATCCCGCGCACGGGTGATCCTGGTCCAGGCCTCGTCGCGCTTGCGGACGAGCTCGGCTTCGGCAAGGCCGAGGGACCGAGCGCGGCCGATCGCGTCGTTGTAGGGCTTCGTGGCCTCTTCGATCGCCTTCGCGTATGCGCTCGCGGCGGACGACGACTGAGTCAGGGCCTTGTAGATCTTCTCGTACCACTGAAGGTTCCCGCCGAGGCTCTCCAGGGAGTCATCCGACCTATTCAGGATGCTGCGGTAATCGTCGTTCTGGACGACCTGCTGAGACTTGAATTCCTGGATGACCATCCGGGCCGCAGCTTCGGAGAGTTGCTTCGCGCCATCCTCATTGTTGGCGAACTGACTCTTCCGCCCGTTGACGTCCAGGTAGAGGGTCCGATTCGTGACGCCGACGGCGACGTTCCCGCCGATCCGGGCTCCGCCGAGGCTGTCCCCGATCTCCCGAGCGAGCTGAGCGATGTTCTGGACCGAGCCGGTCGCGGCGTCGCGGTTGCGTTGGCTGAACCGCCTGCCGCCGAGCCCCTCATAGGACATCTCGCTGGAGTTGAGATTCTGGCGCGCAAGTTGGCCCTGGCCGCTGGCCCTCTGCCCCGGAAGAAGGGAGCCGCCGATGGCGAGCAGCGCGCCAACGCCAAGGCCGATCGGCCCGAGAACGCCGAGTGCCGGGAGGAGGCCCGCCGCCGCGCCAAGCATGCCGATGCCTGTCGCTGCGCTGATCGCTCCGCCAGCCGCGCTGGTATAGCCGCCGATGCCGCCGCGCTGGATGCCGGAATAGACGCCGTAGGCCCCGCCGCCGATGGCCGCCAGCGGACCGATGGAGCCCGCCAGCGTGAGGGATTGCGCCGCGCCGCCACCGCCGACGAAAGCGCCAGCCTCACCCGCCATGGAGGTGCCGGCGTAGAACCCGCTGGAAGTCAGGGATCCGGCCGCTGCAGGTGTGTAGAGGGAGGTGTTCAGCAGCCCATCCAGGCCGCCCCAGCCCGTGTTGACCGCGGCGCCGCCTGGAAAGAACGAGCCGAGGCCGCCGGGGCTGGTCAGGCCATCATAGGCCGTGCGGAGGGTGCTGAAGCTGCCTGCGCTGCCCAGGCCCCCGCCACCACTGCCACCGGCTGGCGTAGCAGCCTGTGCCGCCCCACTGCCGAATAGCCCGCTCAGGTTGAGCGAACCGCCGCCACCGATGCCGAGCTGGCTCAGGCCGAGGCCCTGCACGATGGGCGCCACGATCGGGCGGATGACAGCCTGCGCCGCGATGCTGGCAAAGGTCGAGATCGCCGCGCGGCGAAAGCTGTCCATCAACCCACGAAAGCCGTTGCCCGTGCCCTCAAAGGCCCGCGCGAAGGCGTCGCCGAAGAACGACGTGATGCGATCGGTGGTGCGGGTGTTCTCCTGCTCGATCCGCTTGGAGGCCTCCTCCGCCGCCTTGATGGCGGGGTCGGCAGCCGCCACGGCGCGGTTGTAGGTCTCCTGCGAGATGGCGCCCGCGCCCAGCAGGTTGTTCAGATGTGCGAGCTGCTCGGCGTATTTCTCGGCCTCCGTCCGCACCGAGGCAGTGACGGTTTCGCCCTCACGCATCAGCGCCTGGCGATCCTTCTCGATATCGGCGACGGCGCGCATCACCTCGGCGAGGGATTCATCCGTCTCGATCCGCCCGCGCGCTGCCGCGTCGAGCGCCTTGAGGCCATCGGCCAGCTCCTCATTGGCCATACGCCGCAGCCGCGCTGCACCAGCGGCATCGGTGTCGCCATTCGCGAGGCCAGCGTCGATGGCGGTGATGCGGGTCGCATGATCGGTGCGGAGCTTTCTCTCCTGATCCAGGGCATCACGCGCGGCGTTGAAGGCCGTGGTCTGCGTGGTGCGGGCGGCAGCGGCCCGGCGTGCCGCCGCGGTGGCCTCCTCGGCCTGGCGGATCTCATCGGCCTCGGTGTGAGCCTGGTTCCGGCGCGCCAGCCCCTCACGGATGATGGCGTTCTCCGCCTCGATGCGCTGGCGGAGCTCGGCCAGCCGCTCCTCACGCGGCTGGGTCTGGGCGGCGGTCTCCTGCAAGCCGCGCGAGATCGTGCCGCGGCGGGGGGCAGCGTAGAGGCCCGGCTCGCCGCTCAGCGAGGCGAGTTCGGCCTCAAGGCGCGCGACACGCGCTTGCGCCTGGACCACATCGAATTCGGCCTGCTCGGCGGGCGAGCGCGGCCCGATGCCGCCGCTGACCCGCCCGACGGCGGCCGCCGCGGTGGTCGCAGCCCGCGCAATGGCCTGGGACAGACCCAGCGCCTGGTCGAGCTTACCGACGAATTCCACCATGGCCTGGCCGAGTACGCCAAAGGCGCGGCCCATGGTGGGGGTGAGCTCGATGAACTGCTTGTTGATGGCCTCGCTGGCGCGCAGCAGCGCCTGGAACACGCGGTCCGAGGTGAGCTGGCCTTCGCTGCCCATCGTGCGGAGCTGGCCGACGCTCACGCCAAGCTGC
>NZ_JAIEQY010000021.1 GCF_019747315.1 Roseococcus sp. | reverse complement strand
ACCTCCAGGACCAGGCCGCCCATGGCGTGCGCCATTCCGAGATCTTCTGGAACCCGACCGGGACGGCGCATCTGTTCCCCTATGCCAAGGGTGCCGACGCCATCCTCGCCGGCTTCGCCGATGCCGCCGCGGATTTCGGCGTCTCCGCCCTGCTCATCCCCGCCATTGACCGCGAGGCCCCGCCCGAGGCCGCGACCGAACTCGCGGAATGGATGGTGGCGCATCGGCGCGATCCCATCATCGGCCTGGGCATCGACTACCGCGAGACCGACCGCCCGCCGGAGCTCTTCTGGCGCGCCTGGCGCATCGCCAAGCAGGCCGGCTTCAAACTGACGGCGCATGCCGGCGAATTCGGCTGCCACCCCCGCAACATCGCCACCGCCATTGACCTGCTGGAGGTGGACCGGATTGACCACGGCTACACCATCCTGGAGGACCCGGCGCTGACCGCCCGCTGCGCCGAGCGTGGCATCCTGTTCACGGTGGTGCCGACCAATTCCTACTACCTGCGCACGCTGGAACACTGGCCCGAAGGGCACCCGCTTTCCCGCATGCCGGCGGCCGGGCTGCTCATCCATCCCAACACCGATGACCCGCCGCTGCACCAGGTGACCCCCACCCGCTGCTGGCGGATGATGGTGGAGGATTTCGGCTTTGGCCTCTCCGACCTGCGCGGCTTCATGCTGAACGGCATTCGCGGTTCCTTCCTGCCGGAACCCTCGCGCCGCCATTTGGAAGCGGCCTTCGCCCAGGAATTCGACGCCCTGGCCGCCGAATGCTTCCCCGAAGGAGTGATCGCATGATCCCCCGCCGCGCCCTGCTGCTGACACCCCTCGCCTCGCCCGCGACCATTCACCAGGCTGGGGCCCAATCCTGGCCCACGCGGAACATCACGCTCGTCGTGCCCTTCGCCGCCGGTGGCAATGTGGACACGGTGGCGCGGCTGACGGCGGCCGAGCTCACCCGCCGCCTCGGCCATACCGTCGTGGTGGAGAATGCGCCCGGCGCCGGCGGCACCATCGGCACCGAGCGCGTGGCCCGCGCCGCGCCCGATGGCCACACGCTGCTGGTCGGCGTGGAGAGCCCCTTCACCATCTCGCCCTTCGTCACGCCCAATGCCGTGCGCTACGATCCCCTGCGCGATTTCGCCCCCATCGGCATGCTGGCCTCGCTGCCCTTGACCCTGGTCGGCCGGCCCGACCTGCCGGCGAATGATCTCCCCACCCTTCTCGCCCTGGCGCGCGCGCGCCCGGATGGGCTGACCTTCGCGACCTCCGGCACCGGCACCTCGCTGCATCTCTGGGGCGAGATCATCGCCCGGCGCGCGGGGGTGAAGCTGGAGCATGTGCCCTATCGCATCGCCGCCCAGATCCCGACCGACCTGATGGCCGGGCGGCTCGACCTCGCCGTGCTTACCATCACCAGCACGGCGGCGCTGCTGCGGGATGGGCGGATCAAGGGCTTCGCCAATTCCTCGCTGGCGCCGCTCGCGGGACTGCCGCCGCTGGCCAGCCTTCCCGGTTTCGCGGGCGTGGAAATGCTGGCCTGGCAGGGGCTCTTCGCCCCCGCCCGCACCGATGGCGCCATCATCCGCCGCCTCGCGACGGAACTGGATGCCATGCAGGAAGATGCCGAATTTCGGCAGAAGCTGGAGAATGTGGGGATGACGCCCTGGCGCAAGACGCCGGAGGACATGACCGCGCTCCTACGCGCCGAGCTCGCCCGTTACGAAGACGTGGTGCGGTTGGGGAATATTCGCGTGGAGTAAAAAAGGGCCTCCGGCGGCTGGGGCCGAAAGGCCCCAGACCCCAATTTATTCAATTGCTGCAACACCTTGCAGGGCAATTACCCTGGAGTGGGGTCTGGGGCCAAGGCCCCAGCCGCCGGAGGCCCTCTTCATGTCCCCGCCGATGCCCGGCCGGCCGCCACCGCCTCCAGCAGCGCGATCTGCTGCGGCAGGCACACCCGTGCCAAATCATAGCGATCCAGCACAAGCTGCCGCGCCGCCTGCCGCAGGGGCGCCTGCGCCGCCGGGTCTTCCAGCATCCCGGCCAGGCCCGTGCCGATCGCCTCGTGGTCGAAGAAATCCACGAGGCGCCCATTCACCCCGTCCTCGATCACCTCCATCACCGGCGGCGTCGCGGAGCCCAGGATGGGCGCGCCACAGGCCATGGCGTCCAGCATCGACCAGGACAGCACGAAGGGGTAGGTCAAATAGAGATGCGCCCGCGTCAGCCGGAACAGGCTGAGCAATTGCAAATAGGGCACGCGCCCCACGAAATGCACGCGGGAGAGGTCGATCTTCCCCTCCATTTCCCGCAGCATCACCTCACGCCAGCTGCCGCCCTCCGCCGGCGCGCGGCCGTAGGAGACGCCGTCGCTGCCGACCACGATGACATGCGCGCGGGGCCGCAGGCGCTGGAACACCGGCAGCGCCCGCATGAATTGCGGAAAGCCGCGATAGGGTTCGAGGTTGCGGGCCACATAGCTCGCCACCTCGTCCTCGCGGGTGAAGACGCGGCCATCGGGCAGCCGGAACTCCGCCACGCCCTCGGGCGAGGCAATGGCGGTATCAATCCCCTCATGGATGACCGAGATCCGCTCCCGCGCCCAATCCGGATAGCGCGACCACTGCCAGCGCGTGGGGGAGACGCCCCAATCGGCGGCCTCCAGCTGGATCAGCTGGATGGTGTTCTG
>NZ_JAIEQY010000391.1 GCF_019747315.1 Roseococcus sp. | reverse complement strand
CTGGCCAGCGCCGCGGCCGCCCCGCCGCCGCGCCGCCCGGCGGGGCTTGGCGCCCTGCACCTCGCCCTGGGCGGCATCGCCATGGCCATCCCGGCGGGGCTGGCCGAGCATATCCGGCCGATGCCGCCGCTCCGCCCCCTGCCCGGTGCGGCGCCCGGCGTGCTGGGCCTCGCCGAGGACGAAGGTTCGGCGGTGCTGGTGCTGGAGACCGGCTTCGCCGCCGGCATGCCAGAGGCCGTGGCGGGCGAGGCACCGCTCCTCCTGCTGGTGCTGCGCGAGAGCGGCCGCCGCTTCGGCCTGCCCGCCACGCGCATCGAGGCCGGCCCCGCCATCGCCGCCACGGCGCGCTTCCAGGACTGGCTGGGCAGCGCCGAGGCGCGGGCGGCCCTGGCCCATGCGCCCGCCGCACTCGACGCACCGCCGCTGCAACCCGTGCCGCAACGGCACCTCGTGCTGTTCCGCGCGGCCGGGATGGAGCTGGCCCTGCCGGCCGAGGCGGTGGTGGCCGTCTTGCCGGCGACCCAGCCGCTGCCCACCCCGCGCGCGGGCATGGCCGGCCTTGCCGCGCATCGCGGCGCCGTGCTGCCGGTGCTGGATGGCGGCCTGGTGCTGGGCGGGCGCGCCGCGCTGGCCGATGGCCCTGCCCCGCTGATCCGCCTGGCCCTCTGGCCCGAGGTGCTGATCGCCGTCGAGCGCATCGGCGGCGTGCGCGCGCTGCCGGCCGTGGATGTGACCCCGCTGCCACAACGGGACGGGCTGGTCGCCGCCTATGCCAGGCTCGGCGGCATGCCCTTGCCCGTCCTCGCCCCGCACCGGCTGGGCGCGCTGTGAGCCCGCCGATTTCCGTCGTCGTGGTGGATGACAGCGCCTTCCTGCGCATCGCGCTGCGCCGCATCATCGAGGCCGAGGGCGATCTGCGCGTCGTCGCCGAAGCCGCGGATGGCGAGGCCGCCATCGCCGCCGTGCAGCGCCACCACCCCGCCGTGGTCGCCATGGATGTGGAAATGCCCATCCTGGGCGGCATCGAGGCGACGCGGCGCATCATGGCCCTGCCCAACCCGCCCGCCATCATCATGGTCAGCCAGCACACGCAGGAGGACAGCCCGGCCGCCATCGCCGCCCTGGCCGCCGGCGCCTGCGACTACCTGAGCAAGGAGGCGGGTCTGGGGGGGCTCGATCTCGGCCATCTCGACCAGGCGCTGCGCGGGCGCCTGCGGCATTGGGCCCGCGCGCAGGAGCGCCTCGCCCCCGCGCCGAGCGTGGCGCGCGCGGCCATCGGCCTGGCGGAACCCCCGCCTTTGGTGCTCATCGCCGCCTCGACCGGCGGGCCGGATGCGCTGGCCGCGCTGCTGGCGGCGAGCGGCCCCCTGCCCGTGCCGGTGGTGATCGCCCAGCATATGCCGGCCGGGCTAGGACCGGAATTGGCGGCGCTGCTCACCCGCCGCGCCGGATGGCCGGTGCAGGTGGCGGAGGAAGGGCGGCTGCTGGGCGCCGAGGCCGCGACCCTGCTGCCCACCGATGGCGTGCTGCTGCGCAGCCGGGGCGGCCTGGCCCTGCGCTTGGCCCCCACCGCCGCGCCGGTGCACCCCTCGGCCGACCTGCTGTTCCGCTCGGCCGCGCTGCTGGGCCTGGCCGCCTGCGGCGTGGTGCTGACCGGCATGGGCCAGGATGGCGCGCTGGGCGCCGCCGCCCTGGCCGAGGAGGGCGGGCTGATCCTGGTGCAGAGCACGCATTCTTCGGTTGTGGCCGGCATGCCCCAGGCGGCAAGCTCCCTGGTGGGCGGCGCCGAGGCGCTGGACCCGGAGGCGCTGGGCCGCCGCCTGCGCGGCATCTGGGGGGCGTGATGGACGAGGAATTGCTGGCCGCCTTCCGCGAGGAATTCATCCCCCTTTGCGCTGCGCTGGCCTCCGCCGGGGACCTGCCCGCCGCTCAGCGCCTGCTGGCCCAGATGCGCGCCATGGCCGATGGCATGGAGATCACGCCCATCCAGGCCCGGCTGGCATCGCTGGCCGAGGAGGAGGAGCTGGCCACCCTGCACGCCGCCGCCGGGAGCCTCGCCGCCCTGGCCGAGGACCGGGAGGAAGCCGCGGCCGGGGCCGCGCCGGAGCCCGAGACCCGCGCCATCCGCACCCTCATCGTGGATGACAGCGCCATGATGCGCCGCCTGCTGCGCGGCATCCTGGCCGGCGATGCCCGCTTCACCGTGGTGGGCGAGGCGATGGACGGCGCCGCCGGCCTCACCGCCCAGGCCGAGCTGCGGCCGGACCTCACGCTGCTCGACCTCGAGATGCCGGTGCTGGACGGGTTGGGCTTCCTCGCGGAATGGTCGGTCAGCGGGCATGGCCAGGTGGTGGTGGTCTCCTCGGCCGCGCATCCGGGCAGCCCGGCGGCGCTGGAGGTGCTGCGGCGCGGCGCCTGGGCGGCCGTCGCCAAGCCCTCCGGCGCCCTCTCGCCCGACCTCGCCGAGCGCAGCGGGGCGGAAATCCTTACCACGCTTCTCGAAGCAGTCGGGCTGGAAGCCCGCCAGGAGAATGGGCTGGAAGCCCGCCAGG
>NZ_JAIEQY010000222.1 GCF_019747315.1 Roseococcus sp. | reverse complement strand
TCTAGGGTCCGGCGAACGGCGTGATCTTCGAGCATGCCGCGCAGACCTACCATCAAGCGCCGCTGGTTGCTGGCACCCGGCAGCGACCCTGGCCGGCCGGATGAACGAAGCGCGGAACCTGTTGCTCGGCTGGGCGCCTCAGGGCAGCACCGTCACCCGCCCCGCCGCCTGGCGGGCGAAGAAGGCCGGGCGGTACATGTCCGAGACCTCGGCCCCCGGCAATTCGAAGCGCCCCGGCGTCACCGCCCGCAGCCGCAGCGCCAGGCGGAATTCCCGCAACTCAGCCGAGAAGGTGAAGGCCGCCGCCACCCGGTCATCCAGCGCGGGCTGGGCATCGGCCTCCGGCAATTCGCCGAGGCCCGGCAGGCCGGGCACGGCGCCGGGGCCAAGCCGCCCCTCCACCTCCCAGCCGGCCGGCAGCCCTTGGGTGAGCATGGCGAGATGGTTCTGGCTGGATTCCGCCCGGGCCTCCAGCACCAGGATGAAAGAGGTGCCGGAGCGCAGCTGGTCCAGGTTCAGCGCCATGCCGTCCAGCCCCAGGAAGCGGCGGCGGATCTGCATGGCGTTGCGGCCGGCGGGCAGGGCCTCGCTGGGAATGCCGGTGACGGTCAGGCTGACGGGCAGCGGCGCGTCGCCCAGGTTGCGCAGCATGCCACCAGCGGAGACGTTGACGGCCCGGCCGGTCACCGCCGTGCCGTCCAGGCTGGCGCGGACCGGCCTGCCATCGCGCCCCAGCGCCACCGCCGCCAGGACCGCCCAGGCCTGTTCCTGCGTGGAGGCGAGCGCGGGCGTGAGTTCCGGGCCGGGCAGGCGGGAAAGCGCCGTGGCCTGCAGGGCGGCCGGCGCGTGGCCCTCCTTCAGCAGGACCAGGATGGCCAGCGCATCCCGGGCCGCGCTGCCATAGTCATAGATCCAGTCACGCCGGGCGGGGGCAGCGAGGGAAGCGGCGAAGGCGCGGGCGGCGCGCTCGGCATCGCCGGCCCGGGCGAAGGCGGCGCCGAGTTGCGCGCGGGAGAGCGGCGTGGGCAGGCGGTCCAGGCTTTCCATCAGCCGCCGCGCCGCGCCCAGCCGGTGCCGCCCGGCGAGCGAGAGCGCGTTCAGCCGCGCCGCCTGGGCGGCATATTCCGGGGCCTCGCCCGGGTTGGTCTCCTCCAGCCGCTCGGCGAGGTTGGTCAGCGCCGCTTCCAGCGCGGCATCGGCCACGGCAGCGCCAGCGGCCTTGGCGCGCAGCAGCGCCTCCACCGCATAGGCCGAGGTCCAGTATTCCGGCTCGCCCTGGGCGGACCAGAGGCCGAAGCTGCCATCGAAGCGCTGCCGCGCCAGCACGCCATCCACGGCGCGTTGCAGGCGCACCGCCTGCTCGGGCGTGCTCGCCTCGGAACTGGCGGCAGCAAGCGCCAGCGCCTGGGAGGAGAGCTGCTCCAGGCAGGCCAGGGGGAAGCTGTCCAGCAGGCGCAGCATGCCCTCGGCGTCGTAGCGGACGGGGGTGCCCAGCCGCGCCGTGGCGCGCCAGGCGCCAGGCAGGAAGCGCGCGCCATCCGGCGTGATCCGCGCCTCGGCACCCGGGGCGATCTCGATCAGGCTGGCGCTGGAGGCCAACGCGCGGGAGGAGCGGACCTCGATCCGCGCCTCGCGCGTGGCGGTGAAGCCATCTGGCCCGCTGATGGCCAGGCGCAGCACGCCCTCGCCGCTGCCCGTCGCGCGCAGTAGGGCCGTGGGCTGGGCGCGGGCGCCGGTGGCCAGCCGCGCGGCCAGGCGGTTCGGCCCGGCCAGCGCAATGGCGCCCTCGGTGCTCAGCGTGGCGCTGACTTCGCCTGCCGGCAATTCGAGGTTGTGCAGCAGGACGGAGATGGTCGCCTCGTCGCCCGGCGCCAGGAAGCGCGGCAGGAGGGCCTCGGCCAGCACGGGGTCCCGCACCAGCAGCGTGCGGGCGGCGGAACCGACGCGCGCGCCCTCCCAGGCGACGGCCATCAGGCGCAATTCGCCCGCGAAATCGGGGATGTCGAGCGGGATTTCGGCGCGGCCTTGCGCGTCGGTCGTCACCACGCCGCTGAACAGCACCACGTTGCGCTGCGGGATGCGCAGGGCGCCGAGATCGCCCAGCTCGTCGCCACCCTGGCGCAGCGTGGCCAGCGTGCTGTCATCGGGGCGGATCAGGCGGCCGTAATCGTCGCGGATATCCGTGCCGAGGGTGCGGCGGCCAGCGTAATGGGCGAGGGGGTCGGGAGTGGCGAAGCGCGTCAGGCGCAGGATGCCCTCATCCACCGCCGCCAGGGTCAGACGCACGGCGCCCTGGTTCCCCCCTGGGCCACCCGTGACCGTCACGGGGATGGCGACGCGCCCCTGCGGCCGCACCCGCGCCTCGCCGCCGATCGCGACCTCCAGCCGGCGCGCGGCAGGGTCCAGTTGCAGCCAGGTGAGGCCCAGCGCCCGGCCCGGCGCCTCGGCCGCCTGGCCCTGGCGGAAGACGGTGACGGCGGCATAGGCGCCGGCGCCCCAGGCGGGGTCGGCCTCCAGCGTGACCTCGGCACCGGCTTCCGGCACC
>NZ_JAIEQY010000331.1 GCF_019747315.1 Roseococcus sp. | reverse complement strand
CTCAGCGCGCGCGCCCGCAGAAAGGCCGCGATCACGCTGCCATGGGTGGACGCGATGGGCGCCTCGGTTTTCCAGATGGCGTTCAGCGCGCCCTGCAAGGCGGCGAAAGCGCCTGAGGCGGTGATGATCAGCGTGCCGATGCCAATCGCCAACGCCCAGCTCCCCTGGGCCTGGCCCAGCGCGCGCTGCGCCATCTCATGCACCGCGGCGCCGGCATCCTGGCCCAGCATCCCGCGCAATTGCGCGGCCAGCGCCTCACGCACCGCTTCTTCGCCGAAGATGACGCCGGCGATGCCGGAGGCGAGGAAGATGAGGGGGCCGAGCGAGAATAGGGTGAAATAGGCGATGGCGCCGGCACGCGTCAGGACATCGTCATCGATGAAGCCCTGGAACGTATCCTGTGCCAGCTGATAAGCCCGGTGCAACATGCTTCCTTTCCGCGATGCCCGGTGCGACACGGGGGGCAATGCGGGGGGGCAACGCGGGCCGGCGCGGAAGGTTGCGCCCGCCGTCAGTGCATGGCCTTCAGTGCATGGGCTTCAGTGCAGCCGGGGCGCCTTCAGATGCCGGGCGCGGTCAGTGCTGGTGATGGCGAGGTCCAGTTGCTTGGTGCCCCGCGCCAGGGTCAGGCGCACCTCCGCCCCCGCCGGCCCCGCCGCGCGCACCGCCGTCCAGAGCGAGGCCAGGTCATTCACCTTGCGCCCATCCACCGCCACGATGCGGTCCCGCGGCTTCACGCCCGCGCGCTCGGCCGGGCCGCCCTTGGCGAGGGAGCCCACGCCCACCTCCTCATCATCCTCGGTGGCGTAGAGGCCGAGCCAGGGCCGCGCCGGGCGGCCGGAATGGCCGGTCCGGCGCAAAGTCTCCAGGATGGGCAGCAATTCGCCGATGGGCACCACCATGTTGAGGTCGAGCCTTTTGCCGCCGCGCTGCCCCTGCTGCAGAATCAACGAGCCGATGCCGGCCAGCCGCCCCGCCGTGTCGAAGAGGCCGGCGCCGCCCCAATGCGGGTGGGCAGGGGCGGTGAAAATCGCGTTGTCCAGCAGGTATTCCCAATAGCCTGCGAAGGGCTGCCGGGCGGCGACCGTGCAGGCCAGCGCATGGCTCACCCCGCCGGATGCCGCCAGCACGCCCTGGGCGCCATGGCGCATGCCTTCGGAATCACCAAGCTCCGCGACCTTCTGGCCGGGAATGCGGCCCAGCATCTGGACCAGGCCGAAGCCCGTCTCGAAATCCATGGCGAGCGGCGTGGCTTCCACCACGCGGCCCTCATTGTTGGTGATCCAGACGCTCTCGGCCTCGGTGATGAGGTAGCCGATGGTCAGCACCAGCCCGCCGGAGTCGATTACGACACCCGAGCCCTCGCGCTCCACGCCGAGGGCGGCGGCGGAGGTGGCGTCGGCCGGCACCAGGGATTTCAGCGCGACGACACTGGCCAGGCGCGACTCGAGGTCGAAGGCGAATTCGGTGGGGTCGGGCTGGAAGGCCTCTGGGACTTCCCATTCATCATCGTCGTCATCGTCAGGCATGGCGGGGGGTCCTTGTCATTCGCCCTTATAGCAATCGTTACGTCAGGAGCGAGTGGGCCATGGCGAAGCAATGGCGCACCGTCTCGGCCCGGATCAACGTGCGGTCGCCGGGGAAGATGCGGTGCTGGGTGATGATGGTGCTGCCGCGCCGGCCCGCGCCCATCCAGACCAGGCCCACGGGCTTGAGCAGGCTGCCGCCGCCGGGGCCGGCGACACCCGTGCAGGCCAGCGCCATATGGGCGCCCGAGGCGCGCAGCGCACCCTCCACCATCTGGCGCGCCACTTCCTCGCTCACGGCGCCGTGGCGCTCGATCATTTCGGCCGGCACGCCCAGCATGCTGGTCTTGGCCTCGTTGGAATAGGTCACGAAGCCCGCCAGCACCGAGGCGGAGGAGCCGGGGATGGCGGTCAACGCGGCGGCGATCAGCCCGCCGGTGCAGCTTTCGGCCGTGGCGATGGTAAGGTGCTTGGCCTGGAGGGCGGCGAGGAGGGCGGCGGCCTCCTCCAGCGTGGCATCGGGCAGCATCAGCGGATTCCGAAGGGTGCGAGGAGAAGGATGAGAAGGCCCGCCATGGCCCCGGCGATGACGTCATCGGCCATCACGCCGAAGGGGCCCTTCTGGCGGTCCGCCCATCCCACGGGGCCGGGCTTGGTGATGTCAAACAGGCGGAAGAGGGCGAAGGCGAGCAGGACGCCGACCCATCCCGTGGCGGCGGCCAGCGCGAGGGATTGCCCGGCGGCTTCGTCCACCACCACCCAGCCGGGATCGGCGCCGGTCTCGGGCAGGCGGGTCAGTGCCCAATAGCCGACAGCCGTGAAGATCGCGGCGGCCAGCAGCGCCACCCAGGGCGGCAGCAGCGCGAGCGGCATGACGGCGAGCGATCCCCATGTGCCCGGCGCCGGCTTGAGAAAGCCGACGCCCCCCAGCGATGCGATGGCCCTTATCGGGTGCATGCTTCCCAGTCGCCTCACCGGCTCCATGCTTCCAGTCGCCTCATCGGCTCCATGC
>NZ_JAIEQY010000336.1 GCF_019747315.1 Roseococcus sp. | reverse complement strand
GAGGGGATGGGCGCACTCACCTCGCCGCGCGACCTCGACCGCGTGCGGCGCGAATTGGCGGCGGCCGGCTACAATGGGCAGCGGATGGTGCTGATCGTCCCCACGGACCTGCCTTTCCTGAGGGCCATGTCCGAGGTGGGCGGGGACCTGTTCCGCCGCATCGGCATCAACCTGGACTACCAGGCGCTGGATTGGGGCACGGTGCTCTCCCGCCGCACCTCGCGCGAGCCGGTGGAGCGCGGCGGCTGGTCGGCCTTCTTCACCTTTGGCGGCGGGCAGGATTTCGCCTCGCCGGCCGGGCATCTCGGGCTGCGCGGCAATGGCACCAATGGCTGGATCGGCTGGCCTGATTCGCCCGAATTGGAAAACCTGCGCAACGCCTGGTTCGACGCGCCGGACCTGGCCGCCCAGCAGGCCATCGCGCGGCGCATCCAGGGCCAGGCGATGCAGGATGTGCCGATGATCCCGCTCGGCCAGTATTTCCTGGCCACCGCGCATCGCCGCAATGTCAGCGGCATCGTCCAGGGCGCGCCGCTCTTCTGGAACGTCCGGAAAAGCTGAGCGCGCGGCACGGGTCTTGCGTCCCTCTCCCGCAGGACCCCCGCTGGGGCCGGATTGCATGGCAATTGTGCAATCCGGCCACCAGCTTCGCATGGAGAGATTACCAATGATGCAGCGTCGCCACCTCTTGGGCGCCACCGCGGGCCTCCTCGCCGCCCCGGCCATTGCCAGCGCGCAATCCGCCGCCTGGCCGACCCGCGCGCCGATCCGCCTGGTCGCACAGTTCCCCCCAGGCGGCCTGGTGGACACCATCACCCGCCTCGTCGCCCCGCCGCTCTCCGCGGCCCTGGGCCAAAATGTGCTGGTCGAGAACCGCGCTGGCGCCGGTGGCGTGATCGGCACCGACTACGTGGCGAAGCAGCCGGCCGATGGCTACACCTTCCTGATGACGCATGCCTCGGTGATGGTCTATTCCGCCGCCACCCTGCCCCGCCTGCCCTTCGACCCGGTGAATGACTTCACGCACCTGGCCCTGCTGGTCGAGGCGTCGAGCGTGCTCCTGGTGCGCGGCGACAGCCCGATCCGCAGCTTCGCCGACTACGTCCAGGCGGCGCGCACGCGCCCCACGCGCTACGGCTCCTCGGGCATCGGCTCGGCGCCGCACATGCTGGGCGCGATGCTGGCCGGCCAGGCCAACCTCACCCAGCTCGACCACGCGCCCTATGCCGGCTCCGCACCTGCCATGCGGGACCTGCTGGGTGGGCATATCGAGAGCCTGATCGATCCCATCACCACCAATGTGGAGGCGATGAACAACGGCACGCTGCGCGCGCTGGCCATTTCCACCCCGCAGCGCCTGCCGGCCTTCCCGAATGTGCCGACCTTCGCGGAGCTGGGCTTCCCGAGCCTGGTGCAGACGCAATGGGTGGGGATCTCGGCGCCGCGGAACCTGCCTGCCCCCATCGCCGAGCGCATGATCCGCGAAATGCCGGGCGTGATGCGCACACCCGCCATCGTGACCCGCACGACGGAGCTGCAGACGCTGCCGCGCAATCCGATCCCGACCGGGCAGGATTTCGTGAACATCATGACGACCGAGCTGGCGACGGCCCGCCAGGTGGCGCAGCGCTACAACATCCAGGCGACGAGCTGAGCCCGGATCGCCGGGGTGCCGCGCAGCGCCCCGGCCGTCACCAGGGGGCGGCCCGGGCATCCGGGCCGCCCCTTTTTCGTGTCAGGCGGCAAGCGCCAGCCGGTCCTTGCGGCATTCCATCAGCGGCTGGATCTTCTGGCCGAAATCATCGATGCCTTTGATGAAATCATCGAAGCAGATCATGATTCCGGCGACACCCGGCATCGCCGCCACCTCGTCCAGCATGCGTGCGCAGGAGGCGTAGCTGCCCACGATCGTGCCCATGTTGAAGTTGATGGGCGAGGGATTGCGCTGCACGGCGGCCGCCATCGAATTGGCCTCCGTGTTCACATCCTGCGCCGCATGGCCCAGCAGATGCGCCAGCGCCGCGCGGTCGGCGCCCTTCTCGTAGGAATCCCACTTGGCCATGGCGGCCGCATCCGTCTCGTCCGAGATCACCATGAAGAGCATGTAGGCGCCGACATCGCGGCCAGTCTTCTTCGCATGCTCCAGCACGCGGGCCGGGACGGCGGCAGATTTCGTCGGCTCGTTCACGCCCTCGCCCAGGCAGAAATTATAGTCGCAATAGGTGGCGCCGAATTCCATCCCGCGGTCGGACTGGCCGGCACTGACGATCTTGATGGGCTTGCTGGGCGGTGGGCTGAGCTTGCAATGGTCCATCTGGAAATACTCGCCCTTGAGATTGCTCTCGCCCGTCTCCCAGAGCTCCTTCAGGATCTGCACATATTCCGTGCTGTAATCATAGCGCTTGCCGAAATGCGCATCGCCCGGCCACAGCCCCATCTGGCTGTATTCCACCTTGTGCCAGCCCGAGACGATGTTGATCCCGAAGCGGCCGCCCGAGATGCTGTCGATCGTCGTCGTCATGCGCGCCACGATGGC
>NZ_JAIEQY010000352.1 GCF_019747315.1 Roseococcus sp. | reverse complement strand
GGCCTCGGCCAGCGCATCTTCCTGATCGGCGAGGAAGCGGTGGCCCTGGCCGACCTCACCGCCATCCGCTTCACCTGAGATGAGCGGCACGGGCGAGCGCAACCTGCCAGGCCCCGCGCGTGGCCTGAGCCAGCGCGTCCGCCTGCCGCTGCTTGACCGCCTGCTGGACTCCGATCCGGGCACGCCGCGCGATCCGCCCGTCTCGCCCGCCATGGCGCTGGAGGTGCTGCGCGCCGCCGTCCGGCGGGATCTGGAGGCGCTGCTCAACGCCCGCCGCCGCCGCTGGCCGCTGCCGTCCACGACGCCGGAGCTGGTGGCCTCGGCGCTCGGCTATGGCATTCCCGACGCCACCTCCGGCGCCTATGCGATGCCCGAGCGGCGCGAGGAACTGGCGCGCGAGGTGGAGCGCGTGATCCGCCGCTTCGAGCCGCGGCTGCAATCCGTGCGCGTCGAGCTGCGCGAGAGCGGCAATGAGCTGGACCGCACGCTGCGGCTGAAGGTGGACGCCGTGCTGCGCACCGACCCCATCCCCGAGCCGATCAGCTTCGAGACGGTGATCGAGGCCGTCTCCCACGAAGTGCGCGTGACGGAGCGCGGTGGATGAGCGAAAGCCTCCTCCCCTTCTACAACCGCGAATTGGCGGCGCTGCGCCGCCTGGCGGGCGAGTTTGCCGAGGCGTATCCGAAGGTCGCCGGCCGCCTGCGCGTCACCTCCGACGGCACGGTGGATGACCCGCATGTGGACCGGCTGCTGGAGGGTGTGGCCTTCCTCGGCGGCCGGGTGCAGCAGCGGCTGGAAGACGAACTGCCCGAGATCACCGACGCGCTGCTGGAACTGCTCAGCCCGCATATCCTGGCGCCGGTGCCGAGCATGACCACGCTGCGCCTCGCCCCCAAGGCCGAGGCGCGCGGCCCCGCGGTGGCGCGGCGCGGCACGCCGGTGGAGACGGAGCCGGTGCGGGGCGAGGCGCTGCGCTACGTGACCTGCCACGATGTGACGCTCTGGCCCGTGCAGATCGAGGCGGTGCGGCTGATGGGCCTGCCGCTCGCCGCCCCCGCCAATCCACGCGCGCCGGGGGCCGCCGCCTGCCTGCGCATCACGCTGCGCACCCTGGTGCCGGACCTGAACTTCGCCGAGACGGGGCTCGATACGCTGCGCCTGCATCTGCGCGGCAGCCCGCAGGTCTCGGCCGGGCTGCATGAATTGCTCGCGACCGCCTGCGTCGGTATTGCGCTGGCCGATGGGCCGGGTGACCCGGCGCCCACCCTGCTCGGCCCCGAGCGCATCCGCCCCGTGGGCTTCGAGCGCGAGGAGGCGGCGCTGCCCTGGCCGCAGCGCGCCTTCGACGGCCATCGCCTGCTGACCGAGTATTTCGCCCACCCGGAGAAATTCCTCTACCTCGAACTCTCGGGGCTGGAGGCGCGCAGCCTCCTGCAGCAGAGCGACCGGATGGAGGTGTTCCTCTATCTCGGCCGCGCCGCGCCGGAGCTGGAGCGCAGCATCGCCGCCGATACGCTGGCGCTGCATTGCACGCCGGCCGTGAACCTGTTTCCGCAACGCTGCGAGCCGATCACCATGGATGGGACGCAGTCGGATTGGCTGGTGCTGCCCGATGCGCGCCGCCCGGCCGCGCTTGAGATCCATCACGTGCAGGATGTGCGGGAAAGCCGGCCCGATGGTGCGCGCCGCGTGGTGCAGCCCTTCCAGCGCCTGGCGCGCGAGGGCGGCCCGGAGGAGGAGGCGGCGCCGATGCAGTGGCTCGCCCTGCGCGGCCCGGCGACCTCACCGCTGACCGGCACCGAGACGCGGCTGATGCTGCGCGACGCGCTGTTTGATCCCGAGGCGCCGGCGGATGGCGTGCTGACCATCACCGCCCTCTGCCTCAACCGGGACCTGCCGGAGCAATTGCCCTTCGGCGGCGGCCAGCCGCGGCTGCGCATCGCCGACCCCACCTCGCCCGCCGCGGGCGCCGAATGCCTCTCGGCGCCCACGCCCACGCTGCGGCCCCGCCTGCGGGAGCGCGGCGCCTGGCGGCTGGTCTCGCATTTGGCGCTCAACCACCTCGGCGTGATGGGTGGAGAGGATGCGGCGGTGGCGCTGCGCGAAATGCTCCGCCTGCACGACATGCGGGACACGCCGGAAAGCCGCGCGGCCATTGCCGGGCTGCTGTCGGTGCGGGCCGGGCCGGGCGTGGCGCGCATTCCCGGGCAGCGGCCGGGCGTCTTCGTGCGCGGGCTGGATGTGAGCCTGACCTTTGAGCCGCAGGCCTGGTCCAGCGGCGGGCTCTATCTGCTGGGCGCGGTGCTGGAGCGTTTCCTGGCCTTGCAGGTCTCGGTGAATGGCTTCGTGCGGACGCGCGCGCTGCTGCGCGGCCGCTCGGCCCCGGTGGCCAGCTGGGCGCCGCGGAGCGGGACGCGCGTGCTGCTGTGACCACGCCGGAGGAGGATCCCGAGGCGACCATGGTGCTGCGGCCGCGCGCCGTGGCGCCGCCGGTGGCGGCCCCTGCGCCCGCCGCG
>NZ_JAIEQY010000333.1 GCF_019747315.1 Roseococcus sp. | reverse complement strand
AAGACGCGGCGCTCGTGGAGGCGGAAGGGCATGTCGCGCCAGAATTCGATGCGCGCCGGCAGGATGCGGAAGCCCGACCAATGGGCAGGGCGCGGAATCTCCCCCAGGCCGAACTTCACCGTGTATTCGGCGACGGCCTTCTCGAGCGCCCAGCGGCCTTCCAATTCGCGCGACTGGCGCGAGGCCCAGGCGCCGATGCGGCTGCCACGTGAGCGCGAGGCGTAGTAGGCATCGGCCTCGGCGTCGGTCACGGCCTCGACGCAGCCCTCGACGCGCACGCTGCGGGTCAGCGTCTTCCAGTGGAAGCAGAGCGCCGCCTGGGGATTGGCCGCCAACTCGCCGCCCTTGCGGGATTCGAGGTTGGTGTAGAAGACGAAGCCGCGGGCATCATGCCCCTTCAGCAGCACCATCCGGGCCGAGGGGCGCCCATCCGGCGTGGCGGTGGCGAGGCACATCGCGTTGGGGTCATTGGGCTCGGTGCGGGTCGCCTCGGCGAGCCATTCGGCAAAAAGGGCATAGGGGTCTTCGGTCATGCGAACATCCTGTGGGGCCTTGCCCGGTTGTGGGGCATGTGCCACCACCATCTGGCCCCCGCAACCGGATACCGGAACCCCATGAAGGACGATTCTGCCCCCGCCCTGCCCACGGGAACCCTGATGCAGGGTCGCCGCGGCCTGATCATGGGCGTGGCCAATGACCGCTCCATCGCCTGGGCGATCGCCCGCGCCTGCGCGGCGCAGGGCGCGGAACTGGCCTTCACCTACCAGGGCGAAGCGCTGGAGAAGCGCGTCCGCCCGCTCGCCGCCAGCGTCGGCAGCGATTTCGTGGTGCCCTGCGACGTGGCCAGCGATGACGACATGGACGCCGCCTTCGGCGCGGTCGAGGAGCGCTGGGGCAAGCTCGATTTCTTCGTCCATGCGGTGGGCTTCGCCGACAAGCAGTATCTGCGCGGCCGCTTCGTGGACACCCCGCGCGAGGCCTTCCTGCAGGCGCTCGACATCTCCTGCTATTCCTTCGCCGCCACCGGCCGGCGCGCGGCCGCGCTGATGAGCGAGGGCGGCTCGCTGCTGACGCTCAGCTATTACGGCGCCGAGAAATGGGTGCCGCACTACAATGTGATGGGCGTCGCCAAGGCGGCGCTCGAAGCCAGCGTGCGCTACATGGCGGCCGATCTCGGCCCCGACGGCATCCGCGTGAACGCGATCAGCGCCGGCCCGATCAAGACGCTGGCAGCCTCCGGCATCGGCGATTTCCGCTACATCCTGAAGTGGAACCAATACAACGCCCCCATGCAGCGCAATGTGACGCTGGATGAGGTAGGCGGCGCCGGGCTTTACCTGCTCAGCCCGCTCAGCACCGGCGTCTCGGGCGAGGTGCATCACGTGGATTGCGGCTATCACATCGTCGGGATGAAGAACCCCGACGCGCCGGACCTGACCATCGAAAAGAGCTGAGGCCGGGCCCGTGCCCATCCGCCGCCTGACGCCCAAGGATGCCGAGGCATTCCGGGCGCTGCGGTTGGAGGCCCTGCGGACGGCCCCCACCGCCTTCGGCCGGGCGTGGGAGGAGGAGGCGGGCAAGCCGCTTTCCTGGTTCGGCGAGACGCTGGAGCGAGCGGCGGTCTTCGCGGCGGAACAGGAGGACGGGCGCCTGCTCGGCATGCTGGCCCATGAGGGCGACGCCATGCTGAAGCGCCGGCATATCGGCCATCTCCGGGGGATGTATGTGCGGGAGGAGGCGCGCGGGCAGGGGCTCGGCGGCGCATTGATCGCGGCCTGCATCGCCCATGCGCGCGGGCAGGTGAGCGTGCTGCAGCTGATGGTGGGCGAGGCGAATCCCGGGGCGCGGCGCCTTTATGAGGCGGCGGGCTTCACGCTCTACGGCACCGAGGCGGCCTCGCTGCGGGTCGATGGCGTGGAGGCGGTGACGCTGCTGATGGCCATGCGCCTCGACTGAGGGCTCAGCCGCGCCCCGCCCGCAGATCCTCGAGCGTCGCCTGCGCGACGAGGGGCGCCACGCCGAAATGCCGCAGCGCGAATCCGGCCATGCCGAGGGCGATCTCGCGCTCGCCCATCACGACCAGGCCCACGCCCTCGATCCGCGCCAGCAGCGCTGCCTCCTCGTCATCATGCGCGCGCACGGCGGCGGGCAGGTCAGGATTGGCCGCGCGCGCCAGTTCCAGCACGCGGCGGCAGCCGAAGGCGTCGGGCAGGGCGAGCACGAGGAGGCCGGCCGATTCCAGCCGGGCCGCGGCCAGGACCTCGGGTTGCGCGGCATCGCCCCAGATGACGGAAAGCCCCTCGCGCCGGAGCGCCTCCGCGCGGGCGTGGTCCGCCTCGATCGCGAGGATGGGCACGCCATGCTGCGCCAGGCCCTGCGCCACGACACGGCCGACGCGCCCGAAGCCCACGATCACCGCATGGCCCGAGAGGCCGGGCGGCGGCGCGGGGAAGGCGCGGGCGCCGGCGCGGCGCGTCTCCCAGGCGCGGTAGCG
>NZ_JAIEQY010000228.1 GCF_019747315.1 Roseococcus sp. | reverse complement strand
GCCTCGCCCACCGCGTCATCGAGCGTGGTGCCAAGGCGGCGGTAGCGGCCCAGAGCCTCGACCGCCACGCATTGGCAATGCCCGCCGGAGACAAGGATCAGCAGGTAAGGATAGGCGGGCGCTTCGGGGAAGAGCCCCGGCAGCCGCGCGGTCAGCGCATGCGCCTCCAGGTGGTTCACGCCGATAAAGGGCAGGCCGGCGCCCAGGGCCAAGCCCTTGCCCAGGCTGGCGCCCACGATCAGCCCGCCGATCAGCCCCGGCCCCGCCGTCGCCGCCACGCCGCCGAGGTCGCGGGGCGCGAGGCCGGCTGCGTCCAGCACGCCGCGCACCATGCCCTCCAGCCGTTGCAGCTGCGCGCGGGCGGCGATTTCCGGCACCACGCCGCCAAACCGCGCATGCTCGGCCGATTGGGTGAAGACCGCCTCGGCGAGGATTTGTCCGGTCCCATCCAGGAGGGCGGCGGCGGTCTCGTCGCAACTGCTCTCGATGCCGAGGACGGGGCGCAGCTGTGTTGCGCCCCCCTGTGTTGCACTGGTGCGGGTTTCGTTCATCACCCGCGCCCTATATGACGCGCGCATGTCTTCCGCCATCTCCTCTCCCGCCAAGCACTCCCGCATGCGCGCCCTGCCGCTGCGGGTGGGCACCCGCGCCTCGCCGCTCGCGCTATGGCAGACGCGGCATTTCCTGGAGATCATCACCGGCTTCTGCCCGGTGCTGCGCGGCGTGAACGCCTTCGAGGAACACGCAATCGCCACCACGGGGGATATCGTGCAGAACCGGCGCCTGGCCGATATCGGCGGCAAGGGTCTGTTTGCCAAGGAAATCCATGAGGCGCTCTTGGATGGCCGCGTGGATTTCGCCGTCCATTCCCTGAAGGACCTGGAGACCGAAATGCCGCCCGGCATCGTCCTGGCCTGCACGCTGCGGCGGGAGGATGCGCGCGACGCCCTGATCCTGGGCGAAGACTGCGGCACGCCCGACCCGGCCGACCCCTATGCCTGCCTGCCGCAGGGCGCCGTCATCGGCTCCTCCTCGCTGCGGCGGCAATCCCAGCTCCTGGCCAGCCGTCCGGATCTTCGCGTGGTCACGCTGCGCGGCAATGTGCAGACCCGCCTCGGCCGTGTCGCGGCTGGCGAGGTGACGGGCAGCCTGCTGGCCCTGGCCGGGTTGCGCCGCCTGGGGCTGGAGGATCGCGCGGCCATCGCGCTCGACCCCGAGTTGATGGTGCCCGCCGCCGGCCAGGGCATCGTCGGCATCACCACCCGCGCCGATGATGTGGAACTGCACGAACTCCTCGCGGGCATCGAGGATCGCGAGGCCGCCGCCGTCTCCAAGGCCGAGCGTGCGCTGCTGGCCGCACTCGACGGCTCCTGCCGCACGCCGATCGGCGGGCATGCGCGGCTGCTGCCCGATGGCACATTGCGCCTGACCGGGCTGGTGGCGCGGGAGGATGGCAGCTTCGTGCTGAAGCGCCAGGTCGAGGGCACGGCCGGCGACGCGGCGCGCATCGGCACCGCGTTGGGCGAGGAGCTGCGGGCCGACAGCCCGGCCGACATCTTTGGCTGAGGTGCCCCCAAGGGGCGTAAGGGGCGGCGTCCTCGTCACCCGGCCCGAGCCGGGCGCCGCCGAGACCGCCACCCGGCTCTTGGCCCTGGGCTTCACGCCCGTCCTGGCCCCGGCCCTGCTGCTGGCACCGCGGCCGCTGGCGCCCCCTTCCCGCGCCCAGGCCCTGCTGCTGACCAGCCGCGCCGCTGCCCGCGCTCTCTTCCCCTGGCCCATTCCCGTGCTGGCCGTCGGCGCCGCCACCGCCGAGGCCGCGCGCGCACAGGGCTTTGCCGAGGTGCAAGCGGCGGGGGGCGATGCGGCGGCGCTGGCCGAACTCTGCGCGGCCACGCTGCGCCCGGCGAATGGCCCGCTGCTGCTGGCCGTGGGTGCCGCCTATTCGCTCGACCTGACGGCGCTGCTGCGGGCGCAGGGCTTCCGCGTCATCCGCCGCGTCGTCTATGCGGCGCGCGAGGCGGCTGCCCTGCCTGACCCGGCGGCAGGGGCGCTGCGTGCGGGCCAGGTGTCACATGCGATGTTCTTCTCCCCGCGCAGTGCGGCGTGTAGCGTGGCGCTGCTGTCCCGGGCCGGCCTTGCCGATGCCATGGCCGGCATCGAGGCGCTGGCCATCAGCCCGCGCGTGGCATCGGCGCTGCAGGCCCTGCCCTGGCAGCGCATCCGCGTGGCGGGCCGGCCGGACCAGGACCATCTGCTGGAGCTGCTGAACCCGTGACCCGCAAGCTCGATCCCGCCTGGTTGGCGCTGCTGGGGGCGGCGGGGGTGCTGCTGCTGGTCATCCTCTGGCTGATGAGCGGCCGCACGCCGCCGGTGACCGCGGCGCCCGCCGTCACCGAGCGGCTGGCCGCCGCCGAGGCCGCGCTGCGCCAACT
>NZ_JAIEQY010000104.1 GCF_019747315.1 Roseococcus sp. | reverse complement strand
CGCATGGAGGAGGGGTCGGAGCCGGCATCGGGCTCGGTCAGGCCGAAGCAGCCGACCCATTCGCCGGTGCGCAGCTTGGGGAGAAACTTCTGCTTCTGCGCCTCGGAGCCGTAGGCGTGAATGGGGAACATGACCAGCGAGGACTGGACGCTGAACGCGGAGCGATAGCCGCTGTCCACGCGCTCCACTTCCCGCGCCATCAGCCCGTAGGCGACGTAGCTGACGCCGGCGCAGCCATAGCCTTCCAGCGTGGCGCCGAGAAAACCCTGCTCGCCGAAGGCGTTCATGATGGAGCGATCGAAGGTCTCGTGCCGGTTGGCCATCAGCACGCCGGGCATCAGCCGGTCCTGGCAGAAGGCGCGGGCGGCGTCGCGGATCATCCGCTCGTCTTCGGTGAGCTGTTCATCCAGCAGGAAGGCGTCATCCCACTGGAAGGGGGCGGGCTTGGAGGATTTGATGGCGGGGGAGACGACGTTCATGTGCTTCTTCCTTCCGGCGGTGCTGGCGCGCTGGCTTTAACACGCCTGAGTTGGGCAGGGCCATGGCCTGCGCAAGCCTTCAATCCGGGCGCAACAGGCCTCGGGATAGGTCAAACGACCGGCGCTGTCCCGATCCATGATCGCGGGCCAGACCCGTCCTCTCCCCATGGCCCACCCCATGGCGGGTGGCGCATCCCGTGCGGCAGAGTCCCGCCCGGAGGTCAGGCGGCTGCGTCGGCGGGCGGCGCTTCGCTGGCCACAGGCTCGGGCGTGGCCATCACGGTTTCGGCCAGGGCTTCCATCTCGACGGGCTCCAGCGCCGGCGCTTCGGCTGGCGGCAGGTCACTGCTGGCCTCAGCCGCCGGGCGCTTCGGGCGCGGGATGGGGATCAGCATGAAGGCGGGGATGCTGTCGCCAAAGCCGCGCACCGAGGGGCCCATGTCATCGCGGTCACGGCCGCGGGGGTAATCGTCCCGCGCGCGGGGCGCGTCATCGCGGCGCGGGCGGGGGGTCTCGTCACGGCGGAATTCCTCGCGGGGCGGGCGGGCCTCGCGCGGCGCGGCTTCTCCACGATCACGGCCCCGCGGACGGTCCTCGCGGCGGGGGCGATCCTCACGCGGCTCGACGGCGCGGGGCGCTTCCTCGGCAGCGGCGGCTTCGGGACGCGGCCGATCCTCGCGCGGGCCGCGGCCACGGCCTTCGCCACTTTCGCGCCCGCGGCCTTCGCCAGAATCACGTCCACGCGCTTCGCCAGAATCACGTCCACGCGCTTCGCCAGAATCACGTCCACGCGCTTCGCCGCGATCCCGTCCGCCACGGCCACCGCGCGCAGGCTCAGGCCGCCCGCCCGGGCGGGCGCCACCACGGCCACGCCGGCGCGTCGCCGCCTCGGCGATCTCTTCCTCGCTCACGAGGTCGAGGCCCTCGACCTCCATGCGCGGGATCACGCCATTGGTCAGCTTCTCGATGGCCTGGACCAGCTTGCCGTCATCCGCCGTCGCGATGGTATAGGCATGGCCCTCGCGCCCGGCGCGGCCGGTGCGGCCGATGCGGTGGACATAGTCCTCGGAGTGGAAGGGCACGTCGAAGTTGAAGACATGGCTGAGGCCGCCGATGTCCAGGCCGCGCGCGGCCACGTCGGAGCAGACCAGCAGCCGGATCTCATTCGCCTTGAAGGCGTTCAGCGTGGCGAAGCGGGCGGACTGGTCCATGTCGCCATGCAGCGCGCCGACCGAGAAGCCGTGCCGCTTGAGCGACTTGTAGAGGATGTCCACCTCGATCTTGCGGTTGCAGAAGATCAGCGCGTTCTGCACCTGCTCGCGCCGGATCAGGCGGCGCAGCGCCTCACGCTTGTCGCGGTCCTGCACATAGAGCACGCCGGTCGTGATCGTCGTCGCGACCGTGGCGGGGCGGGAGACGGTGATGGTCTTGGGATTGCTCAGGAACGCATCGCTGAGGCGGCGGATCTCGGGCGCCATGGTGGCCGAGAAGAACAGCGTCTGCCGCAGCTTGGGGATGATCTGCACGATGCGCTCGACATCGGGGATGAAGCCCATGTCCAGCATGCGGTCGGCTTTGTCGATGACCAGCAGCTTGCAATCGGCCATCAGGATCCGGCCGCGATCGAACAGGTCCAGCAGGCGGCCAGGCGTGGCGATCAGCACGTCCACGCCTTTTTCCAGCACGTCGCGCTGGTCGTTCATGCTCTCGCCGCCGATGAGCAGCGCGTGGTTCAGGTTGAGGTACTTGCCGTATTTCACGAACTGCTCGGCCACCTGCAGGGCCAGCTCACGCGTCGGCTCCAGGATCAGGCTGCGCGGCATGCGCGCCTTGGCCCGGCTGCCCGAGAGGATGTCCATCATCGGCAGGGTGAAGCTGGCGGTCTTGCCGGTGCCGGTCTG
>NZ_JAIEQY010000083.1 GCF_019747315.1 Roseococcus sp. | reverse complement strand
TAGCGGGGCACGGTCTCCATCACGGCCGGCCGGACCATGACGCGCCGCCCCGCCTCGCGCGAGGCACGCAGGGCATCGCCGAGGGCCGCCAGATAGGCCTCCTGGCTTTCCACCAGCGGGCGCGGGGCGCCAGTGAAAAGCGGCCCCTCGCTCGCCACCGCCACCAGAAGATCGGTGCCGAACGGCTCGCTCACCTCCCAGCCCGGAAATCCGGCGCGCGGCTCGCCCAGGCGGACCGTGGCGCCGGGCGGATGCGTGGCCGAGGGGACGAGATGCGCCACCTCACCCGACTTCATGAAGTAGGCGACGTAGAGATTCGCCGGCCAGTCCGGCATGATGACCGAGAAGCGCAGCAGATCGCCCGCGCGCAGCGGGCTTGGCCCCTGCATGGCCACGCGGGGCGCGAGGCCCGCCTCGGCCAGCACGGGGCGCAGCGCGGCCAAAGCGGGGCAATAGGGGCCGTCGAATTCCTGGAGCGCAAGGCGCGCGGACTCGGTCGGGATGTCGCTGGCCGCCAGGGCCTGGCGCAGGCTGGCCTCGCCGCCGCGGGGCAACACGCCTTCCAGCGTGAAGAACGTGTCGTTGGAGCCGCGAGCCACCAGGCTGCAACCGGGCAGCAGGGCCACGGCGCGGCTGGCCCAGGTTGCGAGGCTGGCGGGCGTGGGCGCGGCGGGGCTCGCCACAACTGGGGCGGGCGGCGGCGCACTGGGCGTGGTCTGCTGCACGACCGGCGCCGCTGGGGCGGGACTCGGCATGACCGGGGGCGGAACGGCCGGCGCCGGCTGGGCGAGCTGCGGCGCGGAGCTTGAAGCGGGGGGAAGGACCGGCGCGGGTGCGGCGGGGACCAGCGCCGCCGCGGAAGGCGAGAGGCTTGGCGGCGCCACGGCGGCGGGCGCATGGGCCACCGGCGGGGAAACGCTCGCGGTGACTGCCGCAGGCGGCGGGGCCGAGGGGCCGGCCAGCATCAGATAGCCCACCCCGGCCGCCACCAGCAGCGCGGCCGCGCCGCCGATCAGCGCCACGGGCGGCCCGGACTTGCCGGCGGGCGCAGCCTGCGGCGGGGCAGTGGGCGCGCGCGCCACCAGCGTGGCCTCCGCAGGTACGGGGTCGGCCGGCTGGGCGGCCAGGCGCATGGCCTCGGCAAAGGCGGCGGCCGAGGCGAAGCGATCTTCCGGCCGCTTCGCCATGGCCTTGGCAATCACCGCATCCAGTCCGCGCGGCGCGGTGACGGCGATGGCGGAGGGCGGCGTCGGCTCGGTGTTCAATGTTTTGTGCATCACCGAGGAATAACCGCCCTCGAAGGGCTTCTCGCCCGTCAGCAACTGGTAGAGCAGCACGCCCGCGGCCCAGATGTCGGCGCGCGCATCCACCGTCTCGCCGCGCAGCTGCTCGGGCGCCATATAGGCCGGCGTGCCCATCACCGTGCCGACCTGCGTCATCGAGGAATTCTCGACGCGGGCGATGCCGAAATCGGCAATCTTCACCTGGCGGCCCCCGGGGCCCTCAGGCGTCAGCATCAAATTCGCCGGCTTGATGTCGCGATGCACCACCCCGCGCTTGTGGCTGTAGTCCAGGCCGGCCAGGACTTGCCCCATCACGCGCAGCGTCTCGGCCAATGGCAGGCGCTGGCCCTGGTCCAGCAGCTGCTTCAGGCTGCCGCCCTCCACCATTTCCATGGCGATCCAGGCGCGGCTGTCATCCTCGCCATAATCATGCACGGCAACGATGTTGGGGTGGTTCAGCCGGCCCGCCGCCTGCGCCTCGCGCTTGAAACGGGCCAGGGATTCCTGCCCCTCGGCATCATCGGCGGCCGGCTTGGGGATGATCTTGAGGGCCGAGCGGCGCTCGATCACCGGGTCGAAGGCGTCGAGCACGCTGCCCATGGCGCCCGCCCCCAGCCGGCCACGGATCTCGTATTTGCCGATCATCTCGAAGCTCATCGCGCGCGGCATCTCCCTGGGCGGCCCAGACTACAGGCGATTGCGCCGGATGCCATGCGGCTTTGCCGCCGCGCTCAGAACAGGGCGTCGAGCTTCGGCCGCAAGGCGGCAAGCTCGGCGCCGCTCGCATGGGCGCAGAGCAGTTCGAGGAACTCAGCACGGCTGCCGGCCTGGGCCGCCGCCTTGCTCACCAGGATGCGGGCGATGGGCCCGACGATGAAGGCCAGCGCCGTGGTCGCGCCCGCCAGCTGCGCAGGGCTGAGGGCGAAGCCGTCAGCTTGTATGGTGGGGGCGGGCTGGGTTGCAGTCGGGGGGGAGGGCGCCACGGCGCCCCGGGAAGGCGCGGTGGGCATGCCGGTGCGGGTCAGCGGCGGCGGCCCCGGCGGGATGCTGCGCGCCACGGGCGGCGGGGCCGC
>NZ_JAIEQY010000100.1 GCF_019747315.1 Roseococcus sp. | reverse complement strand
CGGGCCCGCGGGCCTGCTCCGCCTCCCCATCACCGCCTGCACCATTGCCTGGAGGGTTGGCTGATGCCCGTCGCCATCCCCTTCATCGCCGCCGCCGCAGGGGCCGCCGCCTCCGCCGTCATTGGCGGTGGCGTTCTGGGCGCCGTGGCGGCCGCCGGTGCCGCCCTGGTGGTGTCCGCCGTGGGTGCCGCGGTCTTCCGCCCCAAGTCGCCCTCCGCCGCCCGCAGCGCCAACGTCACGCCAGGCACCGACACCGGTCCCGGCTCGGGCTTCGATCCGCGCACGCCCGGCGCCGGTCGTACCCAGTCCTTCCGCCAACCGATCACCGAGCACCAGATCGTCTTCGGCCGCTGCCGCACCTCCGGCCCGGTCGTGTTCCTGCACTCCGCCACCGATGATGAGGGCCGCGCCGACGGCTTTCTGCATGTCGTCGTGGTGCTGGCCGCGCACCGCGTGCGCGCCATCGGCGATGTGTTCCTCAACGGCACCGCCTCCACCGACGCGAAGTTCGCCGGGCTGCTGCGCATCGATCGGGCGCTGGGCGATCCCGGCCAGGCCGCCAATGCCAACCTCGTCGCGGACACGGGCGGCCAATGGACCACGGCGCATCGCGGCCAGGGGCGGGCCTATCTCGCCGTGCGGCTCAAGCTGCGGCCCGAGGCCTTTCCCTCCGGCGCGCCCAGCCTGTCCGCCATCGTCGAGGGCGCGAACACCATCCTCGACCCACGCACCGGCGCCACCGGCTGGTCCGACAACCCGGCGCTGTGCCTGGCCTGGTATCTGACCTCGCCCTTCGGATGGCGCGCGGCCTGGGCGGATATCGACCTGTCGGCACTCATGGCGGCGGCCAACATCTGCGACGAGATCATGGGCCGGCGCGATGGCACCGCCGAGCGGCGCTACACCGTCAACGGCGCCGTCACCCTGGGCGAGGGCAAGATCGCTATCACCCGCAAGCTGGTCGCCGCCATGGCCGGTGCGCTCGTGGTCTCGGGTGGGCGCTTCTATATCCATGCCGGGGCGCCGGCGCTGCCGGCCGCCACGCTCACCTCCGACGATCTGCGCGGCGACGTCACCATCGTGGGCTCGCGCCCGCGGCGGGATCTCTTCAACGGGGTGCGCGCCGTTTATGTCGAGCCGGCCGCCGCCTGGCAGCCCACCGATGCGCCGCCGCTGCTGGCCAGCAACTACGTCACCGAGGATGGCGGCGAGGCGATCTACCGGGACATGGAGTTCCCGCTCACCACCTCTGCCGCCACGGTCCAGCGCCTGATGAAGATCGAGCTGGAGCGCAACCGTCGCCAGCGCGAGGTGGCGATGCAGGCCAATCTCTCGGCGCTGCGCCTGCGACCCTGGGATGGGGTGACGGTGGCGCTCTACCGGCTGACTCCATTCCCGGCCCGCGTGACGGGCTGGGCGCTGGCGCCCGATGGCGGGGTGAACCTGCAGCTCTCCGAGGAGGATCCCGCCGTCTGGGCGTGGAACCCGGCGACGGATGAGCGCGCCACCGGACAGAACCCGTCCGTGGTGCTGCCGAACCCCGGCGTGATTGCAGCGCCGGCTGCGATTGTGGTGGAGACACCGCTGGCAGTGGCCTTCACCGCAATCGCCGTGTCCTGGTCGGCGGTGGGTTCGGCCTATCTCGCCGGCTACGAGATCGAGTTCCGCCCGGCCTCGGTCGCGGTCTGGCAGGGCTATGCTGGCGGCTTCGGTGCCACCGCCGTCGCCATCCCCACCGCGGAGCCCACCGCATTCCGCGTGCGGGCGCAGGCGCGCAGCGGGGCGGTGTCGGGTTGGCGCGAGGCGCTGGTCCCGGCCGCTGCATCTGGCCTGGCGGCGACCGGCATCGCCGACGGCGTGCGCCTGTCGGGTGGCTTTCCCGCGGATGGAGTGCGCCTGCAGGTGTTCGAGGCGAGCAGCGCCAGCCTCGCCGCGGCCGTGAAGCTCGCCAGCGAGCCGACCGCGCTGCCCTGGGATCGCACCGGCCTCACCGCCGGCCAGACCCGCTGGTACTGGCTCCGCAGCGTCTCGGCCGAGGGCAACGTTTCCGCCTTCGCCGGCCCGGTCACCGCCACCGCCCTCTGATTGGAGAATGCCATGCCGGCCCGTATCGATGACCTGCTGGTCCTCAACGCCAATCTCAACAAGAGCGACTTCGCGAAGTACCTCCGCGACCGCGAGGCGGTGCTGCCGAACGATTTCGGTGGGCTGGGCGATGGCGTGGCGGATGATCGCACCGCCATCCAGGCGGCCTTCGATCGCGCGAGCGCTGACCAGAAATTCGCGATGATCCCTCCCGGCACCTGGAACGTCTCCGGCACCGTGACGCTGCCGGGTGGCGCCCGCGG
>NZ_JAIEQY010000033.1 GCF_019747315.1 Roseococcus sp. | reverse complement strand
CCCATGCCATAGAGCTGGCCCGCCTTCTCCTCGAAGCGGCGGATCAGCAGCATGTCCCGATAGGCCTGAAGGAGGGCGTCACGCCCCATCGCGGGTTGCTCGGCGGCGCCTTTGGCGCGGCGCTTGCCCGAGTTTGAGGTTGGGGCTGCGGCTTTGGCGGCCATGGATCTCTCCCTGCGTGATCATCGCTGATTACGCCGCCAAAGCCGCCGCCGCAAGGCATCAAAAACTGTGACATTGCAAGGCAATGCAACGGTTAACCACATTCTGGTTAACGTGGCAGGGGATGCCGCATTGCAGCAAATGGGCGAAGCCCTTGAAGGATCAGAAAAGCCGCTGCCCAGGCGGATAGGGGATCACGATTTCTTCGCGCGTCGTGAGATTCAGCATGGCGCGCGCGCGCTCCTCCAGCTGGTCGGGGTCCAGCCGGTCGCCGCGCATGGCGTTCACGCGGCGCTCGGCGCCCTCGCGCTCGGCCACGGCGCGGTCGCGCTCGGCCCGCGCCTGGGCGATGTCCACCAGGCGCTGCTCGCGCGCGATCAGGCCGCGCTCCCCATGCGAGGCGTGCCAGACAAAGAAAGCCGCGATGCTCGCCAGGATCACCGGCGGCGCCAACAGCTTCAACATGCGGATGAGCCACCGCCCGAAATTCATGGAACCCCCAGCACGGATCCCCCGATCCGCGAATCCGACAGAATCATGATCCGTGCCCGCGCGCAAGGGTTTCGCGTGCATCCTCACCACGGAAGCGAGAGGGCTTAAGGACGTTTAGGATTTTATTGCTTTTCTCAAAAAACTAGGAAAATGGTCTGCCTTGAAAGGAGATCCCATGGCCAATCCCATCCGCATCACCGAAGCCGATCTGCGAAGCGCCATGCGCGAGCCGCGTTATTGGCAGAACGGCCACCCCGAGCGCGATGCCTTCACCGGCTGGGTCCGCGGCGGCTTTGGCGCGCTGCGTCCGAAGGACGCGGCAGCCCGCGGCGCCGTCTGGGTCCGGCCCTATCGGCGCGAGGGCAAGCCCGTCGCCGGGCATTGGCGGAGCCCAGCGCCAGGCGGCACCGGGGCCGGCCCTGGCACCTTGCCGCCCGGGACCATCCAATACGCAAATTGGCGAAGATCCCTTTGGGAGCGCCTGACGCGCGGCCCCGCCGATGGCCGCGGCGGGCAAGGACGGCGGCCGAACCATGACGACCGCCGCCGCGAGCGGCCAACCCTGCCGCCGCCCGCCGCGCCGGAGGACGAGGTTGCCAGCGCCTTGACCGGCTGCTGCGGGACCGGCTGACGGCGCCCGATCCCGAGAAGCCCGTGTTACAGAAGGGCGAATTCCAGTGGCGGCGTGACGGCGGACCCAGCCTGCGTGAGCGTGACATCCGTGATTTGCGTCCGCAGGGAGAACCGCGAGTTGATGGAGACACGCTGACCTACCGTCTGGATGAGAACAGACAAATCACCGTCAGGCGCAGTACGACACTGCGAGACACACCGTTCCCCACCTTGGATGTGCAGCAGCGCATCGTGCGGCCCGGGCGCCGCGACGAATGGATCACCATCCACAAAGTCCGCTACCGCTTGGCTGACGAGGAGAGAAGATCGTGACACAGGAAGACAGTGACGACCTCCCGGGCCAGTGCGACCCCGAGATGATGGCTGACATGGCCCATATCCCCGGCCGCGCCGCCCAATTGGCGCTGCGCGACAAGGCCTATGAGATCCTGGAAATCTTCAAGACGCGATCCGGCCGGCCAGGCACACGGCTCAGCAATGCCTGGCTTGGCGAGCATGACTGGCGCGTCCAACTGCTTCAGCACTGGGATATCCGGCACGGCGGACCGGAGATGTTCGTCCCCCTCGTCGCCGCCCTCCAGCGCGGTGGCATCACGCATCTGTGCGGAACCTATGTGGATGCGGAGGGGATCACTGACCCCACGGCGGTCTGGCGCATCCCCTTGGAAGCCGGCCTGATCTCCAGCTTCTTCGGAGCGCATCGCTACGGCTTCCATATCCTTCTTCCCGAGGATCGCAGCTTCGCGATCCACGCCATGGAGGATGTGTGCGCCGCCTTCGCCGGCCCCGAAGCCTTCCTGCGCGAGGCCCTGCTGCCCGAATTCCAGGGCGAAGGGGCGCTGGCCGACCTCAAGGATGCGATGGACGAGGAATATGGCGAAGCCGCCTTCGCCAGCGTGCTGGCCCACTACGGCCCCTTCCTCCTGGAAGACTCGGAAGATGGCGGCTGATCCGCCCAACCGGCGCTGGAGACAAGGCAAGGGGTCCGGGGCCTTTCGGCCCCGGCCGCCGGAGGCTCTTTTCAGCGCTTCAAAATCG
>NZ_JAIEQY010000386.1 GCF_019747315.1 Roseococcus sp. | reverse complement strand
CCATGCTGGGTGATGCGTGGAGTAAGCTCAGGAACCGGCGACAGCGCATTCAGAGCGAAGCGGCAGATGAAGCTTAGGTTGCGTGGACAAACTGGTTGATGGGGGATTCCCGGGCGTGCTCGGGCGTGATTCGAGGCTGATCTCTGGCATGGAGATCGGCGTTGATCCGCGGGTTGCTGACGGACGAGGAGTGGTCCTTCTTCGAGCCCTTCGTGGTGTCGGCCAGCCCGCTCGGCGGCAGGCCCGCCCGCGACCACCGGCGCGTGCTGGACGCCATCTTCTGGATTGCGCGCACCGGTGCGCCGTGGCGTGACCTGCCCACCGAACTCGGGAACTGGAACTCAGTGTTCCGCCAGTTCCGCCGCTGGACGGCATCGGGCCTGTGGGACGTCATGCTGGACGCCTTGGCCGATGGCGGCGGCGACGCCGACCTGCTGCAGATGATCGACAGCACCAGCATCCGGGCGCACCACTGCGCCGCCGGCGGAAGGGGGGGACTCATCGAGCGGGTCTTGGGCGCTCGCGAGGTGGCTTCACGAGCAAGCTCCACATCCGTGGTAACGCGCACGGCCTGCCCATCGCCTTGCACGTGACCGCTGGGCAGGAAGCTGACTGCTCGAACTACGACGCGCTGATGGAGATCCGCGACAGCGACCCCGGCATCATGCTCGCCGACAAGGGCTACGACAGCGAACCGATCCGGCAGGACCTTCGCGACCGTGGCGCCGCGCCGGAGATCCCGACGAAGCGGAACCGCCACGTCCAGCACAGTGTCAGCCGCCCCCTCTACGCGCTTCGTAGCCGCATCGAGTGCTTCATCAACCGCCTCAAGAACAGTCGCCGCGTCGCCACCCGCTACGACCAGACCGCCGACAGCTGGACACCTCCAGAAACCCCCTCGTCACAATGGTCGCTGGCTGATTCACTGACGCGCATTGGTGTGGGGGAAGGCGATGGTTCGGCAGCCTGGGTTCTTCGATGTGGGGGAGCGGCTGCGCGAATTGTCGGCGAAGGGCGATGACCTCGAACGGATCGCGGCGCTGGTGAATTTCGCGCTGTTCCGGCCGGAGTTGGAACGGGCGGTGCCGCGTGCCGATGGCACGAAGGGCGGCCGCCCTGCCTTCGATCATGTGCTGATGTTCAAGATCCTGCTGCTGCAGGCCATGCACGGGCTGTCGGACGAGCGCTGCGAGTACCTGATCAAGGATCGGCTCTCCTTCATGCGCTTCCTTGGCCTCGGCCTGGCTGATCCGGTGCCGGACGCCAACACGATCTGGGGGTTCCGCGAGGCGCTGAAGCGGGCCGGCGCTGTGGAGCGGCTGTTCGCGCAGTTCGACGCCACGCTGCGCGCCGCCGGCTATCTGGCGATGGGCGGGCAGATCGTGGATGCGACCATTGTCGCCGCGCCGAAGCAGCGCAACACCGAGGCCGAGCGGGCAGCCATCAAGGCCGGGCAGATCCCCGAAGGCTGGGCGGAGAAGCCCGCGAAGCTGCGCCAGAAGGACCGCGACGCGCGCTGGACGGTGAAGTTCTCCAAGGCCAAGCCACGCGATGATGGCGCGCCGCAGGTGGATCTCGCCGTGCCGGCCTTTGGCTACAAAAATCACGTCGCGATCGATCGCCGGCACGGCCTGATCCGGGGCTGGACCGCGAGCCACGCCGCGGCCCATGACGGGGCACGACTGGCGGAGGTGGTCCATGCCGACAACACCGCCGGCGATGTCTGGGCCGACACCGCCTACCGCTCGGCGAAGAACGAGGCGTGGCTGGCCGAACGCGGCCTGGTCTCGCGCATCCACCGCAAGAAGCCGCCGGGGCGTCCGATGGCGGCGCGGACGCGGCGGGCCAATGCCCGCAAATCGGCCGTGCGCTCGGCCGTCGAACACGTCTTTGCCCGACAGAAGGGGCCGATGGCGCTGGTGGTGCGCACCATCGGCATCGCCCGGGCGCGGGTGAAGATCGGCCTCGCCAACCTGGCCTACAACATCAAGCGGTTCGTCTGGCTCAGCGGCAGGCCCGCCCCGGCGTAGCAACCGCCCCCATCTGCCGCTGACCCGGCCAGCGGTCCCCGGCCAGGTGCCGCCGCCTCGTCTCCAATCGCCAATCACACGGCCACCAGCCCTGCGCTGACCTCATCGGCCGCCATCAGCGGGTTTCTGGAGGTGTCCAGCTTCCTCGGCTTCGCCGCCCTCTCCTCGATCCGCCTATGGATCAGGTTTGTCCACACGACCTAGTCAATCGAAATGACATATGGAGCACCTGGTGCGGCGGGAGCGTAAAGACGCAACTCGCGCCCCACGAGGCTTGC
>NZ_JAIEQY010000405.1 GCF_019747315.1 Roseococcus sp. | reverse complement strand
TAGGGCACGATCATGCGGACCGGCCGGCTGGGGAAGGCCTGGGCGCGGGCCCGGGGGGCCAGAATCAGGGCGGGGGCGGCCAGCAGGGCCGTGCGGCGGGTCATCATCATCTGTGTTCCTCCGGCGGGGTTGCTCCCCGTTCCGGACCGATCCTGGAACATTCAGGCCCGGGCGGGAAGACAAAGCCGCTTCCGCGCTTTGACTTATGCCGCTTTGGCCCTATCTCCCCCGGCATGACCGAAACGCCGCTGCACCTGATCCGCAACTTCTCCATCGTCGCTCATATTGACCATGGGAAATCCACGCTCGCCGACCGGCTGATCCAGTCCACCGGCACCGTGGCCCTGCGCGACATGAAGGAGCAGATGCTCGACAGCATGGATATCGAGCGCGAGCGCGGCATCACCATCAAGGCGCAGACCGTCCGCATCAACTACAAAGCCAAGGATGGGCTGGTCTATACGCTCAACCTGATGGACACGCCGGGCCATGTGGATTTTGCGTATGAGGTGAGCCGCAGCCTGGCCGCCTGCGAGGGCTCGCTGCTGGTGGTGGATGCCTCCCAGGGGGTCGAGGCGCAGACGCTGGCCAATGTGTACCAGGCGCTCGATGCGAATCACGAGATCGTGCCCGTGCTGAACAAGATTGACCTGCCGGCGGCCGAACCGGACCGGGTGAAGCAGCAGATCGAGGATGTGATCGGCCTGGATGCCTCGGACGCCGTGATGATCTCGGCCAAGACCGGGCTGAACATCGAGGGCGTGCTGGAAGCCATCGTGACGCGCCTGCCGCCGCCCAAGGGCGATGCCTCCAAGACGCTGACCGCGCTGCTGGTCGATAGCTGGTATGACGCCTATCTGGGCGTGGTGGTGCTGGTGCGCGTGCGCGACGGGCATCTGCGCAAGGGCCAGCGCATCCGCATGATGTCCAATGGCGCCGTCCATACCGTCGAGCAGGTGGGCTATTTCACGCCCAAGATGATCGCGGCCGAGAGCCTTGGCCCGGGCGAAATGGGCTTCGTCACCGCCGCCATCAAGACGGTGGCCGATACCAATGTCGGCGACACGCTGACCGATGACCGCAACCCCGCGACCGAGGCGCTGCCCGGATTCAAGCCCAGCATTCCCGTGGTGTGGTGCGGCCTCTACCCCGTGGATGCCGACGACTTCGAGAAGCTGCGCGAAAGCGTGGGCAAGCTGCGGCTGAACGACAGCAGCTTCCATTACGAGATGGAGACCTCGGCGGCGCTCGGCCTGGGCTATCGCTGCGGCTTCCTGGGGCTGCTGCACCTGGAAATCGTGCAGGAGCGGCTTTCGCGCGAGTTCGACCTGGACCTGATCGCGACGGCGCCCTCGGTCGTCTACAAGCTCAAGAAGAACAGCGGCGAAGTGCTGGAGCTGCACAACCCGGCCGACATGCCGGACCCCACCTTCATCGCCGAAATCCAGGAGCCCTGGATCAAGGCCACTATCATGGTGCCGGACGAGTATCTCGGCCCTGTGCTGACGCTCTGCAATGAGCGCCGCGGGCGACAGGTGGAGCTGACCTATGTCGGCACCCGCGCCATGGCCGTGTATCAGCTGCCGCTGAACGAGGTGGTGTTCGACTTCTATGACCGCCTGAAGTCGCTCAGCCGCGGCTATGCCAGCTTCGACTACGCGATGGAGGGGTATGAGGCGGGCGACCTCGTGAAGATCTCCATCCTCGTGAATGCCGAGCCGGTGGATGCGCTCTCCTTCATGGCGCATCGCAACCAGGCGGACCGGCGCGGCCGGCAGATCTGCGAGAAGCTGAAGGAGCTCATCCCCCGCCAGCTTTTCAAGATTCCCATCCAGGCGGCGATCGGCGGGCGGGTGATCGCCCGGGAGACGATCTCGGCCATGTCCAAGGATGTGACGGCCAAGTGCTATGGCGGCGACATCAGCCGCAAGCGCAAGCTTCTGGACAAGCAGAAGGAAGGCAAAAAGCGCATGCGGCAATTCGGCAAGGTCGAAATCCCGCAGAGCGCCTTCATCGCCGCCCTCAAGATGGATGCGTAATCGCCTGTTTTCGTTGAATAGATCTGCTGGAACTTCTCTGGATTGGACTTGACCCATGGCCGAACATCGCGGCTGCGTTTTTACCGTCGGCCCCCTGAAGGGGCGCAACAACTGGCGCTGGACGATCTATGACGGCGCCACCACGACCGCCAAGCCCGTGACCACGGGTGATGTGATGGGCCAGCATGAGCGGGTGGCCAAGCAGGAAGCCATGGCCGCGATTGATGAGTGGCGGAAGAAGAACAGGGAGTGAGGGGGGACTA
>NZ_JAIEQY010000051.1 GCF_019747315.1 Roseococcus sp. | reverse complement strand
GTGCGGTAGGGCACGATGGTGAACTGGGTGACCGAGAGCTGCTTGAACAACTCGCCCGCCAGGTGGTTCGTTGCCCCCGGATTGGCCGAGCCGTAATTGGCGCGCTCGCCCTGCGCCCGAAGCCAGGCGAGCAGCGAGGGCAGGTCACTGGCCGGCACATCCGGATGCACGGCCAGCACGAAGGGCTGCCTGCCGATGCCCGCCACGGCCACGAAATCCGTCACCGGATCATGCGCGAAATTCGGATAGACCGCGCGCATCACCGGGTGGTTGTTGGTGCCGATGAACATCGTCTGCCCGTCATTGGCGGCGCGATGGAAGGCGGCCGCGCCGACCGTGCTGCCCGCGCCGACCACATTCTCGGGGATGATGGGCTGGCCCAGCTGCCCCTGCATGCCCTCGGCCAGGATTCGCCCCACCACGTCGGTGACGCCCGCCACACCCACCGGGATGATCATGCGCAACGGGCGCGTGAACTGCGCGCGCGCCGCAAACGGCATCAAGGTAGCGGCGGCGAGGATGTGGCGGCGGTGCAGCATGACAGGCCCTCTCTTGGCGGTGCCCCGTGTGTGCCGCAGGATGCCGGGATGCGCCAGATCATCCTGCAGGAGCCCTTCCGGGCCGTCTTCTACGCCCCCTACTACGCCGCCCTCGCGCGCGACGCCTATGCCACGGCGGGCGTCAGCGTCACGGTGCGGGACGGCACCCAGCCCTCGCTCGCCAAGGATGCGGTGCTGGAGGGGCACGCCCATCTCGCCTGGGGCGGGCCGATGCGAATCCTGCTGGCGCATAATGCCGATGCGGCCTCGCCCTTGCGGAATTTTGCGGCGGTGATCCTGGGCGATCCCTTCTTCCTGATCGGCCGCACGCCGCGCCCGGATTTCAAGCTGACCGACCTTGAGGGCATGACGCTCGGCACGGTCAGCGAAGTGCCCACGCCCTGGTGGACCCTCCAGGACGACATCCGCCGCGCGGGGCTGGACCCCGGGAGCATCGCGCGCGTCACCGACCAGCCCATGGCGGCCAATGCCGCCGCCGTGCCGGAAGGCCGCCTTGACGTGGCGCAGCTCTTCGAGCCCTTCGCGAGCCTCATGGAGCGGGACGGCACCGGCCATGTCTGGCACGCCGCGGCCAGCCGCGGGCCGACGAGCTACACCACCTTCTATTCCACGGCCGCCAACATCGCCGAATACGCGCCCGAGTTCCGCGCCATGATCCGCGCCATCGCCGCCACGCAAGCCTGGTTCATGGCCGCGACACCGCAGGAAATCGCCGCCACCATCGCCGGCTATTTCCCGGGGATGGAGCAATCCCTGCTCGCCGCCTGCATCGCCCGCTACCGGGGATTGGGCATCTGGACGGCGGACCCGCATTTCCCGGCCGAGCCGTGGAATCGCCTGGAGGCCAGCATGCTCAGCGCCGGCGCCATCCAGCGCGCGCCGGGCTATTCACATTGCGTGGATGACGCCATCGTGACGGCGGCGCTGCAAGACCAAGACTGAATTCCCTCGGGAGGGGACCATGCCCAAAACAATGTTCGACAAGATCTGGGACCGGCATGTCATCGCCGATCTCGGCGAAGGGTGGTCGCTGCTTTATCTCGACCGCATCCTGGTGCATGACCTCAGCGGCGGGCGCGCCATGGCGGAGCTGGCCGAAGCGGGCCGCCACGTGGCCGAGCCGAAGAAGGTCTTCGCGACACCCGACCACGCTGTCTCGACCATGCCGGGCCGCACCGCCGCGAGCTATCCCAAGGGCGAGCGCCTGCTGAATTCCCTGCGCGAACGCTGCGCCGCCGAGGGTGTGCGGATGTTCGACCTGAACAAGCCGGGCAATGGCATCGTCCATGTCATCGCGCCCGAGCTCGCCATCGTCCTGCCCGGGCTGACGCTCGCCTGCGGCGACAGCCACACCTGCACCAATGGCGGCGTGGGGGCCATGGCCTTCGGCATCGGCGCGAGCGAGCTGGGCCATGCGCTCGCCACGCAGACCCTGCCGCAGCGCCGCCCCGGCACCTTCCGCATCCGCTTCGAGGGCGAGCGCCCGCCGGGTGTGACCGCCAAGGACATGATCCTCGCCGCCATCGGCCGCTTCAGTGCGGCGGCGGGCACCGGCATGGCCATGGAATATGCGGGCAGCGCCGTGCGCGCGCTTTCGATGGAGGAGCGACTGACCCTCTGCAACCTCTCGATCGAGATGGGGGCCAAGGTCGGCATGGTCGCGCCCGACGAGACCACCTTCCAATACCTGGCCGGCCGCGAATACGCGCCCAAGGGTGCGGCCTGGGAGGCCGCGCT
>NZ_JAIEQY010000177.1 GCF_019747315.1 Roseococcus sp. | reverse complement strand
AGCGCGGCCGCGCCGCTGCTGATCTTCGTGGGCGGCCTGTGCGAGCGGAAGGACCCCGCCACGCTGATCGCTGCCATGCCGGCCGTCCTCGCGGAGCACCCCGGGGCGAAGCTGCTGCTGGTCGGCCCGTCGCTGGAGCCGGATTATGTGCGCGCGCTGGAAGAGGCCGCGCGGCCCCTGCGCGGCGCGGTGATCTTCGCGGGTGAGCAGAGCAACCCGCACCCATGGTTCGCCGCCGCCGACATGCTGGTCTTCGCCTCGCGCCTTGAGGGCTTCGGCACCGTGGTGCCCGAGGCCATGGCGCATCGCCTGCCGGTCGTCGCGCGCCGCCTGCCCGGCGTGAATGACGACTTCGTGCTGGAGAGCGAGACAGGCTTCCTCTTCGACGACGCGGCCGGCTACCTCGCCGCCGTCCTGCGCCTCGCCGCCTCGCCCGAGCTGCGGGCGCGCATGGGCCGCGCCGGGGCGGCGCTGGTCGCGCGGGAATTCGACATGGGGCGCATCGCCACGCGCTATCTCGGCCTCTATGGCATGGCCGATGCTGTGCGGCCCCAAAGCCAGGCCGGGGCGCTGCCCGAGACCACCCTCGCCGCCACCGCCTCCATCCCCGACCCCCGCTTCCACAGCGCCGTCCCCATCACCGAACCTCCCCGCCTCGTCACCATGGTGGATGCGGAGGAGGCCTTCGACTGGTCCCGCCCCTTCTCGCGCGAGGCGCAGGACGTCACCTCCATGCGGCACCAGCACCTGGCTCATCGCGTCTTCGAGCGGCATGGCGTGGTGCCGGTCTACCTCGCCGATTATCCCGTGGTGGCGCAGGATGACGGCCGGGCGCCGCTGCGCGAATTCCTGCGCGGCGGGCATTGCGACATCGGCGCGCAACTCCACCCCTGGGTCACGCCCCCCTTCACCGAGGCGCTGGAGGCCGGCAACAGCTTCGCCGGCAACCTCCCCGTGGCGATCGAGCTCGCCAAGGCCCGCGCGCTGACCGAGGCGCTGGGCGAGACCTTCGGCCAGCACCCGCTGATCTACCGCACCGGCCGCTTCGGCGTCGGCCCGCGGACGGCCGATATCCTCAAGCATCTGGGCTATGCGGCCGACAGCAGCATCGCCCCCTGCTGGCCGCCCCTCATGGCGCGCGGCGATGCGGAGGCGTGGCGCTCCAGCCAGGCGCCGCATTGGGTGGATCGCGACCGGACGCTGATGGAAATCCCGGTCACGGCCGCGCTGGTCGGTCGGCTGGACGGGCCGCTCGGGCGGCGCCTGGCCCCCATGCTGTTCCACCCCGCCACCGAGCGGCTGCGCCTGCCCGGGCTTGCCGCGCGGCTGCGCCTCATGGAGCGCATCCGCCTGACGCCCGAGGGCATGACGCTGGAAGAAGCGAAGCGCCTCACCCGCGCGCTGCATGCGGCGGGGCAGCGCGTCTTCGTGCTGACCTACCACTCGCCATCGCTGGTGCCGGGCAATACGCCCTATGTCCGCACGCCAAAGGAGCGCGATGCCTTCCTCGCCTGGCTGGACGGCTATTACAGCTTCTTCCGCGAGGAGATCGGCGGGCGGAGCGCGAGCTGGCGCGAGATCCGCTATCCCGCGCAGGACGTGCCACAGCGGGAAGCCGCGGAATGAGCATCCCGTGGCGGCAAACCCTTCCCGCGCTCACCCTTCCACCCATCCTGCTGGTGCTGGGCTGCCTGGTCTGCGGGCTGCTGGCCTGGCGCGGCCGGCGGCTCGCGGGGCTGCTGGGCGCGGCCTCGGCCCTGGCGCTGCTGCTGCTGGCCACCCCTGCCCTCGCCGGCCTGCTGCGCTGGACGCTGGAGCGCGAGGTGGCGCGGCTGCCCGCGGCCAGCCCGGCGCCCGCCGCCATCATCATCCTCGGCGCCGAGGTCACCCAGGGGCATGACGGGCCGATGGTGGGCAACCTGACGCTGGAGCGGCTGCGCGCGGGTGCGGCGCTGCACCGCCGCACGGGCTGGCCCATCCTGGTGACGGGCGGAATCCTCGCCCCGGGCCATCCGCCGCTGGCGTTGCTGATGGCCCGCAGCCTCGCCGAGGATTTTGGCGTGCCCGCGCACTGGATCGAGCCCCGCGCGGCCAACACCGCACAGAATGCCACCCTGAGCGCGGGCATGCTGCAGGCCGATGGGATCGCCGGGGCCTATCTGGTCAGCCATGCCTGGCACCTGCCGCGCGCGCTGGACGGCTTCGCGGGAAGCGGTTTGGG
>NZ_JAIEQY010000124.1 GCF_019747315.1 Roseococcus sp. | reverse complement strand
GCGGCGACCGCATGGGGATCGGCCGCGGCGAGCCCGCCGAGCACGCTGCGGAACAGCGGCAGGGTCAGGTAGGCCGTAGTTGCGATGACAGCCGGTGCCGGGCCGATCGCCGCCAAGCCAAGCTCCCGCAGCGCGGGAAACGCCGCGAGTAGCGCCGCCAGCAGCGGGATCAGCAAGGCGAACAGCGCAAGGCCTGGCACGACCTGTACTGCCGCGAATGCCGCGCCGGTCGGCACGGCCAATCGCGGCAGGCGGAAGCTTGCCCAAGCCAGCGGCACCGCGAGCAGCAGCGCCAGAAGCAAAGCAGCGCCTGCCAAGAGCAGGTGCTGCACGACGGCCGCATGCACCGCCGGCGCACGTGCCTGATACTCGACCACGAGCGAGAGAGCATTCAAGATATCGCTGGCGAAGATCAACGCAGTGGCGGCAGCGCCGCCCAGCATCAGCGCAACCCGTCCTACGGTTCCCAGCAGCGCAGCCCGCGCCAGGAAGAGCGCCAGCGAACCCGCCAGCGCCAGCCAGAAACCAATGCCGAACCCGGCCCGCGCCGCTGCGGAGCGGCCCTCTAGCGCGTGCTCCGCCGCCATCCCCGTCGCCGCCGTGAGCAGCAGAAGGGCGGCGAGCGCAGCGCAGGCCGCCATAGGAGCAGGCATCCGCGGCGGCAGCGCAGCGAGGATCAGAAGGCCGGCGGACGCCGTCTGCCACCCCAGAGCGTCGAGCGCCGGCAGGGGTACGCCCGGCAGCAAGCGGTTTGGCGCCACCATCAGCCAGGGCAGCGGCAGCAGAAGGGCGGCCAGCGCCAGCCCAGCCGGCAGCGCGACCGCGAGCCTCACCCGCGTATCATCGCCAGCATTTCCTGCGCGACCGAGCGGGCTGGCCGCCCCTCGACCACGATCTTGGCGTTGAGGCGCTGCAACCCGGCCATGTCGAGCGAGGCGAAGACAGGCGCCAGCGCCGGGCGGATCGCCGGGAAGCGCTCCAGCACGGCGGCGCGAACCACCGGTGCGGGCTCATAAACGATCTGCGCGCCGCGATCGTCCTGCATGACCACGAGGTCGAGCGCCGCGATGCCGCCATCGGTGCCGTAGACCATTGCTGCATCCACGCCGGAGATGCCCTGCGCCGCCGCGCGCATCGTCACCGCAGTGTCGCCGCCTGGGAGCACGATGATGCGCTCGCGCGGGAAGGTTGCGCCATAGGTCCGTTCGAAAGCCGGCAGCGCGGCGGGGCTTTCGACGAACTCGGCGGACGCGGCGAGGCGAAGCGCGCCCCGCCCTGCGGCGGCGAAGAAATCGCTCATCGTCGCCAGGCGCTCGCGTGTCGCCACATCGCGTCGCACGGCGATGGCCCAGGTGTTGTTGGCCTTGGCGCGATCGAGCCAGATGAGGCCCTGGGCGCGGTCAAGTTCGGCGGCGAGGGCGAAGGCGCGCTCGCCATCACGCCATGCCGCGTCGTCTTCCCGCCGATGGAAGAACGCCGCATTGCCCGTGTATTCGGGATAGAGATCAATCTCGCCCGCGATCAGCGCGCCGCGCACGATGCGCGTCGGGCCAAGTGCAAGCCGCGACTCCGTCGGCAGGCCCGCACGCTCGAGCGCCAGCACGATCAGGTTGCCGAGCAATTGTCCCTCGGTATCGAGCTTGGAGGCGACGACGATGCGCGCCTCCCGGCCCTGCGCGCGCGCGGGGCCCGCGGTCAGCGCCGCGACGGCCGCCACCAGCGTTCGACGTTCGATCATCCTATCCTCCATCCCTCAGGCCACAGCCAAGTCCGCACCAGTTGAAGGATGGCACGGCCTAACGATCGACGCAGCTGATGAAATCGATCACTGCTTCCAAGCCATCAAGATGACGATGCTGACGCGCGGTTATGCTTGGGCGCAACCTACGGCGATTCCGAGCGGAGAGACCTGTTCTATAGCCGCCAGGTATCGATCCGTTCCCGTCTTGATGACCCGGGGACTATTTTTTGGCGCGTTGGATCAGTCGAAGCTCTTCGAAAACCCTTCTAAAATCGAGGCTTTCTCCATCCGCCGCGTGGATGAAGAGGAGCAGGGTTTGCCTTGATGTCTATGCTCCGCGCACATATAGATGTGGCGATGGACGGACCTCGAGATCGAAATATTTTCGGCGCGTTCGCTCTCATGATCAGCGACGACATCGTTCGCGCTAGTTCATCGCGGGCGCCGGAAGCTGGACCCGCCGCCTCAGCGCTGG
>NZ_JAIEQY010000176.1 GCF_019747315.1 Roseococcus sp. | reverse complement strand
ATCCTGCACCAGCGAGGAATCGAAGCGCGAGCGCGTGGCCTTCAGCGAATGGTCGTAGATCGTGTCGAAGCCGCCCTCCTGCTCATTCTGCCAGGCGAGGTGGCGCGGGCGTTCGAGGGCGATCATCGGAATGCGGTGGCGCTGGGCGTGCAGCGCCACGAAGATGTCGGCCATGTTGCGGTGCCCGAAATCCGCCCAGCGCAGCTTCAGCAAATCACTATGCGTGCAGAAGGCGTTGGTGCCGAGCACATGCACCGTGCGGTCGCCCCGCAGCGGATTGCCGAAATGGAAGGTGCTGCGGGATTCCGGCGCGTAATAGGCCGAGACGGGCTGGCGCAGCAGCACGCCATGCAGCGCGACAAAGGCCGCATCCCCCTGGCGCCGGAGCCCCTCCACCATGTGGCGGGCGAAATGCGGCGCGAAGATCAGGTCGTCATCCACGATGATCCGGTAGCCGGGCTCCTCCAGCACATCCACCCAGCCGAATTTCCCGGCATCGCCCTTGTCGTCCCAGTCCTGCGAGCGGCGGATATCCACGCGCGGATGGTTCAGGAACTCGGGCACGTCGGGGTAGTTGTTCAGGAAGACCCGCACGCGGTCGCATTGCGGCAGCAGGCTGGCCACCGCATCCTCCAGCAGGGCCCGCCGGTCCGGGATGGAGGCCATGGAGGCGATGACCGGCGCCCCCAGATCATGCCGCAGCCGCGCCCGGTGGCTCTCACCCTCCAGCCGGGACCAGGCGACCCGCCGCAGCGTGAAGCCGAGCCCCATCTCCGGCCGCAGCGCCAGCAGATGGGCGCGGATGCGCTGGGTCCGCACCGGAACGTAGAAGACATGCTCGGAACTGCCATCGGGCAGAGGCATGTCCGGGCCGAGCGACTGGCCGCGCTCATTCACCAGGCGCAGCACGGGCTGGATGCCGCGCGCCCGCTCCGCGAGCCCGAGCGTCACCCCAAGGCAAAGCAGCGTGCCGCCGGGCGCAACGCGCCAGGCCGAGCTGACACCAGGCGTGCTCTCCGCTTGGCGCAGCTCCACCTCGCCGCCCGGCTTGAGGCGCACCGCCTGATGGTGGACCCAGCCCGCCCAGCCGGTGGTGAAATCCTCTTCGGCCATCGGGGCGAGGCGCCATTCGGGGCGGGGTGGGGCCGGCGGCTCCAGGAGGGGGGCAGGGCCGGACGTGGCAGGAATGCCGCGCTGCAGCGCGCTGCCCCAGGCCTCCAGCCGCGCTTCCACCTCCGCCAGGTGGATGCCCAGCAGCTCCGCCAGGGCGGCCTCGGTGACCGGCTGATCGTTCACGAAAGGGCCGCCGGCAATTCGACCGCGGCGCGGGAGAAGAGCACGATATCCTCGGATTTCAGCGGCAGCTGCGGCAGCACCGCCGCCACGATGTCGGGCAATTGGGCGATGATGGCGGCGATGGCCGCGCGGTCCGCTGCCTCGGGGATCAGCGCCATCACCTTGGCGCGGGGGCCGCCGGGGCCGACGCGGAAGACCGGGCCGAAATGATCCGCCTCCTCGCCCGGCCAGGCCTTGGCGAAGAGCGGCCAGCTGGGCCCCGGGCGGAATTCCAGCCGCGGCGCCACGCCGCTCAGCCCCAGCTTGAAGCGGACCGCCACGCTTTGCCCATCCTTCAACGGCAGGTCGGGGATGGTGAGATCCAAATGGCGGTAGGTGGGTGGCTTGGAGCGGTATTCATTGACCGTGACGGTGAAGCGCCCATCCCGTGCCCGGGCAACCGGGGTCTCGGGCCGGATGGTGGTGGCCTCGCCCTCGCCGGCCGGGGGCTTGGGCGGCGGCGTGGCCAGGCTCACCCGCTGCGGCTCGGCGGCCGGCGGCGGTGGCGCGGGGGGTGGTTCCGGCGCATGGGGCGTGAAGGGCAGGGCGGCGGCCAGCGCGGCGCGATGCGTGCGGGCGGCCGCCAGCAGCGCATGCGCCCGGCCCGTCGCGCGCGGCCAGTCCAGCCGCGCGATCAGCCCCTGCGCCAGCAGCCCCTCGGGCGAGGTGTAGCGGGCGCTGACCGGGCCATGCAGGCTCAACTCCGGCGCCTGGCTCAGCACCTCATGGTAGCAGCGGTATTCGGCGCTGCCGCCCCAGTAATTCTTCTGCGCCAGGGCGCGCTGGATGCGATCCGCGACATTGGGCAGGAACTTGAAATGCAGGATGGCGAGGTGCCGCGGTGACAGGAAATTCCCGTCATAGGGCCAGATATG
>NZ_JAIEQY010000026.1 GCF_019747315.1 Roseococcus sp. | reverse complement strand
ACGGCCTACCTGACCCTGCCGCTGTTCCGCAGCGTGCTCGGCGGGCTCGCCGCGGCCGATCCCCATGCGGTCGCCGCTGCCCGCGCGATGGGCATGGGCGAGACGCGCGTCACCTGGGAGGTGCGCATCCCGCTCGCCCTGCCGGTCTTTATCGGCGGGCTGCGCGTGGCGCTGGTACAGGCGATCGGCTTGATGACGCTAGGCGGGCTGGTGGGCGCCGGCGGCCTTGGCGCACTGGTCTTTGAAGGGCTGGCGCAATTCGCCACCGACCTGATGCTGCTCGGCGCGCTGCCGATCGTGGCGCTGGCGCTGGTGGCCGATACGGTTGTCGGCGCCGCGGAGCGCCGGACGTGATCATTATCGAGGATGTTGTCGTCCGCTTCGGCGCCGCCGAGGCGCTCCGCGGCGTAAGCCTGGAAATCGGGGCAGGGGAGCTCTGCGCCTTGGTCGGGCCCTCCGGCTCAGGCAAGACGACGCTGTTGCGCCTCATCAACCGCCTGGCCGCGCCCTACCGTGGCGTGGTGCGCGTGCGCGGCGAGGATGTGGCGCGACTGGATCCGGCGAAGCTGCGGCAGTCCATTGGGTATGCGATGCAGTCAGTGGGGTTGTTTCCGCATCGCAGCGTCGCGGAGAACATCGGCATCGTGCCACGCCTGCGCGGTTGGGACCGGCCACGCATCGCGGCGCGCACAGCGGAATTGATGGCCTTGCTGCATCTGGCCCCCGAATTGGCAGCGCGCCTGCCACACTCGCTCTCGGGCGGGCAGGCGCAGCGAGTCGGGATCGCCCGGGCCCTTGCCGCCGATCCCGACATCCTGTTGATGGACGAGCCCTTCGGTGCGGTAGACCCAATCACCCGGCGAGACCTGCGCGCTGAGTTGCGGCGGGTCCATCGCACCACCGGCAAGACCATCGTGCTGGTCACGCATGATCCGGAGGAGGCGCTTGAACTCGGCACCAAGCTGGTCGTGCTGCGCGCTGGCCGCGTGGTAACTGTCGGCGCACCCGCAGCGCTGGTCGCGCCCGGCGCCGATGCCTTTGCGCGAGAGCTGCTGGGCGGGAAACAGCCCGGGCTGCAGCGGCTTGCGCTGCTGCCGGCGACGCTGGCCTTGCAGGCTGGGCCGGCGCCGCAAGGCGCGCCGGAGCTCCCGGCTGAAGCAAGCCTTGCCGATGCGCTCTCGCTGATGGCTGAGAGCAAGTGCAATGTGTTGGCCTTTGCTGGGGGCTCACTTCACGCCGATGCAGTGCTGCGCCAGGCATGAGGCGGGCGCTGCCGCCGCTGCTGATGGCCCTGCTGCTGTCGCTGCTGGCCGCGCCGCAGGGCGCTGCGCTGCTGGCCCGCGCCATCGGCGAGACGGCGACGCCGTTCCCGGCGGAGCGGCTATTGTGGCTGGCGATGGCGCATGGCGGGCTGGCGCTGGCAGGGGCCGCGGCGGCAACCGTGCTGGGCTTGGTGCTCGGCATCGGCGTGACGCGTCCGGCAGGGCTTGCGCTGCGACCGATGGTGGATGCGTTCGCCGCGGCGGCGCAGGCGGTGCCGCCGGTGGTGGTGGTGGCGCTGGCCGTGCCGGCGTTCGGCTTCGGGCTCTGGCCGACGGCGCTGGCCCTGTTGCTATACGGCATCATGCCGATTCTGCGCGCGACCATCGGCGCATTGGAGGCGGTGGCACCCGAGGCTCGCGCGGCGGCGGAGGCGATGGGCCTGCCGCCGTTCGGCATCCTCGTCGAGGTGGAATTGCCACTGGCCTGGCCGGTGGTGCAGGACGGGTTGAGGGTGGCGCTGGTGCTCTCTGTCGCCACGGCCGCGGTGGGTGCGCTGGCCGGCGCGACGACGCTCGGCACACCAATCGTCTTGGGGTTGCAAAACCAGAACCAGGTTATGGTCGTGCAGGGCGCTGCGGCGACGGCAGCGCTCGCTTTCGCTGCGGAAGGGGTGTTGCTGCTGGCTGGGGCGATCGTGAGGCGGCGAGGCGATGCATGAGCCATGGCGGCAACCATCGTATGGGCGCGGGTTCAAGAAGCGGCGAAGGAGGACGATGCCCATGATCATCTTGGAGGCGCGTGGCCCAACCCAAAAATCGACGACGGCGCGATAGTACCTTCAGCGGTCTTCGCGCAGATCGTCATTCGCTGTGTGTGGCTCCTTCGTCTGCTACCTCCTTCTGGCCTCTCGCGCCCAG
>NZ_JAIEQY010000290.1 GCF_019747315.1 Roseococcus sp. | reverse complement strand
CGGCGATCGATCCGGCAGCGACAGCTTCGGGTTCCGGCGCGGCAGGCGCATCGGCCTCTGGCGCTTCGGCCATCGCCGTGGTCTCGACCGGTTCGGCCGCTTCAGCGGCGGGCAGCAGGACCGCGTCGGCAACGGGCGTGCCTTCTCCGGGCGTATCGGTCGCCGGGGTGGCGTTCGGGGTGGTCTCGTTCAAAATGGGGCATCCTGGCCAAGGGGACCCGCGCGGAAGGCGCATGGTCGCTCGGGCGGACCTGCCGCCCTCTTCATCAACCCGCCGCATATGCGCCTGAAACCGGCAGCTTGCAACCTGAAACCCACCAATTGCGCTGGCCCCGCCCGCGATTTATTCCCCGCCCATGGCCATTCCCCTCCTGCTGCTGCCCGGTTTGCTCTGCGATGCCCGCCTCTGGCGCGATTGCATCCCCGCCGGCACCACGCCGCGCATCGCCGATCTCACGCGGGATGACACCGGCGCCGCCATGGCGGCCCGCGCGCTGGAGCTGATGGCGGGCGAGGCGCGCTTCGCCGTGGCGGGGCTCTCCATGGGCGGCTATGTCGCGCAGGAGGTCTGGCGCCAGGCCGGGCCGCGCGTCTCCCATCTCGCGCTGCTCGACACATCCGCCCGCGCCGATACGCCCGAGCAGACGCAGCGCCGGCTGGACCTGATCGCGCTCTCCGGCCGCGGCGCCTTCAAGGGGGTCACCCCTCGACTCCTGCCGCTGCTGCTGCACCCCTCCCGCCTCGATGGGCCACTCGCCGCCGAGGTGATGGAGATGGCGGAGCGCGTCGGCGTCGAGGGATTTCTCCGCCAGCAGCGCGCCATCATGGGCCGCCCGGATTCGCGCGGCGACCTGCCTCGCATCACCATCCCCACGCTGGTCGCCTGCGGCGACGCCGATGCCCTGACCCCGCCCGCCCTGCATGACGAGATGGCCGCGCTGATCCCTGGCGCGCGCCGCGTGAGCTTCGCGGGCTGCGGCCATCTGCCAACGATGGAGGCACCCGACGCGGTGCGCCGCGCCCTGGAGGATTGGCTCAACCCGCCACGCAGCGCGTGACATGGGGCTGATCCCGCGCGGGCATGGCCGTGGTGCCCGGCGGGCAGGGCGCCTGGGCGCGGTTGGGCGGCGCCAGGCCCTGGTCCCAGTTGCGCACCGATGGGTCATCGCCGAGCCAACCAGTGCCCGCCGCGCCGATTCCGGGGCCTCGCATGCAGCGCCCCCGGCCCTGCGGCGTGCCGCCATTCGGGCAGAGATAGGCCCGCGCCGAGGCCAGCGCGGCGGCACTCACCCGCGCCGGGCGGGCAGAGCGGGTTTCCACCAGGCGCCCGGCCCCGCGGGTTTCCGTCCGGTCCGCCAGGGCATTGCGCGGCAATCCCTGGGCCCAGGCCCCCGGGCCCCAAAGCATCAGGAAAAGGAGAACAGGCAGACGCATGATTGCCTGATGCTATCACTGATAACCCCGTTGCGCGCAGCCCGCAGCCGCCCCATCCTCCCCGCATGAGCCCTCCCAAACCGGAAACCCTTCTGCTCGAGACCTATGAGTCGAAGCGCAGCTTCGGCATCGTCTGGGGTGCCGTCTCCTTCCTGCTGCTGGGCCTGCCCTTCCTGGGCCGGCAGCGCATCACCGTGACCGACCAGCGGATCACCATCCGCCAGGGCTTCTGGACCAAGACCAGCGACGATATCGAGATCTTCCGCATCCGGGATGTCGTGGTGAAGCAGAGCCTCTACCACCGCATCGTCGGCATCGGCGATGTGGTCATCAAGAGCATGGAGGGCCGCTCGGAAGAGCAGCATGTGCTGAAGGGGGTGCCCGCGCCCGAATCGGTCTCCGAGGTGATTCGCAACGCGTGGAACTCGGTGGCACGGCCGAAGGGACCGGCGACGGCCCTGGACTGATGCGCCGGCTCTTCCTCATGCTGGCCGTTCTGGCCGCCGCCCCCATCCCCGCCCTGGCGCAACAGCCCAGCAATGCCTGCCGCGTCGCCTGCCGGGTGGGCCAAGGCGCACCAGCCCCTGAGCAGCGCCAGTGCCTGGCCCAATGCGCGGCCGGCCAGCCCATCACGCGCGACGCCCCGGGCCAGGCGCGGCCCGCCGGCAGCCAGGCGGTCAGCCCCAACCAGGCTGCGCCGCCGGGCCAGGCTGCGCCAACGGGCCAGGCCGCGCCA
>NZ_JAIEQY010000066.1 GCF_019747315.1 Roseococcus sp. | reverse complement strand
CCTCCCCCTTGGCCTCCCCCTTGGCCTCGCCCGTGCTGGAACTGCTTTGCGACGTCTCCGACCCCGCCGCCGTGGCCGAGGCCATCCGCCGCACAGCCGAGCGCTTCGGCCGGCTGGATGCGCTGGTGAACAATGCCGGCATCGCGATCTTCAAGCCGCTGCTGGAGACCACGCTGGAGGATTGGAACCGCGTCCTCGCCGTCAACCTGACCGGCCCCTTCCTGATGGTGCAGGCGGCCGTGCCGCTGATGGCCGAGGGCGGTGGCGGCGCCATCGTGAACATCGCCTCCATCTCTGGCCTGCGCGCCTCCACGCTGCGTGTCGCCTACGGCACCAGCAAGGCGGCGCTGATGCACCTGACCAAGCAGCAGGCGGTGGAGCTGGCGCAGCTGGGCATCCGCGTGAATGCCGTGGCGCCCGGCCCGGTGGAGACCGCCATGGCCAAGGCCGTCCACACCCCCGAAATCCGCGCCGACTACCACGCCGCCATGCCGCTGAACCGCTACGGGCTGGAGGGCGAATTGGCGGATGCCATCTTCTACCTCTGCTGCGAGCGCTCCAGCTACATCACGGGCCAGGTGCTGGCGGTGGATGGCGGCTTCGAGGCGACCGGCATCGGGCTCGGCACCTTGCGCGCGGAACGGCGGAACCTTTGATGGAACGCATCGCGGTCATCTCCGACATCCACGGCAACCTCATGGCGCTGGAGGCCGTGCTGTCGGACCTCGCGAGCCGGGGCGTGGACGGGACCATCAACCTGGGCGACTGCGTGGCCGGGCCGCTCTGGCCGCGCGAGACCTTCGAATTGCTGGCGGACCTCGGCATCCCCACCGTGCGCGGCAATCACGACCGCTGGATCCTGGACCGGCCCGAGGCACAGATGCCCCCCGCCGGCCTCTTCGCGCGCGCGGCGCTGGATGAGGCGCAGCGCGCCGCCCTGCACGCCCTGCCCGCCACGCTGCAATTCACGCCGGACATCCTGGCCGTGCACGGCACGCCGGCCGATGACAGCGCCTATCTGCTGGAGGAGGTGACGGAGGATGGCCGTCTGGCGCCGGCCCGCCGCGCCGTGCTGGCGGAGCGGCTGGTGGGCACGGCGGCGCCCGTGCTGCTCTGCGGGCATTCGCACCGCCAGGCCCTGGTGATGCGGCCCGGGGGCGGGGTCATCCTGAATCCCGGCAGCGTGGGCTGCCCCGTCTTCGCGGATTCGCCCACGGCCGCGAGCCTGGAGCCGCGCTCGCCCCATGCGCGCTATGCCGTGCTGACGCGCCGCAAGGGGCGCTGGGGGGCGGAGCTCCTGGCGCTGGAATATGACTGGGATGCGGCTGCGCGCCGTGCCGCGGAGCTTGGCTGGCCGCTCTGGGCGCGGGCGCTGGCGACCGGGAGCGTCGCATGACCAACCGCATGAAGGCGCTGTTCGCCGAGGGCCGGCCGGCGCTGGGCTGTTCGCTGATGTTCCCCTCGGCCCCCATCGTGGAAATGCTCGGCCATGCAGGCTTCGACTGGGTGCTGCTGGATTGCGAGCATGGCTCGCTCTCATTGGCCGATGTGGAGCTGATGTGCATGGCGGCCGATGCGGTGGGTATCACCGCCATCGGCCGGCCGCGCAGCAATGCCACGGCCGATATCCAGCAGTTGCTGGACCGCGGCGTGGCGGGCGTGCAGATCCCGCACATCAACACGGCCGAGGATGCGCGCCGCGCCGTCGCTGCCGTGAAATTTGGCCCTGGGGCTGGGCGCGGCCTGGCGGCGGGAACGCGCCCGGATCGCTGGGGGATGGGCGCCAAGATGCCGGACTTCGCAGCGCAGGCGAACGCGCATTCGCTGGTCTGCGTGCAACTGGAGCATGAAGAAGCCATCGCCAATGCCGAGGAGATCCTGAAGGTTCCCGGCATTGATGTCTTCTTCATCGGCCCCTCCGACCTCTCGCAGTCCATGGGGCATCCGGGCAACCCCAAGGCGCCGGAGGTGGCGGCCGCCATCGAGGCGACGCTGGGCCGCATTTGCGCCGCCAGCCTGACGCCGGGCATGCCAGCGACGACCGAAACCCTTCCCGAGGTGCTGGCGAGCGGGTGCCGCTACATCTACACGCATCTGCCGCGCGTGCTGGGCGCGGGGGCGAAGGGCTTTCTGACCGCGCGTGGATGATTGACGCGCCCGATTGA
>NZ_JAIEQY010000372.1 GCF_019747315.1 Roseococcus sp. | reverse complement strand
CGCCTGATCCTGCTGCCTTTGCCCGAGGCGAATACCCGGGTGGCGGCGCTGCGCTCCAACCAGGTGGATTTCATCGAGGCCCCGCCGCCTGACGCCATCCCGGCGCTGCGGCAGGCGGGGATGACCATCGTCGCCAACAGCTACCCGCATAACTGGACCTGGCACCTCAACATGTCCGAGGGCTCGCCCTGGCGGGACATCCGGGTGCGCAAGGCCGCGAACATGGCGATCGACCGCGCCGGCATGCGCTCCATGCTGGGGGACATGATGGTGCCCGGCGCCGGCCTGCTGCCGCCCGGCCACCCCTGGCACGGCACGCCCCGCGAGCCGATCCGCACCGATGTCGCCGCCGCGCGCCGCCTGATGACGGAGGCCGGCTTCTCCCGCCAGAACCCGATCCGCACGCGCGTCGGCATCTCGCCCTCCGGCTCGGGCCAGATGCAGCCCCTGCCGATGAACGAGGCCATCCAGCAGAATCTGCGCGACATCGGCATCGAGGTGACCTTCGAGGTGCTGGAGTGGAACGCGCTGCTGGGCATCTGGCGCGACGGCGCGCGGGCGCCCTCCAACCGGGGCATCAGCGCCATCAACATCAGCTATGCGGCGCTCGATCCCTTCACCGCGCTGGTCCGCTTCCTGAAGAGCGACATGGTGCCGCCGGCGGCCAACAATTGGGGCTATTTCAGCGACCCCTGGTATGACGACATCATGACCCGCGTTTACAACGAGTTCGACCCCGCACGGCAGGCCGCGCTGCTCTCCGAACTGCATGCCCGCGTGGTGGATGACGCATTGTTCCTGTTCGTGGCGCATGACCTCAACCCGCGGGCGATGAGCCGGCGCGTGCAGGGATTCGTCCAGGCGCAGAGCTGGTTCCAGGATCTGACGCCGATCCGCATCGGCTGAGCCATCAGGGCCGGCGGGCGCCATCCCGCCGGCCCTGGCATGCGCCCCGCCCCGTTGACAGCCACGCGGCCCCGGCCGGACAATCCCCGAGACAAGAAAGATCGGGGAACCAGAGTCCATGGCCGAAGAGCGCTTCGTCGAGCATGACCGCGACGGCGACATCCACATCCTGCGCATTGCCAATCCGCCGGTGAACACGCTGCGCACCGGCGTGCGCGCGGGGCTGCATGCGGGCATCGCGGCCGCCGTGAAGGAAGGTGCCCGCGCCATCGTGCTGATCGGTGATGGCCGCATGTTCTGCGCCGGCGCCGAGATGACCGAGTTCAACAAGCCCCGCCAGCCGCCGAGCCTGCCCGAGGTCTTCGACGCGATCGAGAATTGCAAGGTGCCGGTCATCGCCGCCATCCATGGCTCGGCGCTGGGCGGCGGACTGGAACTGGCGCTGGCCTGCCATGCGCGCGTGGCCGTGGCCTCCGCCCAGGTGGGCCTGCCCGAGGTGAAGCGCGGCTTCGTCCCCGGCGCCGGCGGCACGCAGCGCCTCCCCCGCCTGATCGGCCCCGAGGCCGCGCTGAAGATCATCGTGACGGGTGAGCCGATTTCGGCGACGGAAGCCGCCAAGCTCGGCGTCATCAACGCCGTGGTGGATGCGCCGCTGGAGGCCTCGGCCATTGCCTGGGCCCGCGCCCATGCGGGGGACAGCTTCGTGCTCGCCCGCAAGCGCGAGGACAAGATCAAGGGCGCCGACCTCGCCGCCTTCGACGCCGCGGCCGCCGCGCTGCTCAAGCGCACGCGCGGGCAGGAAAGCCCGAAGGGCTGCGCCGCCGCCGTGCGCGCCTCCATCACCCATTCCTTCGAGGATGGGCTGAACCTGGAGCGGGAATTGTTCCAGAAGCTCGTCGCCGGTGAGCAGAGCTTCGCGCTGCGCCACATCTTCTTCGGCGAGCGCGAGGCGGTGCGCGTCCCCGGCCTGCCCGAGGATGTGCAGGGCACGCCGGTCAAGAACGCCGTCGTCATCGGCGGCGGCACCATGGGTGGCGGCATCGCGATGAACTTCGCCAATGTCGGCATCCCCGTCACCATCGTGGAAACCACGCAGGAGGCGCTGGACAAGGGCCTGGCGCGTTGCGAGGCGAATTGGCAGCGCTCCGTCACCTCGGGCCGCATGAACCAGGCCGAGTATGAGAAGCGCCGCTCCTTCCTCAAGGGCAGCACCAGCCTCGATGTGGTGAAGGA
>NZ_JAIEQY010000117.1 GCF_019747315.1 Roseococcus sp. | reverse complement strand
GCCAGCGCGGCCGGCGAACCCGGCGTCTCGTCGCGATAGGGAATGCCAAGCCCGCCGCCGCAATCCACCCGCGACACGGGATGCCCCGCCGCCCGCAATTCCCGCACCAATTGGCCGAGGCGCTGATAGGCGGCGAAATAGGAAGAAACGCCCTGGGCGATCTGGCTGCCGATATGCACCGTCAGCCCCACCGGATCGAGGCCGGGCAGCGCGCACATCTGGGCATAGAGCGCGGGCGCCATGGCGATGGGTACGCCGAACTTGTTCTCCGTCAGGCCCGTGGTGATCTTGGCATGGGTCTTGGCGTCCACATCCGGGTTCACCCGCAGCGCGCAGCGGGCGCGCTTGCCCATGGCGGCGGCAACGGCACTCAGCATCTCCGCCTCCTCGGCGGATTCGATGTTGAGCTGCAGAATGTCCTCGGCCAGGGCCAGGCGCATCTCGCGCTCGGTCTTGCCGACGCCGGAGAAGACGATCGCATCGGCCGGCACCCCGGCCGCGCGGGCGGCGCGCAACTCGCCCTCGCTCACCACATCGGCGCCGAGGCCCTCCTGGTGCAGCAGGTTGACCACGGCCAGCGCCGGGTTGGATTTCGTGGCAAAATGGATCGAGGCATCGAGCCCCGCATCCGCCAGCGCCGTGATGAGCGACCGCGCGCGGCGGCGCAGCGTGGTGGCGGAATAGACCCAGGTGGGCGTGCCGACGACATCGGCGATGCGGGCGAGAGGAACCTCCTCCACCAGCAGCCCGGCGATGGAATCCATCGCGAGCGCGGGGCGGGCGGCGAGGAGATCGCCGAAGGAGGGATCGGGGCTGTCGAAGACAGGAGCAGGTGCGGCCATCGCGATAGATAAGGGGCGGATGCCATGCCCGCCAAGGGCCGGCGCTTTGCACCCTGGGCGCAATCCGGGCCAAGCTGCGCCCTCACGCCCCGCTGGAGACCCTCATGACCACGCATCGCTTCCGCCCGACCCGCTATCACAATACGCTCGGCACGGCGGAACCCTGCCTCACGGTGGCCGATGGCGACACGCTGGTGACGGATACGGTGGATGCCTCGGGCCTCGACGCGCATGAGGTCGCCATCGCCAGCCGCCCCAATCCGATGACCGGCCCCTTCTTCGTCGAAGGCGCGGAACCCGGCGATACGCTGGCGGTCGAGATCATCCGCCTGACGCCGAGCCGACGCACCGGCTGGACCTATTCGCCCCTCGCGCTCACCGTGCTGGAGCCCGCCGCCATCCTGGACCGCCCGAAGCAGCAGCGCGCCATCTGGGAGATCAACGCCAATGAGGGCACGGTCCGCCTGCAGGAGACCCCACCCGGCCTGGAAGGCTTCGCCCCGCCCCTCGCCCCCATGATCGGCTGCTTCGGCGTGGCGCCGGCGGGCGGCGAGGCGATTTCCACCGCCACCAGCGGCCCGCATGGCGGGAACATGGATTACCGGCTCTTTGCCCCGGGCACGACGGCCTGGTTCCCTGTCTCGGTGCCCGGCGCGCTGTTCTATCTGGGCGATGGCCATGCCTGCCAGGGCGATGGCGAAATCACCGGCACCGGCATCGAGACCTCCTTCGAGATGGAGGTGCGCCTCTCCGTGCTGAAGCGCCGCATCACCTGGCCGCGGGCCGAAACGGCGGATGACCTCGTCACCCTCGGCAATGCCCGCCCGCTGGACCAGGCGCTGCAACACGCAACGACGGAAATGCAGCGCTGGCTGGGCGAGGATTACGGGCTGGATGCGCGCGCCGCGAGCCACCTGATGGGGATGGTGGTGCGGTATGATGTGGGGAATGTGTTCAACCCGGCCTTTACGGTGGCGTGCCGGGTCGCGAAGAAGTGGTTGAACAAGAAGTAAAAGAGGCCTCCGGCGGCTGGGGCCGCGGGCCCCAGACCCCATTCCTTAAGTGTTGGGGTCTGGCCCCCCCTTCTTTCAGCATGGGGCCCCAGCCGCCGGAGGCCCTTTTACTTCGGATAATCCCGTCCCGCCCGCGCCCGATACCCCGGAAGGCTCCACCCAAACTGGATCGCCGCGGCGCGGATCGCAAAGCAGGTCAGCGCCCCCGCCAGGAAGGCCGGTTCCCGCCAGACGCCCTCCAGCCGCAGCAGGATGAACACCGTGGCCCCGGCGGCAGCGGC
>NZ_JAIEQY010000388.1 GCF_019747315.1 Roseococcus sp. | reverse complement strand
GAAGCGCGGCGGCCGCCCTTCGCGCCGGGCCGCGCGGCCTTCGGCGTAATCGGCGCTGTCGTAGCAGCCATCGGCCAGGGCCTGGGCGCGGGCGAAATCGGGCGGGGCGTCCCGCCGCGCCAGCTCCGTAAAAGCGGCCTTGGCGGCGCGCAGCGCGAGCGGCGCGGCCTCGGCCATGTCAGCGGCGGCGGCGGCCGTGGCGTCCAGCATGGCGGCGCGATCGGGCAGGAGTTGGGTGACCAGGCCCATGCGCTCCAGCGCCACCCCCTCGAAGCGGCGGCCCGTCAGCACCATCAGCCGGGCCTGGGCCAGGCCGATGACGTCCACCAGCTTGGCGATATCCTCCCAGCGATAGGGCAGGCCCAGGCGCACCGCGGGCACGCCCATCCGCGCCTCGGGGCTCGCGAAGCGCAGGTCGCATTGCAAGGCGAGCTCCAGCCCCGCACCCAGGCAATGGCCATGGATGGCGGCGATGGCGGGCTTGGGCAGGGCGGCCATGCGCGCCGCCACCTCGGCCTGGAGCGTGTTGTAGGCGGCGGATTGCGCAGCATCGGCGCGGATCGCCTCGAATTCGGAGATGTCGTTGCCGGTGCAGAAGGCACGGTCGCCGGCCCCTTGCAGGATGAGCACGCGGATGGCGGGGTCCTCGGCCACCTGGTCCAGCAGGGCGGGCAAGGCGCGCCACATGGCGCCGGTGATGGCGTTCAGCCGGCGCGGATGGTCGAAGGTGAGACGCGCGATGCCGGAGGCGACCTCGAGCGTGACGCGGGCGATCTCAGTCAAGGCGGATGCCGGCGGCTTCCACGACGCGCGTCCATTTCGTGGTCTCGGCGGCCAGGAAGGCCGCCGTCTCGTCCAGCGTGCCGCCGAGCGGCGTGGCGCCCATGGTGATGAAGCGCTCGCTCAGCGCAGGCGTGGCGAGGACGGCGCGCAGATCCTCGTTCAGCCGTTGCAGCAGGGGGGCGGGGGTGGCGGCGGCGGCGCCGATGGTGAACCAGGCGGTGGCGACATAGCCCTCGACCCCCGCTTCGGCCGCCGTCGGCACCTCCGGCAGGGCGGGGGAGCGCGCGGCGCTGGTCAGCGCCAGGGCGCGCACCCGGCCATCGCGCAGCACGGGGGGCACGGTGGGCAGATTCTCGAACATCAGCTGGATGTTGCCGGCCATCACATCATTCAGCGCTTGGGAGGAGCCGCGATAGGGCACATGGATGAAGCGCAGCCCGGTGACGAGCATGAAAAGCTCACCGGCCAGATGCGTCGAAGTGGCGTTGCCGGCGGAACCGAAGGTGATCTCGCCCGGGCGCTGGCGGGCGAGCGCCACCAGTTCGCGCAGGTTCTGTGCGGGCACGGCGGGGTTCACGATGATGACATTGGGGAATTCGGCCAGCATGGTGACGCCCACCAGCTCGGTCCGCGGATTGTAGCTGAGGTTGCGATAGACGCTGCTGGCCGCATGGATGCCGATGCTGCCGAGCAGCAGCGTGTGGCCATCGGGCGTGAAGCGGGCCACATGCTCGGCCCCCACATGGCCGCCGGCGCCGAGGCGGTTTTCCACCACCACCGGCTGCCCCCAGCGCGCGGCCAGCGCCTGGGCGGTGAGGCGCGCCATCACATCGGCCGAACCGCCGGCCGCGAAGGGCACGACGATGCGGACCTGGCGCTGCGGAAAACTGGGCGCCAAACCCGTCTGGGCCACGGCCGAGAGCGGCAGGAGCAGCGTGAGCAGCAGGATGGAAAAGGCGCGCATCGGTGATCCCCTTTCCCGCATTGCGGCATGCGGGGCCGGGCGAGTCCAGCGCGTTTCAGCCCATGCCGGAAAACACCTGCCGGTCCTTGTTTTCGCGCATCAGCATGGTGAAGCCGGGAATGCTCTCGAAGCCGAGGCCGAGCGGCATGCCCTCCTCATCCGCGGTGATCTTGGCATAGGCCAGGCCCGCGAATTTCTGCCACTGCCCGGCCGGCTTCTTCACTTCGAGATGCACCACCGTGGCCTTGAGGACGAGGCGCACAATGGCCTCCTTCGGGCGGGAGGGCTTGGTGAGGCTGGGGGCGCCGGCGATGATCTGCCAGCCATTGGCGAGCGCCCAGTCGGTGATTTCGGTCTGGTTCATGGGGAAGAGGGTAGGGCAT
>NZ_JAIEQY010000369.1 GCF_019747315.1 Roseococcus sp. | reverse complement strand
AGACAACCGCCATTTTCTCAACACTTCAGTGCGGGCGAAATTTTGTCCGCCACTCTCAAAGTGATCGGTCCCCCACAAAAGGGGTCTGGGGCCTCGGCCCCAGCCGCCGGAGGCTCTCTTTTATTGATGAGCCGTAGCTCTCAGAACCAGGTATGCAGGCGCCCCTCACCGCGCCGGCGCAGCCTTCAACGCATGCTCCGCAGGCCCAGCGCGGCCCACCGCCTGCAACAGGGCCAGCCCATCCACCGTGGCGAGCAGCAGCGCCGCCTGCGCCGCGCGCTCGGCCGGATCGGCCACATCGAGCCGCGCTTCGCTCCAGGTCAGGAACCCATCGGCGATGCGGCCGGCTATGGCGCGATGCGGCTCCTGCCCCCGCGCGGCGGCTGCGGCGAGTTCCAGCCAGAGCCACATGAAGGGCTGGAAATCCGGCCGGTGGAAGGCCATCGCGCATTCGGCGAGCAGGGCAGGATAGGCGCGCGGCACCGCGCCGGAGCCCGCCGCATCCAGCAGCCCTGCCAACTTGCCCGCGATGTGCTCCAGCGTCGCGGCCAGGATCTCATCCTTGTCGGCGAAATAGTAGAGCAGCATGCGGTCGCTCGTGCCGGCCGCCTGGGCCAGGGCGCGCAGGCTGGCACCGGCCAGGCCCTCGCGCAGCAGGTGTTCGCCCATGCGGACCAGGGCGGCGGCGCGGCGTTCCTCGCGGATGGTCATGGTGTTTTCCGTAGCATCGCGCCGGGCCTCCGGCTATGAATGTAGCGATCGCTACATTTTCGGAGTTCCCCATGCCCGCTACCTCCCCTGCACTCAGCCCGGCCCAAGCGCTGCGGGTCGCGGGTTTTGCGCTGCTGCTCTGGTTTTCGGGCGCGGTGCTGATCTGGCTGACCATCCCGCTCGGTGTCTTTTCGGGCGGGTGGCTGACCGTGCTGGCCTTCGCCATGGGGGTCGTCATCAACCCGCCAACCATCTGGCTGGTCCGGCGCCTGGGCGGGTTGCGGCGGGAGCAGACCGTCTTCGGCATGGCCCTTGGCTCGGCCGTCGCCATCATCTGCGACGGCATGGCGATCACCTGGGCGCCCTGGCTCTATGGCGGCCTCTCGCCCGACCTGCACCGCGCGGCGGCCTGGCTGCTCTGGACGGTGGGCTTCGGGCTGCTGGCGGCCTTCCTGGCCGAGCGGCGCGGCTGACGCTCAGCCCAGCCGGGCGAAGCCCTCGCGCCAGGCCTCCGGCATCGGCGCCGAGCGGCGCGTAATCCGGTCGGTGAAGACGATCACGCTCTCGGCCGTGGCGAAGCAGCGCCCCTGCTCGAACAGCGATTGCCGGATGGTGATGGAGCTGTTCCCCACCTTGGCGATGGCGCTGCCGATGCGCACCAGACCGGGGTAATGCACCTCGGCCAGGTATTCGATGGTGACGCGCCGCAGCGCCGAGCCCAGCGCACGCTCGCGCGGGGTGCCGGCCACGGCGCTGATGATCTCGCCGCGCCCCGCCTCGCAGAGCGCGGCGATGGAGGCGTTGTTCACATGGCCGTTCAGGTCGGTGTCCTGGATGCGGAGTTTTTCCTCCGTCCAGAACGGAAAATCGGGCCAGAACGGAAAATCCCCGAGGGGCGTGTCAGGGGGCATTGATCGCGAAATTGCCGATGGTGACCACCTGGCCCGAGCAGATGTTGATGTTCCGCCGCTCCATCGCCCGCCCATCGGGAAACAGGATGCGGATGTCGTAGAGGCCCGGCGTCGCCACGCGGAAGGGTGCGCTGCGGCCGGCATCGAGTACATCGCGCCGCAGCTGGTCGCTGCCCCAGGCGGTCAGCGCGGAATCCCGCCAGAAGATCCGCTGCACGGGGCGAGAGCTGGCGTTGCTGATGCGGAAATTGCCGTCACAGGCCGCGGCCGCGCGGGGCGCGGCCGGGCTGGACGGCGGCGGAGCCTCAGCCGCGCAGGCGGCCAGGCCCAGCAGCGCCGCGAGGGCGAGCCCGCGCCTCACGCCCGGCCGGTGGCCCCGCGCGCTTGTAACTCCTCCACTCATCGCCGCGCCTCCTGGCTAAGGTTGCGCGTCGGTAGCTGGGAGAGGGTCGCCGC
>NZ_JAIEQY010000212.1 GCF_019747315.1 Roseococcus sp. | reverse complement strand
GGGCCTTCCACGAAGGCCTGGTCGGCGCCGGCATCGAGGAAGGCATTGGCGCGCCAGATTGCCTCCTCCAGCGAGCCATGATGCGCCCCGCGGCTGTCGGTGCGCGCGATGATCAGGAAGCTCGGATCCAGGGCGCGGCGCGTGTCACTGGCGGCGCGGATCTTCGCCACGGCCTCCGCCCGGCCGATCACCTCGCGCCCGGCCACATGGCCGCAACGCTTGGGCGCCACCTGGTCCTCGATGTGAATGCCGGCGACGCCGGCGCGGATGAACTCCTCCACGCAGCGTACGGTGTTGATGGCATTGCCATGCCCCGTATCGCCATCGGCGATCACCGGCACGCGCACCGCGCTCGCGATCAGCTTGGCGTTCAGCGTCATCTCGGTGAGCGTGGCCAGCCCCGCATCCGGCAGCCCGAGCAGGCCGATCGAGGTGCCATAGCCCGACATGTACACCGCCTCGAACCCCGCCTCCTCCAGGATGAGGGCGGAGAGCGCGTTGTAGCAGCCCGGCACCACCAGCGGCTTGTGCGTGGCGAGCAGGGCGCGCAGCCGCTCCCCGGGGCGTCCCGTTTCCGCCTGACCCAACCGCATGCCGACCTCCTGGCTTCCGCCGGGCCATTCCCCGTGCGAGCCTGATCACAATAACAGGAGAGACACGCCATGCCAGATGGATCGCCCGAGGCGCCGCTGAACGCCGCCGCCATCGCCGAACAAGCCAATGCCCTGAGTGACCTGCTGCGCCTGCGCACCCTGCCCATCGGCATGAAGCTCTTCCGCGACCAGGCGGAGATGGAGCAGATCCCCGGCCTGCGCCGCCCCACCGCGGGCAAGCGATTCTCCACCTGCCAGTTGGTGACGCAGGCGCGGCTGGCCGGCTTCACCCTGGCCATTACCCACGACAACGTCCCCGAATTCAGCAATTGCGGCGGCGTGATCGGGTTGAATGCGCCCTCCGAGCTCTACCTCTCCGGCCGCAAGATGGAGGGGGTCTGGTTCGAGAACCTGGAGGCCTCGGCCGCGCATCAGGCGCAGATGCCGCGTGTCTCGCCGGAATATCACGGCCTCGTCGTCTCGCCGCTGCGCTCGGCGCGGCTCGACCCGCCAGACATCTGCCTGTTTTACGCCAATCCGGCGCAGATGATCCTCTTCATCAACGGGCTGCAATGGCGCAACTACCAGCGCTACGACTTCTCCATCACCGGCGAGAGCGCCTGCGCCGACAGTTGGGGCCGCGCCCTGCGCGACCGCACCGTCTGCCTCTCGCTCCCTTGCTACGCCGAGCGCCGCTATGGCGGCGTGGCCGATGACGAGATGCTGATGGCCTGCCCGCCGGCCGATCTGGCGCGCGCGGTGACCGGGCTGCGCGGGCTGTCCAAGGCGGGGCTGCGCTATCCGATCATGCCCTATGGGCCGCAGGCCGACCCGGCGGAGGGGATGGGGAAGAGCTACGCGGGCAAGAGTTAAGCCGGGCTCTGCCCGGCACCCGCCGGGGCCGAAAGGCCCCGGACCCCGATCACATCAGTGCCCATCCAGGGGCGCAAAACCCCTGGCACCAGGATGCTTCCATCCGGCTGCTGGTGGGTTTCCATCACCGCGATCAGGGCACGCCCCACGGCCACGCCCGAGCCGTTCAGCGTATGCGGCAACACCATCTCCTTGCCGCGCTTGAAGCGCGACTTCATCCGCCGCGCCTGGAAATCCCGGCAATTCGAGCAGGAGGAAATCTCCCGCCAGGCCTTCTGCCCCGGCAGCCAGACCTCCAGGTCATAGGTCCGCGCGGCGCCAAATCCGGTATCGCCCGCACAGAGAAACATCCGCCGCCAGGTCAGGCCCAAGGCCGTCAGCACCGCCTCGGCACAGCGCGTCATGCGCTCGTGTTCGGCATCGCTGTCCTCGGGCCGCGTGATGGAGACCATCTCCACCTTGCTGAACTGATGCTGGCGCAGCATGCCGCGCGTGTCCCGCCCGGCCGAGCCCGCCTCGCTGCGGAAGCAGGGCGTCAGCGCGGTGAAACGCAGCGGCTCCAGCGGCTCGGGGATCACCTGGTCGGCGACGAGGTTCGTCAGCGGGAC
>NZ_JAIEQY010000053.1 GCF_019747315.1 Roseococcus sp. | reverse complement strand
GTGCGCTGGCCGGCGAGGATGGTGGTGCCGGAGCCGCCGAAGGGCTCGAACACGACGTCGCCCTCGTCGGTGTAGGTGCGCATCAGGAACTCCGGCAGCACCACGGGGAACACCGCGGGGTGCTCCGTCTCAATGCCGCGGCCCTTGTGGCGGGTCAGCCGCAGCACGTTGTCGGGGATGCGGAAGTCCTGCACCGGCAGGCCCGCATGCTGGTATTCCGAGATGGTCCCGTCGGCCGCGCGCAGCCCGCTCCCCTTGTTCGGCGTGCCGGCCCATTTGCAGGGCACGATCTTGTTCGCCTGGCGGGCCTGGCGGTTGAAGTGGAACACGAACTCGAAGGCTGGCGCGAGGCGGCCGTTCCAGTCGCCGGGCAGGCCGGGCCCCTGGTCCCAGGTGTATAGCCCAAACCGGCGCCAGCCGCGGGCGCGCATCCAGTCGAGCCAGCCGGACCAGTAGGGGATCCATTCGCTGTCGCGGTGGATCAGGCCGAGATTCACCAGCACCTGGCCGTCCGGGCGCATGGCCGCGTCGAGGTGGTGGAACACGCCCTGCATCAGCGCATCCCAATCGTTGCCGCCGCCGGTGGTGTAGTTGCGCTGGTTGCCGTAGGGCGGCGAGGTGAACAGCAGCGCGGCGCGCTCCTCGCCCATGACGCGCGCCACGCTGGCGGCGTCGGTGCTGTCGCCGCAGAGCAGGCGATGCTCGCCGAGCAGCCAAAGGTCGCCAGGGCGGGTGACGACCTGGCGCGGCGGAACCGGATCGGCATCCGCGGGATCCTCCGCCGTCTCCTCCGCACCCGCCGCGCCAGCCGCACCGCTCCCCTCGGACGGATCCGCGGACAGAGCCTCGGGCGCGTCGCCGTCGGACACGGCATCTCCAGCCGCCGCGAGGATGTCCGCGAGCTCATCCGCCGAGAAGCCGAGCGCGGCGAGGTCGATGTCGATGTCCTGCGCCGCCTGCACCGCGGCGAGCGCATCCCGCAGAAGCGCCTGGTCCCAGGTCGCGTTCTCCGCAATGCGGTTGTCGGCGAGCCGCAGCGCCTCCTTCTGCGCCGCGGACAGGTGCCGCAGCACGATCACCGGCACCTTGGCCATGCCAAGCGCCGACGCGGCCTCAAGCCGGCCGTGGCCGGCGATCAGCACGCCGTCCTCGTCCACCAGCAGCGGATTGGTGAAGCCGAAGGCCAGCATGCTGGCCTTGATCTGCTCCAGCTGCCCGGCGCTGTGCACGCGGGCGTTTCCGGCATGCGGGCGCAGCTCCGCCACCGGACGCAGCAGGATCTTCGCCGCCATCCAGGGGAGCGTCATGGAGCCATCCGAGGTCAGAGGTGGGGTGCGATAAATCGGGCACGGCCGCCCGATTTCCCCGCCCGATTTATCGAGCAGGCGGAGCGAGCCGATCGGCGACCTCCAGCAGCAGCGCGTTCATCTGCTCCTGCAGGATGGTCTGCACGAGATGCGGATCGCGCCCGATCTCGGCGGCAATCAGCCCCGACACGCGCGCCGGCCAGTTCAGCACCGCATCGCGCATGCCGGCGGCAAACTCATCGATGCGATGGTCGGCGGTGACGACATCCATCAGCCGCCCCTTGTCCTGGTCCAGCGCGACGCGCTGCGCTTCGACGCTGAGGGCCAGGCGGGCCAAGGCGAGCCGCTCGATCGCAGTTGTCTCGACGGGCGAGGCCAGCGGCGAGCGGCCGGGCGTCGCCGTGGCCAGCATGTCCTGGCGAACCCGCACAACATCCCAACTGCCATCGGCGTCGCGGCTGATACGGCCGGCGCGCTCGGCCTTCAGGATGGAGGTATGGTTGAGCCCGAGGCGGCGAGCCAATTCCCGGGCGGAGTTGGTGCGTTCCGTCATGGGTATCTCCGGCAATGGGATCGCCTGGCGAGCAGCCCGGTGCCTGGGCCGGTGCCTGGGTCCCGCGAGGGCACCAGCCGCAGGCGCGACAAAGCGTCGATTTATCAATGCGTTGCTGGGCGAAATCGCCGCCCGTGGTGCCCGGTGGTGCCCATAATTTTTGTCTGGCGCTAGCGATGTTGCGCGCTTCCGCCCCCCGCATACAGCGGGGCC
>NZ_JAIEQY010000378.1 GCF_019747315.1 Roseococcus sp. | reverse complement strand
CGCCCCGCGCCCCGCCCACGGCCCGAGGTGGCGTCGCTGCCGCCCATCGCCGCCCCCAGCCAGCCCGCACCCCGCGCCCAGCCGCCGGCCCAATACGCCCAAGGGGGCAATCTGCGCTCGCCCGTCTCGCCGCCGCCCTCGGCCATGCGCACCGCGCTGCATGTGCAGCCAGCGCCGATCCAGGGCTCGCTGCTCGGCGGCGGGGCCGGCAGCCTGCCACCCCCAGTGCCCTTCAACCGATGAGCGAACTCCCCCCGCCCTCGCCGGATTTCGTGCCGCATCCCCAGGCGGCCGCCCCCCGGCCCGAATCCGCTTCGCGCGCCGTGATCCGCATCGCCGGCCAGCAGGCGCTGCACCAGCGGCGCATGCAGGGGCGGCTGCTTGTCGCGGCACTCGGCTTCGGCGTGCTGTTCCTGGCGGTCGGCGTGAAGCTGACGGATGCGACCATCCTCTCGCCGGCCCCCTCGCGCCTCGCCCAGGCGCCGCGCCTGCCGCCCGCCGAGCCGCCGGTCAGCCGCGCCCCCATTACCGACCGCAATGGCGAGGTGCTGGCCGTCACCGTCCGCGGCACCGCGCTCTATGCCCGCCCCGGCGAGATTGATAACCCCGCCCGCGTGGCCGACCAGCTGGTCCGCATCCTGCCGCATCTGGAGCGCGACCGCCTGCTGGCCCGCATCAGCCCGCCGCGCCAATTCGCCTATCTCGACCGCTTCATCACGCCGCGCCAGCAGCAGGCGATCAACGACCTCGGCATCCTCGGCCTGTACTTCGAAACCGCCGAGCGCCGCACCTATCCGCGCGGCCGCGACGCCGCCCATGTGCTGGGTGCCGTGGATGTCGATGGCGAGGGGATCGCCGGCGTCGAGAAATGGTATGATGAGCGCCTGCGCGTGACGCGCGAGCCGCTGCGCCTCGCTCTCGACATCCGCATCCAGCGCGAGCTGCGCGAGGCGCTGGAATGGTCCATCGAGCGCTTCAACGCCATCGGCGGCTCGGCCATCCTGATGGATGTGAACACGGCCGAGGTGCTGGGCATGGTCAGCCTGCCCGATTTCGCCGCCGCCAACCTGGCCACGGCGCCGGCCGAGCAGCGCTTCAACCGCGCCGTCACCGGCGTCTATGAGCCGGGCTCCACCTTCAAGCTCTTCACCGCCGCCATGGCGCTGGAGGAGGGCCGCGTGACGATGACCGGCGGCTTCGACGCCTCGCGCCCCATCCGCATCGGGCGGCACGAGATCAACGACTTCAAGGGCAAGAACCGCTGGCTCTCCCTGCCCGAGATCCTGGCCTATTCCTCCAACCTCGCCAGCGCGCACATGGCGATGGCGGTCGGCCCCACGCGGCATCGCGAGTTCATGGGCCGCATCGGCATGCTGAACCGCACCGGCGTCGAGCTGCCGGAATCGGCGGCCACACTCGCCCCCTCGCAGCGCAACTGGCGCGACATCAACACCATGACCATCGGCTTCGGCCATGGCATCTCGGTGACGCCGCTGCACATCGTCAACGGCGTCTCGGCGCTGGCCAATGGCGGCACGCTGCGCACGCCCACCGTCCTCGCCGTGCCGCCGGGCGTGGAGCGCGAGGGCACGCGCGTGATCAGCGAGCGCACCTCGGAGCAGATGCGCCGGCTGATGCGCGTGGCCGTCACCGACGGTTCGGGCCGGCAGTCGGACAGCCCGGGCTATTTCGTCGGCGGCAAGACCGGCACGGCACAGAAGACCAATGAGCGCGGGCAGTATCAGGAAAACCGGCGCATCTCCTCCTTCGTCGGCGCCTTCCCGATGAACGCGCCGCGCTATGCGCTGCATGTGCTGGTGGACGAGCCCAAGCCCCGCGCCGATACCGGCGGCTATGCCACGGCCGGCGTGGTGGCCGCCCCCACCGCGCGGCGCGTGGTGGAGCGGGTGGCGCCCATCCTCGGCATGGTGCCGGAGACGGACCGCATCGCGCAGATCCAGGCCAGCATCGCGCTCCCGCTGAGCGGCACGCGCGCCCGTGCCGCGGCCCCCGCGCCGCCGCGCGCGCCCGGC
>NZ_JAIEQY010000174.1 GCF_019747315.1 Roseococcus sp. | reverse complement strand
ATCATCGCCAGGCGCTGATGGCGATCATCGAAAGCGGTCCCATTCCCGCCATCCACGGCGTAGTGCGGTGGCGGTTGTGCGACCTCGGCCAATGGCTATGGGAGGAGTTCCAGCTTTCTGTCTCCAAGCAGACCCTGAGCCGCGAGTTGCGCGCCATGGGGCTACGCAAGCTCTCGGCGCGGCCGAAGCACCATGCCCAAGCGCCCGAGGCTATCGAGACATTCAAAAAAACTTCCCCACCACGCTGGCAGGCATCGCGACCGACCAAGGCATCGGCCTCGATGCGATAGAGATCTGGTTCGCCGATGAGGCCCGGATCGGCCAGAAGAACAAGATCACCCGACGCTGGGCCCGGCGTGGCACAAGGCCGCCAGCGCCGCAGGACCAGCGCACCGCATCGACCTACATCTTTGGCGCCGTCTGCCCGCGCGAAGGCAAGGGTGCGGCCCTCGTCCTGCCATTCTGCAACACCGTGGGGATGAGCCTGCACCTGGCCGAGATCGCGAGGATGGTAGAGCCAGGTCGGCACGCTGTGCTGCTGCCGGATCAGGCCGGGTGGCATCTGTCAGCAGACCCCGAGGTGCCCGCCAACATCACCGTGCTGCCGCTGCCCGCGAAGTGCCCGGAGCTGAATGTGATGGAAAACGTCTGGCAGTTGGACACCTCTGGAAACCGGCTGACGGCGGGCTTCGGAGGTGTCCAGGTGTTGGCGGAACAGCAAAAAGCCCACCGACGGTTGCCGCTGGGCTTGATGTGTTTTGTGGTTCTGTATCGGTGGATGCGGGGACAGGATTTGAACCTGTGACCTTCAGGTTATGAGTGGGACGGAAGCGATTTATCACAACTACGCACAAACACTTTTTCTTTCGATATTTCCGCACGTTAGTTGAATACTGGCGCCGCTCCCGCCATTCTGTTTTTCGCAGGCACTCGCCACGACTTGCGCCCTCTTGCTTCCACAGTGCTTCCACGGACGCAAACGGGCGGGGCCTGGAAGCGAAACAGAAGACGGAGCGAGGCCCCCTTCCCCATGCCCAAACTCACGAAACGCGTCGTCGACGCAGCTGAAATCCGCAACACCGACTATTTCCTCTGGGACGACGAGCTCCCTGGCTTCGGCCTCCGCGTCATGCCCAGCGGACGCAAGGGGTATACGGTGCAGTTTCGCGCCGGGCGGCGGTCCCGCCGCATGAGCCTTGGCCCGTCCACTGTCCTCTCATGCGAGCAGGCGCGGAACCGCGCCATCGCCATCATCGCAGCCGCCAAGGGCGGCGACGATCCGGCGGCTAAGAGGCCGTCTCGGAACGCCTTCGAGATAATCAGTTCCGGGGTGGATGGCCGGGCTTCATCGTGATTCGACCAGGTTGCGAGACCTTGGACGAACAACACAATGGACGGTTTGTGATTGCCTGCGACCAGCAGCTTGAACTGCGGGGAGAACTCGAAGAAATCCTGCCGCATGAAGCGCGCCGTGATGCGATCGCCGCCGGTCAGCGCCTTGAGCTTGCTCTCCGCCCAGCGGCTGCCCTGCTCGGTCTCGATCGAGGTGACGATGCGGGCGCCGCGCAGCCCGGCCATGTCAGTCGGGTGGCGATCGCCGGTGGTCGCCATGAACGTGTCCATCGGTGCGACGGTGGCGTAGTCGCCGAGCAGGGCCGTCAGCGTGTTGGCGAAGACCGACTTGCCGTTGGCACCGGTGCCATAGAGGAAGAACAGCGCGTGCTCGGTGGTGACGCCGGTCAGGCAGTAGCCGACAACGCGGCGGAGATAGGCCTGCAACTCGACATCGCAGCCGGTCACCTGGGTGAGGAAGGCAAGCCAAGTCGGGCAGTCCCCCGTGGGCGCCGCGGTGGTGATTTTCGTCATGTGCAGTGCGCGGTCGTGCGGGGCGACGGTGCCGGCGCGCAGGTCGACCACCCCGGCCGGGGTGTTCAGCAGCCAGGGGTCCCGGTCCCACACCTCGGTGGTGGTGGCGTGGCGGCGATCAGCGCGGGCCAGCCGCTCCACCGCCGCGACGGTGGACGC
>NZ_JAIEQY010000055.1 GCF_019747315.1 Roseococcus sp. | reverse complement strand
GCGACCCTCAGGGCGACCCTCAGGGCGACCCTCAGGGCGACCCACGCCTGACCTGCCCCTCATAGCAGGGCTTGAGTCCCGGAACGCTCAGAGTTGGACCTCCACCGCCGTTCTGGCGACCCGGGGCCAGAGGGGCAAACGGCACATGCTTGCATCCTGTCGTGTCTCAGTTGACGATACGTCGGTGATTTACATTGCGGCACTGCTCATTTTTGGTTGGACGGCCACCGCCCTGGCCCAGCCCGGCGGCTGCACCCCCACGCCCGGCCTCGAGGAACGCACCGCCCTGCGCGCCTGCGAGGTGACTCGCCGCGGCGATTTGGGCGGTGGCCTGGCCTGGGAGGTGCAAAACCGGACCTACAACGCACCGCGCGCGGGTTCGGGCGATCTCAGCCTGCACATGTCCGTGGTCACGCAGCGGGGCGAGGCGGTGGCCTGGAGCGAGCCCGGCTATGGCCAGCCCACCCGGCCGGAGCGGCTGAATACGTCGCGCGGCCTCCTGCTGCGCTTGCCGATCGCGCCCTCCCGTGGCGGCGCGACGACGCGCGATGAGGTCTGGCTGCGGCGGGAGCCGCTGCGCAACTGGGTGCATCTGGACGCCCGGCTCTGGCGCGCGGAGGCGGAAGCGCGGCTCAGTCCCGGCGAGACGCTCAGCCCTGGCTACACGCTGGAAATCCGGCCGCTGCGTGCCTCGGGCGACATCCTGCGCGCCGGTGATACGGCCGAGCGCCCAAGCGGCGGCAGCTACACCGCCTGGCTCGATCTCGGCGAGGACAGGCTGGTGCTGCTCGGCTTCAGCCGGCGCTGAGGCTCAACCGTCCGGCGTGGCGCCCGAAGCCCGCACCATGGGCGCCCAGCGCAATGTCTCGGCGCGGATGCTGGCGGCGAGCTCGGCCGGGCCGCTCGCCGGCATGGTCTCCATGCCGCGGCGGGTGAATTCGCCGCGCAATTCAGGGTCGGCCAGGACCTGGCGCAGGGCGGCGGCCATGCGTTCGGTGATGGCCGCCGCAACGCCGCGCGGGAAGAGCCAGGCATCCCAGTTCGAGACCTCGAAGCCTGCCAGCCCGGCCTCCGCAACCGTGGGCAGGTTGGGCAGCAGGGCGCTGCGTGTCCCGGTGCCGATGGCGATGGCGCGCAGCCGCCCGGATTCCAGCGCCGAGAGCACGGTCGGCGCAGTGGCGAAGGCATAGTCCAGGTGGCCCGCGATCAGGTCCGTGGACATCGGCCCACCCCCCCGATAGGGCACATGGACCGAGCGCGTGCCGGCCAGGTGGTCGAACTGCACCACGGCCAGGTGCCCGATCGAGCCCGGCCCGGAATTGCCGGCGCGGATGCCCTCGGGCGCCGCAAGCATGGCGGCGCGCAGCTCCGCGACGCTGCGCCAGGTCCGATCCGCCGGGGAGCAGAGGATATTCGCCACGGAGTTCAGATGCGCGATGGGCTGGAAGCTCTGTTCCACATCGAAGGGCAGGCTGCGATACAGGGTGGGGTTGATCGCCAGCACGCCGATATTGCCCTGGAAGATGGTGTGGCCATCGGGCGCGGCACGGGCCACGTTCTCGCCGGCGATGTTGCCGCCACCGCCGCCGCGATTCTCGATCACGATCTGCTGGCCCAGTAACGCGCCGAGCCGTGGCGCGACCAGCCGGGCCGCGATGTCGGAAGAGCCGCCGGCGGCGAAGGGCAGCACGATCCGGATGGGCCGCGCCGGCCAATCCTGCGCCTGGGCGAGGGCGGGCGCGGCAAGGGGGGCGATCAGGAGGCTGCGGCGGCGGATCATGGCGGGCTCCGGATGGGAAGCCCGACGCTACGGCAGGGCGCCGCGCGCTCCAAGCCGGGCAAAGGGGGCGCGAAGCGCTGCGCGCGCGTCCGATGCACAAGAAACGCGCAAACCGAGGGCGGTGGACCGCTGTTGCGGCGCCAACCCGCTTTACTCGGTGGGGGTCATCGCCTTGATCAGGTCGAAGACGCGCTTGCGGACGGAAGGGTCGGAAATCCGATAATAGGCGCGCACCAG
>NZ_JAIEQY010000097.1 GCF_019747315.1 Roseococcus sp. | reverse complement strand
CCGTCGCCAAAGCACCAGACCTGCGCCGGCTCGTTCAGCAGCAGCGGCGTGAATTGCCGCACCACGCCCATGACGCGCGGCTTGCGCCGATCCTTGAATTCGGCCGGACCTTCCACCCCGCCCGTGCCCAGAAAGCGCGCCGGTTGGTAAGGCTCATCCAGCAGGATCTGAAGATCCCGCACCTCGATGGCGATCTCATCGCCCGGCACCAGGCGCTCGGCTGTGCCAGAGAAGACCACGGCGAAGTCGGCCAGGACGGGATTCGCCAAAGCGGAGAAGCGCACCTCGATCAGCCGCCCGTCCCAGTCATAGCCGGCCAGGGCATCCAGGGCGCCATCGTCATTGGCCAGGGTGATCTGGCCGATGCTGATTTCGCTCCGTCCGCCGGCGTCTGAGCCGGAAAAGAGCGATTGCTCCACCACCAGCGGAACCTCGATCCGGCGATCCCAATAGGTGTTGGCCGGGGCTTCGGTGGGTGTGGTCACAAAGCCAAGATCGGAGAAATAGAGGCTCCGCAGCCCCGTGATCGCCTCGTCATAGGGCTGGGCGAAGAGAAGCCAGGGCATCACGCGGCCCTCGGGCGGCGGCCGACGATCGCGTCCCGCCGCGCCATGGTGGCGTTGCTGGCCGCTGTGTCCTTCGCGGCGTCGGCGGTTCGCTCGCCGGCCTGGATGATCTGCCGCGCATCGGCAGCCCGCTCGGCGCGCAGCATGGCGACCTCGCGTCGCAGCGCCTGCACCGCCGTCATGAGCCCGGACACATCGAGGCGCTGCATGCTGGCCCGCACGCCAAGACGGCCATCCGGTCCGCGATCCAGCGGCATGATGGCCTCGGGCCCGGCCTCGCCCAACATCCCCGTGCCGCCGCGCATCGGGAACAGCACGGGCCCATCAAAGACGCCACCCTGGGCGAACTTCACAATGCTGGAGGTGTTGGCATGCGCCCAACCCCGCGCCTGCACGGTGACGCCGCCACCCTCGCCCAGCACATAGCGCCAGATGTGGTTGATGTCGGTCATCATCCGCCCGAGCACCGTGATCTGCTCGCGGCCAATGACCAGTTGGGCGTTCAGAATCCCCGAGAGCCGGTCGTCGATGCTGCGGCTGATCTGCACCGTCTCGGTCGTCTCAATGGCCTGCGTCACCGTGCGGCTGACGACGGCCGGCGTGACCAGTGGCAACCCCGTGGTCTCGGCGACGGCCTGGAGGATGCGCCGCTGCACCTCACCCGATTGGATCAGCCGGTTGCGCTCCGCCTCAGGCAGCGCGTTGAGCTCCTCCGTGATGGAGCGGATCATGGTCACATCGACCTCGACCTGGACCGCGCCGCCGAGCTTTTTGAGCTCCTCCAGGATCAGGGAATCATAGCTGCGCGTGGCCGGCAGGCTTTCCAGCGAGGCCAGCACGAAACCGCGCACCGCCTGGAAATCAATGCCGCTGGCGAATTGCTTCTGCCCCGCCTCCAGCAGACGATCCGCCGTGGTTGTGATGCGTGCCAGCGCATCCTGATCGCCCGCCCTGGCCAGGGTCAGATCCGAGCCGAACTGGCCCTGGGCTGCCGCGAAGGCCTCAGTTGCCGAGACACCGCCAGGCCCGCTATTGGCCCGCTGCGCGTCGATGTAGGCGCGGATGCTCTGGCCCGCCTGGCGAATTTGAGACTGCGCTGCTTCGGCAAACTGCTTCACCAAAGCCACGCGCTCGGATGCCAGGACAGTCTCTGTTTCAACAATCCGTCGCGCCACTTCCGCCAGGCCCAAGCCAAGCTCTTCCAGCGCCTTGCGAGCATTCTGGATCTCACGCGCTGCCGCAGCATCAAACTCCAGCAGACCCGCTGCTTCGGTCTGTCCATTGGCCCGCAGCAGACGGGATTGGATGGACTGATCATACTGGCTGATCTGGGACAGCCGATCGGCCTCGCGCTGGTTTGCCTCGGCCTGCTGCGTGACCCGAAGGCGCTCCACATGGACGCTGGTCTGGTAGGCATC
>NZ_JAIEQY010000187.1 GCF_019747315.1 Roseococcus sp. | reverse complement strand
ACCTCGCGCCAGAGGGCGCCGGCCTCCATCACATTGGCCTTGTCCACCGAGGTCACATGGTTGCGGCGGGTGCGGGCGAGGGCGAAGGCGAAGCGCGCGGCGCGGGCGATCTCGGCCTCGGTGTAGCTGTGGGTGTTGATGCCGCGCCTTGAGCCATCGGGCAGCGTCTCCACGCCGCGGGGCGTGCCGAAATACATCCCCGCCGTGAGTTCGCGGACGAAGCAAAGATCCACGCCCTCGGTGATGCGAGGCTTGTAGGGGCTGGCCTCGGTGAGGGCCGGCTGCATCCGCACGGGGCGCAGATTGGCGAAGAGGTCGAGCGCCTTGCGCATCCGCAGCAGGGAGCCCTTCTTGCGCTCCTCCGGCGGGACCACGCCCTGCTGGTCGATGGAGCCTGTCGCGCCAAACAGGATCGCATCCGCGCCTTCGATCTGCGCCCAGGTCTCGTCCGGCATCAGCGTGCCGTGCTTGTGCCAGTTCACGATGCCGAAATCGCGCTCGACAAGGGTCAGGTCCAGGCCGCGATGCTCGGCGAACCAGCGGAGCACACGCACGGCCTCGGCCGTGACCTCGGGGCCGACGCCGTCGCCGGGGAGGATGAGAACCTTCATGCGACGCTCTCCCAGGCCCAGCCGCGCTCGGCGCTGTCCTTCGCTTTCCAGGCGGCGATGGCGTCGGCGTGCTTCATGGTGAGGGCGATGTCGTCGAGGCCGTTCAGCATGGCGTCGCGCTTGCGGCTATCCACGCTGAAGGGGATCGCCTCGCCCGAGGGGGTGATGACCACCTGGCGCTCGAGGTCCACCGTGGTGCGGGCATTGCCGGGGCTGGCTTCGGTTTCCTCCGCGATGCGGCGGACGACCTCGATGGGCAGGCGCACGGGCAGAAGCCCGTTCTGGAAGCAGTTGGAGAAGAAGATGTCGCCGAAGCTGGGGGCGATGACGCAGCGCACGCCCATGCCCATCAGCGCCCAGACCGCGCCCTCGCGCGAGGAGCCGCAACCGAAGTTTTCGGCGGCGAGCAGGATCGGGCTTTCTCGGTAGGGGGCTTTGTTGGGGATGAAGTCGGGGTTGTCCACGCCGGGGCTGAGATAGCGGCGGCGTTCGAAGGCGTGGACGCCCAGGCCCTGGCGCCCGGTGCCGACCAGGCGCTGGATCGGGATGATCACATCCGTGTCCACATTGGCCTCCATCAGCGGGATGGCGCAGCCGGTGACCGATTTGAAATCCTGCATCTCAGAAGCTCCTCACATCCACGATGGCGCCGGCGAGTGCCGCGGCGGCGGCCATGGCGGGCGAGGCCAGGTGCGTGCGGGCCCCCGTGCCCTGGCGGCCCACGAAATTGCGGTTGGAGGTGGAGACGCAGCGCGCGCCATCGGGCACGGATTCGCCATTGGCGGCGACGCAGAGCGCGCAGCCCGGCTCGCGCCATTCGAAGCCCGCTTCCTGGAAGCGCAAATGCAGCCCTTCGGCTTCGGCCTCGGCCTTCACCGTCTCGCTGCCCGGGACCACCCAGGCGGTGACGTGATCGGCCTTCTTGCGGCCCTTCAGCACATCGGCGGCGGCGCGCAAATCGGAGATGCGGGAATTGGTGCACGAGCCAATGAAGACCCAGTCCACCCGCGTGCCCTCCAGCTTCTGGCCGGGTTGCAGGCCCATATAGTCGAGGGCCGCCTCCCAGGCGGCGCGCTTGCCCTCGCTCGGCGCCTCGCGCGGGTCGGGCACATGGCCGGTGACGGCGGAGACCTGCTCGGGGCTGGTGCCCCAGGTGATCTGCGGCGCGATGTCGCGCATGTCGATCACCTCGTCGCGCGTGAACGTCGCGCCGGGGTCGCTCGGCAGTTCGCGCCAGTCGCGCAGCGCGGCCTCCCAGGCCGCACCCTTGGGCGCGTATTCGCGGCCGGCCAGGTATTGGAAGGTGGTCTCGTCGGGCGC
>NZ_JAIEQY010000088.1 GCF_019747315.1 Roseococcus sp. | reverse complement strand
AGCTTGGCATAATCGGAGACCATCGCCTCCTCGAAAGCCTCTTCAAGCGCGGCCCTGGCCCGGGCGGCACGCTCAGCGGCATCGGTCACCTTCCGCCGCGCCAGGATGTCCGCGATGGCGCGCTCGGTCTCATCCAGAACTCGGGCGGACCAGCGAATGCGAAAGAAGCCCGCTTCCGCCAGGGTGCAGAGAAGGTTCCGCTTCAAGGCGCCCGCCAGGGCGCAGGCATCCACGAAGACGGTGAAGCGGTTGGCAAACACGCTCAGAGCAATTCGGCATCCAGTTCAGCCAGGGCTGAGAGTGCCTTGTCGCGCCGGGCATCCCGCTTCCGCTGGTAGGCAAAGAGGTGTTCGGCCCGGATACGGCGGTGGCGCCCGACCATGGTGTGGTCGAGCTCGCCCTTCTCCAGCAGGGAGATCAGGAAGGGGCGCGAGACATTCAGCAGGTCCGCCGCCTGCTGCGTGGTCAGCATCTGGCTGACGGGCACCAGGGTCACCGCATCGCCTCGGCCGATATGGCGCAGCAAGTCCATCAGCAGATGCGACAGGCCCGGCGTCAGGACGATCTCGGCCGGCTGCTTCTGGTCATCGAGGAAGCGGAGCCGCTGCTCCTCATCGCCCGCGCTTTGCGCCGCCAGGATTTGCCGCAGGTGGTTGGCGACGGCCTGCTCGGTTTCGGATGGCAGATGGGAATCCAGTTGCCGGGCAAAGGCGTTCATGGTCGGTCTCCTCACGGGCTGCGCAGGCTAGGAAATAAACGAAATAAACGCAATAGACGAATTTAACGAAGAGGACTGCGGTTCAGACGGCATTTGTTCTTGATTTGTTCCATGCCTCGCGCTACAAATCCCCATGCCCACCCGCCCCCTCCTCCCCCCTGCCCTCCGCGAACCCCGCACCTACCCCCGCGGCCCGCGCCCGCGGCGACCGGCCTGGATTCTGGTGCCCTATGACCGGATGACCGACGAGCAGTGGACCATCCTCTCCATCTACCTCCCCATGCCCGCGCGCGGCCGCCCCTGTGACCAGCGGGCGCGGATGGATGCGATTTTCCGCGTGGCGGCGACGGCGGGCGCCTGGCATGAATTGCCGGCGGCCTATGGCAAGGGCCGATCGGTCGCGCGGCACTTCCAGCGGCTGACGCATGCGGGGCTGTGGGAGCGGTTGTTGACGGCGCTGGCGGCCTCCCCGCCCGGGTCTGTGCTGCGGGAGATGGAGGGGTTGATCTGCCGGGCGGCGCGGCGGGCCATTCGCATGCGCGGGCTTCCCTTGATTGCGCTGGCGCGGCGGCTCGATCTGCTGCGGGCCTTGCCGGGGCCGCCCTTCATGGTGGCCGATCCGGATTTGTCGCCCATCATCCGTCGTCTGCCGGTGGCCCAGCGATTCCGCCAGTGGCGACGTGACACCGGCGCCACCTTGGAGTTCATCCGCGGCCTGAAAAGCCTCCATCGCCTGGCCGGCGGCGTCAAACACATCCCCCGCGACGTCCGAGAGGCCTGGTTATGATGAAGGTCCAGGAAACGGTGAAAACCACGCAGGTTTTCACCCTGCTGGGTGTCCAGGGGGCAAAGCCCCCTCGCCTAACGCCGCGCGCGCACCAGCACCCCCTGCACAGGCTGCCCCTTCTCCATCCGCAGCACCGCATCTTCCCGCGTCACCAGCGTCAGTCCCGCCGCGGCGGCCAGGGTCAGGGCATGGTCGGGGTTGTGGCGGAAGCGCATGCCTTCCCCCAGGGTCACGGAGTCTTCGCCGGTTTCCAGGCTGAACAGGGCGGTGCCGCCGGGCTTGAGGGCACAAGCGATGGCGGCGAAGGCCGGCGCCAGGTCGCCCAGGTAGTTCAGCACATCGGCGGCGGCGATCAGGTCCCAGGCTCCCGGCCGGCGGGGCAGGAAGTCCAGCAGGTCGGCCTCGTGCAGGGCGGCGTA
>NZ_JAIEQY010000119.1 GCF_019747315.1 Roseococcus sp. | reverse complement strand
GGCTCGGGCCTCTACGGCATGCTGGTCTTTGCGCTGCTGGCGGTATTCGTCGCCGGGTTGATGGTCGGCCGCACGCCGGAATATCTCGGCAAGAAGGTGCAGGCGCGCGAGGTCAAGCTCGCCATGCTGGCGGTGCTGGTGCTGCCCGCCGCGATCCTGGGCCTGGCGGGGCTTTCACTGGTGCTCGAGGTGGGCCTTGGCTCGCTCCAGGATGCCGGCCCGCATGGCTTGTCGGAGATGCTCTATGCCTACACCTCGGCCGCCGGGAACAACGGCTCGGCCTTCGGCGGCCTGACCGCCGACACGCCCTGGCTCAACACCACGCTGGGCATTGCCATGCTCGCCGGGCGCTTCGGCTTCGTCATCCCGGTGCTGGCCATCGCCGGCAGCCTGGCGGCCAAGCCACGCGCGCCCGAGGGCCCCGGCACCCTGCCGACCCATGGCCCGCTCTTCATCGGGCTTCTGGCCGGCGTGATCCTCATCCTGGGTGGGCTGCAATACCTGCCCGCCCTCGCCCTTGGCCCGATCGCCGAGCATTTCGCGATGCTCGCCGGCCAGACCTTCTGAAGGCCCGTTTCATGCAAAGCTCCATCGCGCTGTTCGACGGCGCCATTCTCCGCCGCGCGGCGCTCGACGCCGTGCTAAAACTCAACCCGCGCCACCTGGTTCGTAACCCGGTGATCTTCGTCACCGAGATCGTCTCCATCCTCGTCACCATCCTCGCGGTACGCGATGCGCTGGCAGGCAACGCCTTCGGCTTCCAGGCCAGCGTCGCCGCCTGGCTGTGGCTCACGGTGCTGTTCGCAACCTTCGCGGAAGCCGTGGCCGAGGGGCGTGGCAAGGCGCGCGCCGCCTCGCTGCGGGCGGCGCGCGGTGACACCATGGCGCGCTTCGTCCCCATGCCCGACGACACCACACTGACCATCCCGCGCGCCGCCGCCGAACTGAAGCGCGGTGACCATGTGCTGGTCGAGGCGGGCGAGATCATTCCCTCGGACGGCGAGATCGTGCAGGGCATCGCCAGCGTGAACGAGAGCGCCGTCACCGGGGAGAGCGCCCCAGTGATCCGTGAAGCGGGCGGCGACCGCAGTGCCGTCACGGGTGGCACGCTGGTGGTGAGCGACCGCATCCTGGTCCGCATCACCGCCGAGGCCGGCGGCACCTTCCTGGACCGCATGATCGCGATGGTCGAGGGCGCCTCGCGCCAGAAGACGCCCAACGAAATCGCGCTCGACATCCTGCTCGCCGGCATGACGATCATCTTCCTGATCGCCGTCGTCACCCTGGTCGGCTTCGCCAGTTACAGCGGCGAGTCGCCTTCGGTGGTGGTGCTGGCCGCACTCCTGGTCACGCTGATCCCGACCACGATCGGCGGCCTGCTTTCCGCCATCGGCATCGCGGGCATGGACCGCCTCGTGCGCTTCAACGTGCTGGCCACCTCCGGCCGCGCGGTCGAGGCCGCGGGCGACGTGGACGTGCTGCTGCTCGACAAGACCGGCACCATCACCTTCGGCAACCGCCAGGCCGCCTCCTTCATCGCGGCCCCCGGCGTGAGCGAGGCCGAGATGGCCGAGGCCGCCGTGCTGGCCAGCCTGGCGGATGAGACGCCGGAGGGTCGCAGCATCCTGGCCTTCGCCAAGGAGCGTTACGGCATCGTCGCCAACACACCGGAGGGGGCGCGGGCCGTGCCCTTCACCGCGCAGACCCGCATCTCGGGGATGGACCTGCCGGCCAATGACCAAAGGGGGGGCGCCTATCGCAAGGGCGCAGTGGACAGCCTTGCCGCAACGCTCGGTGTCGCCATCCCGGCCGAACTGGTCGCAGGAATTGACCGCATCGCCCGCACCGGCGCTACGCCGCTCGCGGTGGCGAAGGATGGCCGCATCCTCGGCGCGATCGAGCTGAAGGACATCATCAA
>NZ_JAIEQY010000248.1 GCF_019747315.1 Roseococcus sp. | reverse complement strand
CTGCTGGGCATCCTGCTGGGGCTTTCGGCCCTGATCTTCCTGGCCTTCCGGGGCTGGAGCATCCTGCTGCTGGCGCCGCTGGCCGCCCTGGTCGCCGCCGCCTTCGCGGGTGAGCCCCTGCTGGCCCATTGGACCCAGACCTTCATGGGGAGTGCGGCGAATTTCGTCGCCGCCTTCTTCCCGTTGTTCCTGCTGGGCGCGCTCTTCGGCAAGTTGATGGAAGACAGCGGCGCGGTCGCCGCCATCGCGCGCTGGATGACGGAAAGGCTGGGTCCGCAGCGGGCCATTCTCTCCGTCGTGCTGGCCGGCGCGGCCGTCACCTATGGCGGCGTCAGCCTGTTCGTGGCGATCTTCGTGCTGGTGCCCATGGCCATGGCGCTGTTCCGCGAGGCGGGGATCCCGCGCCGCCTGATGCCGGCCACCATCGCGCTCGGCAGCATGACCTTCACCATGTCGGCGGCCCCCGGCACGCCGGCCATCCAGAACGCCATCCCCATGCCTTTCTTCGGCACCACGGCCTTCGCGGCGCCGGGGCTGGGGCTCATCGCCTCGGCCATCATGCTGGGCTTCGGGCTCTGGTGGCTGCAACGCGTGGCGCGCCTGGCGGCGGCGGCCGGCGAGGGCTTCGGCGATGACACCCCCGCCCCCGTGGACGCCGCGGCCGATGACCCGGTGATCCGCGAACGCGCCTCCACCGCGCGGGAATTCGACCCGGCGGAGATCCATCGCAGCCAACCCAGCCAGGCGGAGCTGCCCATCTGGATCGCTGCCCTGCCGCTTTTCGTCGTGGTGGGCGTGAACCTGCTCATGTCCGCGCTGGTCCTGCCGAACATGGATGCGGGTTTCCTGGCCGAGCCGCGCTGGGGCGGCACCAGCCTCTCGGCCGTGGCGGGCGTCTGGTCGGTCGCCGTGGCGCTGCTCGCCGCCATCCTGGTGCTGGTGGCGACGAGCTTCGCCCGGATCCCCTCGCTGCGCGCCACCATGGATGCGGGGGCCAATGCCTCGGTGCTGCCGATCTTTGCCGTCGCCTCGCTGGTGGGGTTCGGCGCTGTCGTGGCGGCCATGCCGGCCTTCGGCCTGGTGCGGGAATGGGTGCTGGGCATTGGCGGCGGGCCGCTGGTCTCGCTCGCCGTCGCCACCAATGTGCTGGCGGCGCTGACTGGCTCGGCCTCGGGTGGCCTGACCATCGCGCTGGAGGCGCTGGGGCCCACCTATATGGCGCTGGCGGCCGAGAAGGGCATTGATCCCGGGCTGCTGCACCGCGTGGCGGTGATCGGCGCCGGCACGCTGGACAGCCTGCCGCATAATGGCGCGGTGGTGACGCTGCTGGCCGTCTGCGGCGTCACGCACCGGCAGGGCTACCTGCACATCGTCATGGCCTGCATCGTGGGCGCGTTGGTGGCGCTGGGCGCGGTGATCCTGCTGGGGAGCATTCTTGGCTCTTTCTGAGCGGTGGTTACATTATTGAGCGTGCGCCCCTTCACAGGGGAGCGATTTGCGCCAGATTGCCGGAGCGGGGTGCAAGGCCCCGCGAAGCTGGGACGAGTCGCATCCGCATGGCACCTGAACAGCCCGTCCTCATCGCCGGCGCCGGCCCGGTCGGCCTCGTCGCCGCGGCCGCGCTGGTGCGCGCGGGCATCCCGGTCGAGCTGCTGGAAGCCGGGCCCGGCATCTCCGAGGAGATGCGCGCCTCCACCTTCCATGCCCCCACGCTGGACATGCTGGATGACCTCGGCGCCGCCAAGGAGATGATCCGCCAGGGCATCATCGGCCCGCGCGTGCAGTATCGCCGGCGGGACCAGAGCCTGATCGCGGAATTCGATTTCGGTTTGCTGGCCGATGTGACGCGCCACCCCTTCCGCCTGCAATGCGAGCAGTTCAAGCTGACGCGCATCCTGCACGCCCTG
>NZ_JAIEQY010000082.1 GCF_019747315.1 Roseococcus sp. | reverse complement strand
GGGGATTTCGGCTTCTCCTGGCGCATCCGCATGCCGGTGGGCGAGCTGATCCTGACCAAGCTGCCCGTCACCTTCCAACTGGCCGCGATGAGCTTCGTCATCGGCGTCGTCATCGGCGTGCCGGCCGGCGTGATGAGCGCCGTCTGGCGCGACCGGCCCTCCGACTGGGCGATCAATGGCATCGCGCTGTTTGGCATCTCCATGCCGAATTTCTGGCTCGGCATCATGATGATCCTGCTCTTCTCCGTGCAGCTCGGCTGGCTGCCGCCGAGTGGCTATGTGCCGCTTTGGGAAGACCCGGTGATGAGCCTGGAGACGACGATCATGCCGGCCTTCGTGCTCGGCACCGGCGTCGCCTCCGTGCTGATGCGCCACACCCGCGCGGCGATGCTGGGCGCGCTCAGCCAGGATTATGTGCGGACGGCGCGGGCCAAGGGCCTCTCGGAAAAATTCGTCGTCGGCAAGCATGCGCTGCGCAATGCGCTGATCCCGGTGGTGACGCTCGGCACCATCGAGTTCGGGCGCCTCCTGGCCGGCGCCGTGCTGACCGAGCAGATCTTCTCCATCCCCGGCTTCGGCAAGCTCGTCGTGGATGCCGTCTTCAACCGCGACTATCCCGTGGTGCAGGGCGTGGTGATGGCGACGGCGCTGATCTTCGTGACCCTCAGCCTGATCGCCGACATGCTCTACATGGCCATCAACCCCAGGCTGCGCACGGCATGAGCAGCGCGGGTCAAGTCGCCATCGAGACGGGCGAAAGCCCCGGCCGCCGCGCGCTGCGCCGCTTCGCGCAGCACAAGCTGGCCATGTTCGGCCTCGTCATCGTCGTCATCTTCGTGCTGGCGGCGGCCCTCGCCCCCTGGATCGCGCCCTTCGACCCGCTGGAGACCAGCTGGTCCCGGCTGCGCCAGCCGCCCTCCTGGACGCATCCTTTCGGCACGGATGAAAACGGCCGCGACGTGCTGAGCCGCGTGCTCCATGGCGCGCGGGCGAGCCTGATGGCGGGCGTCATCGCCGTCGGTGGCGCGGCCCTGATCGGCGTGCCGATCGGGCTGCTGGCGGGGCTCGGCGGCAAGTGGACGGATATGGTGATCAGCCGCGTGGCGGACGCCATGCTCTCCATCCCCTTCCTCATCCTCGCCATCGCGCTCGCCGCCTTCCTGGGCCCGGCGCTGGAGAATGCGATGCTCGCCATCGCCATCTCCGCCTCGCCCATCTTCGTGCGGCTGGCGCGCGGCATGGCGCTGGATGCGCGGAGCACCGACTGGGTGGAGGCGGCGCGCGCCATGGGCAACCCGCCCTGGCGCATCGGGCTGCTGCACGTCCTGCCCAACATCCTGCCGCCCTTGCTGGTGCAGGCGACGCTGGCCATCGCCGAGGCGATCATCGCCGAAGCCTCGCTGAGCTTCCTGGGCCTTGGCCAGCAGCCGCCCAACCCCTCCTGGGGAAGCATGCTGAATTCGGCGCAGCGCTTCATCGAGAGCGCGCCCTGGCTCGCCATCTTCCCGGGCCTCGCGATCTTCCTCGTGGTGCTGGCCTTCAACCTGGTGGGCGATGGCCTTCGGGACGCTCTCGATCCGCGGAGCCAGAAGCGCTAGCCTCCCCGCAAATCAGGGAGAGAACGCATGACCAGTCGCCGCAACACCCTCGCCGCCGGCCTCGCCGCCGCCGCCGCGCTGCCGGGCGGCGTCACGCTCGCCCAAACGCCCGCCGCGCCGGCGGCCGCCCCCGCCGGCCCCGCGCTGCCCTACAAGCCGCACGCCATCCGCACGCCGGATGGGCTCACCCTCGCCGCCTATGAGTATGGCAACCCCCAGGGCCCCGCGATCCTCTTCCTGCACGGCTATGCCCAGGCCGCCCTCAGCTGGGATCGCCAGACGCGCGATGCCGCGCT
>NZ_JAIEQY010000196.1 GCF_019747315.1 Roseococcus sp. | reverse complement strand
CGACCTCTTCCAGCAGCAGCGCCAGATGATCGACGGGCAGGCGTGCGGCCTGCGCGGCGTCCATCTCGCGCAGCTGCGCCAGAGTGGTTCGGTTGGTCATGGTGGTCCCGTTCAACGAGGAGGTGCCCGGCTGGGTGGGCGATGCAGGCGGCCAGGCTGGCGCGCGCATCGGCATGGGGAGGGCGCTCATCGGACGGTCGCCAGTTCGGCGAGCCAGAGGAGTGCGATGAAGCCGCAGGCCAGCAGCACGCCGCCGACCAGCACCCGCAGCGCCTCGCCGATCCGGTGCCATGTCATGCGGCGCTCCGCGCGATGGCGTCGGCGGGTGGCAGTGGCCCCTGTTCGATGCTGCGGCGACGTTCGATTCGTCCTGCATCGTTGTCCGCATCGGCGCGCGCGCTGCGCCCGACGATCTCAAGCCAGACATGCAGGGGCAGCACCACGAAGGGCGAGGTGCGGTCGCGCCAGAGGAACAGCGCGTCATTCCCGTCCAGCCAGCGTTCCAGCGTCTTGAAGCCATCGCCGTCGCCGCGCGCCTTGACCTCGGCCTTTACCGGCTCGGCGCCGCGGACATAGAGATCGACATCGGCGCCATTGCCGCGATACCGCAGGGCACCCGACAGCGGCACGCGCTCGGCGCGCAGCCCGCACTTCACGTGCAGATCGACGATGGCCCGCTCGCGCCGCAGCCCCTTGTCACGTGAGGGCTTACCCATGGAGGCGGGCCCTCCGCACCGAGGCCAGTTCCGCCAGCAGGCGTTCATCCACGGGCCGGCTGGTCACGCGCGCGGCCTGAGCGACGGCGGACCAGTAGCGCGCGGGGATGCCGCGACGCCGCCAGGCGCGGACGGTGACGGCTTCCACGTCCAGCACCACGGCGAGATCGTTGGCGCTCGGCCAGAGGTTGATGACCTCGGCGAAGCTGGCAGGCGGCGGGGTGGCGGGACGGCGCGCGGGGGCGGGCTGTTCCACCGGTTTCGGCTGGGGGGAGATCCTGGCGGGCATGGCGAGGAGATACGCAATGTCGCGGCACGGAAACAATACTGTTTGTATTCGCAGAAACCCGCTACACAATCGAGTCAGATGCGCTACATAATGAAGCGTATGGACACCTCAGCAGACCGACTCCGCCGATTCCGTGAGGAAAAGGGCATCGGAAGTGGCGCCGAACTGGCCCGCCTCGCAGGCGTGCCGGAGGCGACGTACCGCGCTTACGAGAGCGGGAGACGACCATTAACCGCGCGTGCGGCCCGTGAGCTCGCAGCCCCCCTCGGCATCACCTGGCAGATGCTGCTGTTCGGGAAGGAGGCGTCCCCAACCGGGATTGCGATCAACACGCCTGAGGAGGCAGCGGCAGCACTTGGGCAACGGGTCAGTCGCAAGCCGGCGCTAAGGCCAGTTCCCAGCTACACCGGGCCTTCGGGTGCCGAGATCATCTCTATGGGCGGTGACACTTGGGCGCTGCTGCCCGTCTACGACGCCACGGCATCGGCAGGGCCGGGCCAAGTCATCGACCGCGAGGCCGTCACCCACCGCATTGCCTTCCGGCAGGAGTGGATCCGCACAGTGACCAAGGCATCGCTGGATCAGCTCGCCGTGATCAATGTTGACGGCGATTCGATGGAACCCACCCTGCGGACCGGAGATACGGTGCTGATCGATTTCCGGCAGAATCAGCCGGGCGACAAGGACGGCATCTACGCGATCCGCACCGGCAATGGACTGCAGGTGAAGCGGGTGCAGGTCGAGTTGGGCAAGCAATTGATCACGGTGATCTCGGACAACCCCATTTATGCGCCGCAGCCGCACCTCAATCCGGACGATATTCATGTCATCGGGCGGGTGATCTGGCTGGGGCGCCAGGTCGGGGCATAGGCCAAA
>NZ_JAIEQY010000201.1 GCF_019747315.1 Roseococcus sp. | reverse complement strand
CAGCACTTCCCGGTTGCGGGCGATGCGCCTGGCCATGCTGCGCAGCGGAGAATTGTCCCCGGTGCACAATTCCTTCGGGAGCACCTGCTCCAGCATCAGCGTCATCAGCATGGATTCCGTCGCATGGCCGCTCGGATAGGCGGGGTGGCCTGGCACCTCGATGGGCGGCAGCAGCGCCGGATCCAGGCGGGAGGGGCGCGGCCGCTTGAATTGGCGCTTCCAGTGAAAATGGACGAAGACCGCCGCCACTTCCGCAATATCCATCAGCAGCGCGGTGCAGCGGTGCGAGGCTGGGTTGAAGTTCAGAACGCCGCGCAGATAGCTCTTGATGCCCCAACGCTGCGACAGCGCTTCATCCAGCGCGCCGCCGCGATACTCGATCAGGGCACGCAGATCCAGGAGTTCCGTCTTGGTCTTCGCCTGCTTTGCCGCGTCGCCCTTGGCAAAGTCATCCTCCTGGAGCGACAGCGTGTTTGTCCAATGTGTCGTGCCGGGACCCTTCACCTCCGCCTGCACGAACTCGGCGAGGACGGCGTTGACAAGGAAGGGTGGTGCCCAATCCGCTTCGCGGAAGGTGGCGTTGAGCGAAACGGACGGCCAGGCATTGGCGTCGATCGGCGCCCAGCGCTCTCCGGTAAAGACCGGCGGCGAGCCCTGCGGCAAGTCAGGCAGCCTTTCCCGGCTCGGGCTGATGACCAACGGGCGGAAGAGGGCATCACCGGATGCGGCGCCGTTGGCCCCGGCGGACATGCCGTTCATCCCGTTCATCCCGTTCATGCCATTCATGCCGTTCATGCCGTTCATGCCGTTGAAGCCTGAAACGCTCATCTGTCACCTCCTCCCTTGCGTATCGCGTTACTCGGTTGCCTTCGCCGCGGCGTGGCGCAAATCGCGTGTCATTCGCTCCCGACGTTCGGCATTCGCGAAGACGGCGAGCCGCGGCAGATAGGCTTCCAGATCGAAGTTCGGTTCGACGCGCAGCATCGCGCGATAGGCCGTCGCCGCTTCTTCCACCCGTCCCTGGGCGCCAAGCGCCACGATGTAGGTCCGCCAGGCTGAGGCATGATTCGGGTTCGTCCCAAGAGAAATCCGGCTGTGCTTCTCCGACCTGTCGAGGTCGTCGCCCTGATAACAGGCCATGGCCAGCAAGTGATGCTGCCAGAAGCCGAGCGGATCATGCGGGGAGAGCCGCAGCCCCCGCTCCGCCCGACGCATCGCTTCCTGTCCATCGCCCATGTAGGACAGCGTCGCGCTGGAGAGCGTCATCGCCATCGCGCTGTTCGGCGAGGCTTCGAGCGCGCGTTCGAACAGGGCAGAGGCGGTGGTGCAATCCTGCCGGAACAGCGCGGTGTTATGGCCCAGCACAGCGAGGGCCAGGGGGTTGCGCCCATCGCACGCGATGGCGCGCTCGCACAGTTCGAAGCTGGCGCGGCGGTCGCCTTCCAGGTCTTCCGAGAGGCCGATGCCGGTCCGCAGACTATGCCAGTGCCCGCGCCAGGCGAGCGCCAGCGAGAAGTCTGGGTCTTCCTGGATGGCGCGCGCGAGATGCTCGCCGGCCGCCAGGAATTGCGCCGCATGGCTGGAGGAGAGGGCATGGACGCCCCGCAGCATGTGGTCATAGGCCGTCAGGCTCTCGGGTCGCTTGCGCATCGCGGCCTGCAGCGCCGCGGCGCGGATCGAGGGCGCGACCCCCTGCACGACGCGCGTCGCCAGATGCTCCTGCACGGCGAAGATGTCACGATCCGCGGCATCCAGCCGCTCGCTCCAGAGCTGCTAGTCGGTCTGCGTGTCCATCAGCCAGAGCGAGGCCTGGAAACCCCCGCCCCGCCGGCGCAGCGAGCCCGCGACGGCGAAG
>NZ_JAIEQY010000218.1 GCF_019747315.1 Roseococcus sp. | reverse complement strand
GCGCTGGCGGAGGCGAAGGCGCCGCTCGCCGGTATCTGGGGCGAGCGGGACGCGGTGGCCTGGCCCGATGTGCGCGGGCGGCTTGATGTGCTGCGGAGCCTCGATCCGAACCTGCTGGAGGCCGTGATCCCCGATGCCGGCCATTGGGTGGCCTATGAGGCGACCGAAGCCTTCAACGCCGCACTTCTGGCGATTCTGGCGCAACGCGCAGCATGAACAGGGCGGCGAAGGCCGCGAGGGACAGGCCGGCCGTGAACCACAGCGCATGCGCCCCGAAGCCGGCCACGACGAAGCCGAAGAGCGCCGGCGCCACCGCCCCCAGGAAGCGCGCGGGCGCCACGATCAGCCCCTGCCGCGCGCCATAGCCGGCCGCCCCGAACACCGCGAGCGGCAGGGTGCCGCGCACGATGGTGTTCACCCCATTCCCCGCCCCGTGCAGCAGCACAAAGAGCGGCGCGAAGGGCGCACCGAACAGCAGCAGGATGCCGGCGCCGATCGGGTGCGTGACCTGCGCGAGCTTGGCCGAGAGCAGCGGATGCGCCCGCCGCAACACCGTGAATTCCAGCACCCGGGCCGCCACCTGCGCCGGCCCCATCAGCGCGCCGGCGGCGATGGCGGCGGCCGGGGTGGCCCCGGCGGCCACCAGCAGCGCCGGCAGATGCGCGGCCAGTGCGGCGGCCGCGAAGCCGCCCGAGGCGAAGACGAAGGCCATCAGGAGGGCGGTGCGCCGCGTCTCCTTCACGGCCTCGGCCGTGGGGGGCGCGGCGGGCTTGGCGGTGGGCGGGTGGATCGTCCCGCGCGGCAGCATGAGGTTGATCGGCATGGCCAGCGCCAGATGCACCAGCGCCCAGCCCCAGCAGGCCCCGCGCCAGCCGAATTCCGAGAGCATCAGCCCGCTCAGCGGCCAGCCGATGGTGCTGGCGAAGCCCGCGATGAGCGTGATGCCGGTGATGGCACTCCGCGCATCCTTGCCATAAAGCCCGGCCAGCGTGGCGAAGCCCGCATCATAAAGGCCCATCGCCATGGCGAGGCCCAGCACCAGCCAGGCGGCGAACAGCATTCCCGGCCCCTGCGCCATGGCGAGCATGGCGAGGCCCAGCATGAAGACCAGGTTGGAGGCGAGCAGCACCACCCGCCCGCCATATTGGTCAATCGCACGGCCCACGCGCGGCCCGAGGAAGGCCGTCAGCAGCATGGCGCAGGAGAAGGCGACGAAGACGGTGGAGGTCTCGATGCCGAGCTCCCGCGCCATGGCGCCGGCGAGGATCGCGGGGATGTAGTAGCTGCTGGCCCAGGCCAGGGTCTGGGACGTGCCCAGAAGGACGACGACCCAGCTCTTGCTCATGTCTTGTCCCGCAACAGCGGCTGGGCCGCGGCCAGCACGCGCTCATAGCGGGCGCGTTCTTCCGCCGCGCGTTCAGGCGGCCAGTCGCGGTAGCCCTGGCCGGTCTTGGGGCCGAGGCGGTTCTCGGCGACCAGCTTGGCCAGCCCCGGCGAGGGCTCGGGGCTGGTGTTCAGGCTGGGATAGATGGTGTTGGCGGCGGCGAGTTGCGTCTCCAGCCCGGCCAGCTCCTTCTGCAGGATCGGGCCGGCGGCGAGATACCGGAAGCCGAAGCAGTAGCGCACCGCGCGGTCCACATCCTCGGCGCTGGCCAGGCCGGAATCGATGCAGGAAAACGCCTCGCGCATCAGCGCATGCTGGATACGGTTCGCCAGGAAACCGGGTTCATCCCGCGCCACGCGGATGGGCATGCGGCCGAGGGCCTCCATGATGGCGAAGAAGCGGTCCACCACCCAAGCCTCGGTCGCCTCGCCCTTCAC
>NZ_JAIEQY010000282.1 GCF_019747315.1 Roseococcus sp. | reverse complement strand
GTTTCGCTGCGCTGGGATGACCCAGCGGCGATTGATGCGCTGCTGGAGCGGGCGCTGGGGGCGCCGGTGGAAGCTTAAGGGGCCTCCGGCGGCTGGGGCCGAAAGGCCCCAGACCCCAGGAATTGTGGGCGGCGCCGGCCGTTTTTCTACAGTTCGTAGTCGGGCAGGTGCCAGCGGTAGGTTCCGGCCGCCGATTCCAGCGTGCGCGTCTTCTGGAAGTCCGAGGTGCCGATGTCGCTGTCCTCCAGCACCTGGATCGCGGCATTGGGCGTCACCACGAAGCAGCGCTCGCGGAAGGCCAGGGTGGCGGCGGATAGTGGCCCTGTGTCGAAGGGCAGGTCCCGCCGCTTCACCAGTTCCAGCAGGAAGGGCATCACCTCGAAGCGCAGGCCCACGGCGTGGGAGCCGATGGCGCTGCCCTCGGTGCGGTAGAGGTGGCGGCCGGCCGGCGCGACGGCCTCGCGGTCCCAATTATATTGCAGCGTGCCCAGTTGCAGCACCAGCCAATCGGGCGGCAGCTCGGCCTGGGCGGCGGCCAGCAGGTCGGGGAAGTCGCGGTGGAAGGCCACGTCGTCATCCAGGACGAGCAGGCTTTCCACCCCATCCGCCAAGGCGCGCTCCAGGATCTCCTGCCAGGTGATCAGATAGGCCAGCGCCCCGGCCGAGGCGATGGCCTTGCGCCCCGCTCGCCCTTCCTCGAAGGCGATGCGCGCCTGCTGGCTGTCATGGTCCCGGTAGAATTGCCAGGAGGAGGTGACGGGGCGCACGCCCGCCGGGCGCGGCAGTGGCGGCTGCGCGGCATATTCCGCGAATTCGGCGGCGATGCCGGGGAAGCGCCCATCCACCGCGGCCACGCGCTGGGCGGTGATGCCGGCGCGGGCGAGCCGGCCCTGCATGGCCGCCCACCGATCCGGGCGGCGGTCCAGGTTGATGACGCAGATGCGCTGGAAGATGTCATTCGCCGCGCGGCCCAGGGTCGGCGCGGGCAGGATGGCGCGCCAGCCGACCTTGGCCCGCACCGCCTCGGGCTCCGGCACTTCGAGTGGCGGTGGGCCAGCTTCCATGGCGCAGAAGATCCAGCGGCCAAGATCAGGCAGCTCGGGCGGCTGGCCGGAGCCGGAGGCGGATTGGGCCAAAGCGAGGCGGGCGAACCATTCGGCCAGGGCATCGGGCTGCTGCGCGTCGAGGTCGCCCGCCGCATGGGCCAGGGCCGGGGCCATCAGGGTGAGGATCGGCGCCAGCCCCTCGGCATCCGCGGCCTCCCGACCCAGGGCGAGCTGCCCGCCCGCGCCGCGATGCCCGAACAGCGCCGCCCCGGGATAGCGCGCGAGCAGGCCGAGCGTGGCCTTGGCCCATTCGCCGCCCGAGAAGCGGATCTCCTCGCCCAGCACGGCCAGCAGCGCGCCATCCAGCCGCAGTGCCAGGCGCAGCGCCTCCGCGATCCGCGCCTCCGGTGAGAGCGCGGCGTCGTTCACCAGGTGCAGCTCGACCGGCAGGCGCAGCCCGGCGATCCAGGCCGTCAGCTCCGCATCCTCCGAGAGGGGGCAGAGCACCACCACCCAATCCTGGTCCGTCCAGGCCTGGGCCTGCCAGGTTTCCACCAGCGCCTGGGTCGCGGCCAGGCTTTCGGCCAGCATCAGCAGGATGATCTTGGCCCGCGCCGTGGGTTGCACGGTGAGCGGCCAGGCGCGATGGATCAGCGAATCCTGCACCAGCGAGGAATCGAAGCGCGAGCGCGTGGCCTTCAGCGAATGGTCGTAGATCGTGTCGAAGCCGCCCT
>NZ_JAIEQY010000395.1 GCF_019747315.1 Roseococcus sp. | reverse complement strand
TGCGTTATCTGCTGGAAAACATGACGGAGGAGCAGATCCTTGCAATCGACAGTGCGGGCGACGTCGCGAATTGCGGCGTCACCGAATACGCCTTCGATCCATCTCAGGGGCGCGACGGGGTTCTGGCGCTGAAGCGGTACAATTTCGTCGCCCCGCTCCAGCAGCAGGGCACGCAAATCACCGCGGAGCCGGACAGGCCGGTGGGCTCCCGATGAGCGGCGAGGGGACTCAGGTCGATGAAGCCTTGCTCCAGGGGATGCCCTTGCCCCGCCATCACAACGGCGAAGACAAGAACCAGCGCGGCCGGGTGGCGGTAGTCGGCGGCAGCGCGGAAATTCCGGGCGCCGTCTTGCTGGCCGGCACAGCTGCGCTGCGCGCCGGCGCGGGCAAGCTGATGATCGCCACCGCCCGCAGCGTCGCCGTGCCGCTCGCAACCGCCCTGCCCGAAGCTCGAGTGATCGGCCTGACAGAGACCAGTGCCGGCGGCCTTGCCGCCGAGTCGGCTGAACGTCTGGCAGAACATTGCGGCGCCCAGGATGCGCTCGTGCTTGGACCAGGCATGGTTGATGCCGAGGCTGTCGCGGAATTGACCGCCGGCCTGCTGTGCCGAATGGGAGAAGCGAGCTTTGTGCTGGACGCGGCTCCGCTCTATGGCCTCGCCAATTGCCGTTCCCTGATGCGCCGCCATGCGGGACGCCTGGTGCTGACGCCTCATGCCGGCGAAATGGCGGGGCTCCTCGGCGTGTCAAACACGGCAGTTCAGGCCGATCCACTGGGCGCTGCGCGTGAGGCTGCGGCCAACCTGCAGGCGGTAGTGGTCATGAAAGGCGCACGAACCTTCATCGTCACGCCGCAGGGGCGGGCTTGGTGTTGTGAGCGGGGAAATGTCGGCCTGGCGACGTCCGGATCGGGGGACACGCTGGCAGGTATCATCGGCGGATTGCTGGCGCGCGGGGCAGTGCCGGCGGAGGCGGCAATCTGGGGCGCTTTCCTGCACGGCGAGGCGGGTGCGAGGCTCGCGCGGCGCATCGGCCGCGTCGGCTTTCTCGCGCGCGAATTGCCTGGCGAGATCCCGGCGATCATGGCCGGCTTCGACGCAGATGAAGAACAATGAGACACGGCATGAGCACAGCCACGCATCCTGTTGCGGCTCACATTCACTGAGCGAGGCAAGACAGGTGAGAGCGCCTCCAGCTGAGAGAAATGCGGGCGCCACTGCTGCCGGCGCGTTCTTCCGCCGCCCTGCCCCCGATCTGGCGTACCACCTCATCGGGGCCACGCTCCTCCTCGATGGGGTTGGTGGCATCATTGTCGAAACGGAGGCCTATGACCATGAGGATCCGGCCTCGCACAGCTTCGTTGGACGGACAAAACGCAACGCGGCGATGTTTGGCCCCCCCCGGGCATGCCTATGTCTATCGGTCATACGGGCTGCACTGGTGCCTGAACGTCGTATGCGGTGCCGAGCGGTCCGGCAGCGCCGTGCTGATCCGGGCGCTGGAGCCGATGACCGGCCTCGCCGTCATGCAACAGCGGCGCGGCATGTCCCACGCACGATTGCTTTGCAGCGGTCCGGGACGGCTGAGCCAGGCGCTGGGGGTCAGCGGCGTGCTCGACGGCTGCCCCATGGATCGCCCCCCCTTCCTGCTCCTGCCCCGAACGGTTGCGGTTGACATCATACGGGGGCGGCGGATCGGCATCACTCGTGGGAGCGACACACCGTGGCGCTTTGGCCTTGCAGGATCGCCCTTCGTGAGCCGGCGATTTAGA
>NZ_JAIEQY010000032.1 GCF_019747315.1 Roseococcus sp. | reverse complement strand
GGCAGCGCCAGGTCATCGGTGTAGCGCCCCTGCCCTTGCAGCAGCTTCGGATCCTCCTGGCGGGGGACCGGCTGGCCCACGCCGAATTTCAGGCGCGTGGGGTCGAAGGGCAGGTTCGTATCGGGCATGCGTGGTTCTCCGGAGATGCATGGATGGTAGGCAGGGCTGGGGCTTCCGCAAGGGGCCGGGGAGGCTCAGGCTGGCCGCATGGTGTTCCCCCGCCTCAATCCCACCCCCGCCGGCATGGCGCTGGCCGCGATGGCGGGCCTCACCTTTTGCGTCCTGAACGTGATCCTGCGCATCCTGGCGACCGAGCTGCCGCCCTTTCAGGTGCAGTTCCTGCGCTATGCGGCGGGGCTGCTGGTGCTGGCGCCCTGGATCCTGCAGCAGGGCATTGCCGCCTATCGTCCGCGCGGGCTGCGCGGGCAGCTCTGGCGGGGCCTCGTGCATTCAACCGCGCTCTATCTCTGGTTCGCGGCCCTGCCGAACATTCCCTTCGCCGACCTGACCGCCATCGGCTTCACCAGCCCGCTCTTCGTCATGATCGGCGCGGTCATCTTCCTGCGCGAGAAGATGTTCTGGCAGCGCTGGGTCGCGGGCATCCTGGGCTTTGCCGGCGTGCTGGTCGTGGTGGGGCCGCAGCTCACGGGATCAGGCGGGCATTATTCGCTGATGATGCTGGCCTCCGCCCCGCTCTTCGCGGCCTCTTTCCTCATCACCAAGGCGCTGACGAAGCGGGACAGCCCCGAGGTGATCGTCGCCTGGCAATCGCTCACCGTGGCGCTCTTTACCCTGCCGGCGGCGCTATGGGTCTGGGAATGGCCGGATGCGCGGCAATGGGGGCTGGTGCTGCTTTGCGGGATGCTCGGCAGCTTCGGGCATTGGATGCTGACCCATGCCTTCAAGCTGGCCGATATCTCGAGCGCGCAGCCGGTGAAGTTCCTGGACCTGATCTGGGCGGCCAGCCTCGGCTACCTCATCTTCGCCGAGACGCCCACCTCCTCGACGTTTCTGGGCGCGCTCGTCATCTTCATCTCCACCACCTGGATCGCGCGGGTCGAGTCCCGTCGCCCGAGGAGCCCTGCCCCATGAGTCCCGAGATCGCCGCCCTGGAAGCCAGCGCCATTCGCCATGTGACGGCGGGGAATGTGGTCTGGCGCGAATGGGGTTCTGGCACGCCACTGGTGCTGCTGCATGGCGGCTCGGGCTCCTGGATGCATTGGCTGCGCAACATCACGCCGCTCTCCGCCCAGTACCGGCTGCTGGTGCCGGACACGCCCGGCCTCGGCGAATCCGCCCTGCCGGAGGAGGAGACGCCTTCCGGCGCGGCACTCGCCCTGCGCTGGGGGCTGGAGGCGCTGCTGGGTGCGGAGCGACGCTACCACCTCACGGGCTTCTCCTTCGGCGCCAATGTCGGCGGGCAGCTGGCGGCCATGGAGGGCACGCATGTGCTCTCTTACACGGCGGTCGGCGCCGCCTCGCTCGGCCTGCCCCGCCCGCCGCTCGATCTGCTGAAAGTGCGCGACAAGGTGGGCGAGGCGCGGCGCGAGGCGCATCGCGAGAACCTGGCGCGCCTCATGTTCCATGACCGTGCGCTGATTGATGACACGGCGCTGGAGATCCAGGAACACAACACCCAGCACGCCCGCCTGCGCTCGCGCGGCTTCGCCAGCTCCTCGATGCTGCGGGATGCGCTGGCGGAGGCGAAGGCGCCGCTCGCCGGTATCTGGGGCGAGCGGGACGCGGTGGCCTGGCCCGATGTGCGCGG
>NZ_JAIEQY010000103.1 GCF_019747315.1 Roseococcus sp. | reverse complement strand
AAGGCGACGTTGCGCGGGATCAACGGGTCGCCGCGATGGCGCTCGGGGTCGTCGCCCACGATGACGACGCGCTCGGCACCCTCCGCCGCCACCTGGGCCGCGATGCGCGGCACGGTCATGTCGCCCTCGGCGGGCTGGCCGCCGGTCATGGCGACGGCGGAATTCACCAGGATTTTGTAGGTGATGTTGGCCTTGCTCGCGATCGCGGCACGGATCGCCAGCACGCCGGAATGGCCATAGGTGCCGTCGCCCATATTGGTGAAGACGTGCGGCGTCTCGGTGAAATGGTGCTGGCCGATCCAGGCCGCGCCCTCGCCGCCCATATGGCTGAACAGGTCGCTCTCGCGGTTCATGTCCTTCGCCAGGTAATGGCAGCCGATGCCGGCGAGCGCGTGGCTGCCCTCGGGCACACGGGTCGAGGTGTTGTGCGGGCACCCCGGGCAGAAATAGGGCTGGCGGACATCCAGCGGCTCGGCGGCGGCGGCGGCGAGCATGTCCAGCTCAGCGATGCGCGCGGCGAGGCGTTCGGTGCGGAGAGCATCCGGCAGGGTGCGCGCGAGGCCGCGCAGGATCATCGCGGAGTCCAACTCCGCGAGATCGCTCAGCACATCCTTGCCGTGCAGGCGCGGGCGTTCCGTCTCCGCGTAGAGCGCCTCGCGCAGTTGGGATTCGAGAAAACTGCGGCGGTCCTCGACCACCAGCACGCTTTCCAGGCCCCGGCAGAAGTCGCGCGCGGCGTCGCCATCCAGCGGCCAGGCCAGCCCCACCTTCCAGATGCGCAACCCGCCCATCCGCGCGAGTTCCGGCGTGATGCCCGCATCGGCCAGGGCCTGCTTCAGCGTGGACCAGGCCTTGCCGCGCACCGCGATGCCGAAGCGCGCATTCGGCGCTTCCTGCATGATGCGGTTGAAGCCGTTGATGCGCGCGAAGGCCAGCGCCGCCGGCAGCTTGAAATGCCGCACGCGCTCCTCGATCGGCAGTGCCGCATCCTTCAGGCGGATATGCAGCCCGCCGGGCGGGATGGCCACGCCATTGGGCGTGACCGTCATCAGCGCGGCAGGGTCAACCGTCAGGCTCATGGTGGCGTCCATCGTCTCGGCGATGCACTTCATGCCGACCCAGAGGCCCGAGAAGCGCGAGAGCGCGATGGCCTTCACCCCATATTCCAGCACCTCGCCCACATCGGCGGGGTCCAGCATGGGCATCTCAAGGTCCGCGAAGGCGTATTCCGAGCCGCTGGTGACCGTAGAGGATTTGGAGGCAGGGTCATCCCCCGCCAGCGCCAGCACGCCGCCCAGCGGCGCGGTGCCGGCCCCATTGGCATGGCGCAGCACGTCGCCGCTGCGATCCACCCCCGGCCCCTTGCCGTACCAGATGGCAAACACGCCCTGGTGCCTGGCCTTCGGGTAGAGGTTGAGCTGCTGCGTGCCCCAGCAGGCCGTGGCCGCGATGTCCTCGTTCAGCCCGGGTTCGAAGACGATGCGGTGCTCAGCCAGGCGCTTCTTCTGCTTCCAGAGTTCCCGGTCGTAGCCACCCAAGGGCGAGCCGCGATAGCCGCTGATATAGGCGGCCGTATCCAGTCCCTCGGCGTCATCCAGCTCGCGGCGCATCAGCGGGATGCGCACCAGCGCCTGGGTGCCGGTCAGCAGGGTCTCGCGCCCGGCCGCCTCCCAGCGTTCTTCCAGCGATAGGTCGGCGCGGATGATGCTGTTCATGAAGGTCTCCGGTCC
>NZ_JAIEQY010000147.1 GCF_019747315.1 Roseococcus sp. | reverse complement strand
GCACCACCCAGGCGCGCCGCGAGGCGCCCAACCGCGCCAGCCAGCGCGCCCGGGCGCGCGCGCCCAGCGGCGAAGCGCGGATGCGCGACGCCCCGCAGGAATTGATCCCCGTGCTCTCGCCCGATATGCCGAGCGGCACGGCGCAACTCTCGCCCCGCGCCGCCTGCCTCCAGGCCACCCAGCGGGCGGAGCAGGTGCATGGCCTGCCGACCGGCCTGCTGACCGCCGTCGCCCTGGCCGAAAGTGGCCTGCACGCCTATGCGCTCTCGATCGGCGGCCGGGCGCATTTCCCGGACACGGAGGAGGCCGCGCGCGCCCTGGTGGCCAATGCGCCGGCCCGTCGCAGCGTCATGGCGGGCTGCGTGCAGGTGAATGCCCGGGTGCATGCGCGCAACTCGCATTGGCCGCTGAACCCTGACGCCTCGGCCGATTGGGCCGGGGGCATGATGGCGCGCTGGGCGCGTGAGACGGGCAGCTGGTCCACCGCGCTGCGCCGCTGGCATGGCGGCAGCGCGGCCTCGACCCAGCGCCTGGTGTGCCGGGTGAAGGCGAAGATGGAAGTCACCAGCCCGGGCAGCGATGTGTTCGAGGACTGGAGCTGCAACACCGGCATGGCGGATCGCACGCGGCGCAATGGCGAAGTGCATCTGGCGACCGCGCAAAGGCAGACGCGTTAGAAACGTGGCCTCCGGCGGCTGGGGCCTGAGGCCCCAGCCGGCGGAGGCCCTTTTTTCTTACGCCGTCCGGTCGGTCTTCCCTGCAGAGTCCAGCGCCGCCTGCGCTGCCGCCAGCCGCGCCACCGGCACGCGATAGGGCGAGCAGGAGACGTAATCCAGCTTCACCGTCTCGCAGAACTGGATCGAGGCCGGGTCGCCGCCATGCTCGCCGCAGATGCCGAGCTTGAGGCCCGGCTTCACGCGCCGGCCCTTCTTGGCGGCGATCTTCACCAAGGCGCCGACACCCTCCGGATCGATCGAGACGAAGGGGTCCTTCGGGATGATGTTCTTCTCGACATAGGCCGGCAGGAACTTGCCGGCATCGTCGCGCGAGAGGCCGAAGGTGGTCTGCGTCAGGTCATTCGTGCCGAAGCTGAAGAAATCGGCCGATTCGGCGATGGAATCCGCGGTGAGGCAAGCGCGCGGCAGCTCGATCATGGTGCCGACCATGTATTCGATGGTCGTGCCCGTCTCGGCGAAGACCTGGGCGGCGATGCCCTCCACCTGGGCGCGGGTGATGTCGAGCTCGCGCTTGCTCATCACCAGCGGGATCATGATCTCGGGGATCGGCGCCGTGCCGGTTTCCTTGGCGACCGCGATGGCCGCCTCGAAGATGGCGCGGGCCTGCATCTCGTAGATCTCGGGGTAGGAGACGCCGAGGCGGCAGCCGCGATGGCCCAGCATCGGGTTGGCTTCCGAGAGGTCCGCCGCGCGGCGCTGCATGGCCGCGGCCTCGACGCCGAGGCCGACCGCAACTTCGGCGATTTCCGCCTCGGTGTGCGGCAGGAATTCATGCAGCGGCGGGTCGAGCAGGCGGATCGTCACCGGCAGGCCGGCCATGATGCGGAAGAGCTCGGTGAAGTCGCTGCGCTGGAAGGGCAGGAGCTTGGCCAGCGCCGTGCGGCGGCCTTCCTCATGCTCGGCCATGATCATCTGGCGCACGGCGCCGATGCGGGCGGGGTCGAAGAACATGTGCTCGGTGCGGCAGAGCCCGATGCCCTCGGCGCCGAA
>NZ_JAIEQY010000120.1 GCF_019747315.1 Roseococcus sp. | reverse complement strand
GTCGCCTGGGCCAGCAGCACGATCAGCAGATGGTCATCCGTGCCGATGCCGGGCGAGCCGAAGCTGATGCTCTCCGGCTCGCGCCGTGCGGCGGCAAACAGCTCCTCGATGGTCTGGTAGGGGCTGTCGGCACGGACCGAGATGGCGGACGGGTCGCCCACGATATTGCCGATCGGCGCGAAGTCATCGAGCTTGAATTGCGCCGTGCGCTCGATCGGGATGGTCAGCAGGCCGGGCATGTTGGTGGTGCCGATGACCGTGCCATCGGTGCGGCCGCGCGCAATGGCGGCCAGCGCCACCTCGCCGCCCGCGCCGGGGCGGTTGGCCACGACGACGGTGCCGCCGATGCGTGGCTCCAGGAAGCGGGCATAGAGGCGCGCATCCACATCCGTCGCACCGCCGGGCGTGAAGCCGACGATGATCTCGATGGGCCTATCCGGCCGCCAGGATTGGGCCAGCGCGGGCGTGGCCAGCGCGGTGGCGAGAAGCGTGCGACGCAGCATCACGAATTTCCTTCCTTCAACCATTTGATCAGGCGCGTGAGGCCCTCGCGCATCTCCACCTCCGGCTTCCAGCCGATGGCGGAGGCCGCCTTCTCATGCGCGATGCGAAATGCGCCGCCCGAGGTCAGCCGCACCTTGCCCGCCGTCTCCCCCACGAAGACCGGCGCCGGGCCGCCGCCGGCCAGCTCCGTCACCAGCTTCACCAGTTGCAGCGTGGTGATGGGCGCGGGGCCGGAGGTGTTGACGGCCACATTGCTCGCCGCACTCTCGAAGGCCATGCGGTTGGCGCGGGCGAGGTCGCCCACATAGACGAAATGCTTGGTCTCGCTGCCATCGCCGAAGATTTCCGGCGGCTCGCCACGGGCCAGCTTGTCCAGCGTCTCGATGATGTAGAGCGCATTGGCCGCGCGGTGGTGCTGCCGCTCGCCATAGACGGTGGAATAGCGCAGCACGACATGCGGCAGGCCGCGCTTGGCGGTGTAGGTGCGGCAGAGCTGCTCGCCGATGATCTTGGTCGCGCCATAGATGATGGCCGCCGGCGGCGCGCCCTCGCTATGGAAGGGCGTGCCCTCGACCAGGTCACCCATGATGCCGGGGCCATAGCCATAGACCGCGTTGGAGGAGGCGAAGACCACCTTCTTCACACCGCGCGCCACGCTGGCCTCCAGCGCGTTCTGCACGCCGCGGATGTTCACATCGAGGCCACCCCAGGGGTCGCGATCCATGTTCAGCGTCATGTAGGCGGCCAGCAGCAGCGCGCCATCCGCGCCCTCGAGCGCGGCCAGCAGGTCGCTCATGCGCATCACGTCGCCGCGGATGATTTTCAGGCGCGGATGATCCTTCAGATGCGCGACGGCGCTTTCGGCCCCCATCGAGAAATTGTCGAACAGCCGGACCTCGGCGGCACCCGCATCGAGCAATTCACCCGCGGTGGCCGAGCCCACCAGGCTGCCGCCGCCGATAATGACAAAACGCGACCCGGCAATGGGGACGGACGCCATGCAATTCCTCCAACATCTCTTGTTGGCGGCAGCATGCGGCGGCCTTCCGCATCCGGCAATCCGTCAGCGGGCCCCGGCGCTGGGCCAGGCGATGGGCGGCAGCGTGCCCAGCGGAATCCGCGCCATGGTGATGCGGCGGTTGCGCAGTTCGATCGGCAATTCCACCCGCGCCGGCCCGCCCTCCGGTGGCACCCGGGCGCTGAGGGTCAGCACCGCCCTCA
>NZ_JAIEQY010000022.1 GCF_019747315.1 Roseococcus sp. | reverse complement strand
CTGCTGCTCTTCACCGATGCCGACATCACCCATGCGGCCGACAGTCTCCGGCGCCTGGTGCAGCGCGCCGAGGCGGAGGGGCTCGACCTCGTCTCCCTCATGGCGCGGCTGCGCTGTGAGAGTGCGGCCGAACGCTGGATGATCCCGGCCTTCGTCTTCTTCTTCCAGATGCTCTACCCCTTTCGCTGGTCCAATGACCCGGCCGCGCGCACCGCCGCCGCCGCCGGGGGCTGCGTGCTGCTGCGCCGGTCAGCCTTCGAGGCACGGGGCGGGCTGCAGCCGATTCGGGGACGAATCATTGATGATTGCGCTCTGGCCGCGCTGATGAAGGGCGGCGGTTCGCGCATCTGGCTGGGCCTCACCGGGCGCGTGGTTTCGCTGCGCGCCTATGAGGGGCTGGGGACCATCCGCGCCATGGTGGCGCGCACCGCCTATGCCCAGCTTGGCTACAATCCGGCGCTCCTGCTCGGCATGGTGCTGGCCATGGCGCTGGTCTTCCTGGCGCCGCCGCTCCTCGCGCTTTTCGCCAGCGGCGCCGCGAAATGGCTGGGCGCCCTGGCCTGGGGTGGCATGGTCATCGCCTATGCCCCCATGCTGCGCCGCTACCGCCTGGCTGCCGAACGCGCCATCCTGCTGCCGCTGATCGCCGCGGTTTACCTGGCCTTCACGCTCGATTCGGCATGGGCTGAATGGCGCGGCCGGGGCGGCCTCTGGAAGGGCGAGGCCTTGTCGCGCGAGTGAAGTCAGGGCAACACACGCGCCTTGACCCTTCCAGCCTGGGCAGGAAATGCCCTATCGGAAGGTTTGGGGGTGCCGAATCCGGCGCATTCGACTCACTGGCAGGGGCGAGGGGTATCGCGGTTTGAACATCATGCCGAACCTGATGGCGGGGGCACATCCTCCCCTGCATGCGGGGCATGACCGTCAGGCGAGTGACCCGCTGGATCAGGCAGTCGCCGCCGCCGCCCGCCATCTGCTGGAGCGCCAGCGCCCCGACGGGCATTGGGTCTTCGAGCTGGAGGCGGATGCGACCATCCCCTCCGAATACCTCATGCTGCACCACTTCTTCGGCAACCTGCAGCCGGAGAAGGAGGCGCGGATCGGCCGCTATCTGCGCCGCATCCAGGCCGAGCAATCCGCCAATGCCGGAGGCGGATGGCCGCTGTTTCATGGCGGGCCACTCGACATCTCCTGCTCGGTGAAGGCCTATCTGGCGCTTCGGCTGATCGGCGATGCGCCGGAGGCGCCGCACATGGAACAGGCGCGCGAGGCGATCCTCGCCGCCGGCGGGGCCGAGCGCAGCAATGTCTTCACCCGGGCCGCGCTGGCGCTGTTCGGCGCCGTGCCCTGGCGCGCCGTGCCGATGATGCCGCCCGAGATCATGCTGCTGCCGCGCTGGTTTCCCTTCCACGTCAGCAAGATCAGCTATTGGGCGCGCACCGTGCTCGTGCCGCTGACGGTGGTGATGGCCCGCCGCCCCGTGGCGCAGAACCCGCGCGGCGTGACGATTGACGAGCTGTTCCGCACCCCGCCCGAGCAGGTGAAGGAATGGCCCGGCGGCGCCCACCAGGCCGAGCCCTGGGCCTCGCTCTTCAAGGGGCTGGATTCCGCGCTGCACCGCGCCCGCATGCTCTTCCCCCGCACCCACCGCGCCCGCGCCGAGGAAGCCTGCGAGCGCTTCGTGACCGAGCGGCTGAATGGCGAGGATGGCCTGGG
>NZ_JAIEQY010000076.1 GCF_019747315.1 Roseococcus sp. | reverse complement strand
AAGACCAACATCGAGCGCATCGGCGGCATGGTGGACCTCACCTCGCGCGAGCACAAAGGCACCACCTTCAGCATCAAGATCCCGCTGACGCTGGCCATCGCCGCTGCCCTCATCGTCGAGGCCGGGGGCGAGCGCTTCGCCATCCCGCAGGCCGGCGTTCTCGAACTCGTCCGCGTGGGCAGCGCCGATGGCCCCAAGGTGGAGCACATCAAGGACAGCGCCGTGCTGCGCCTGCGCGGCCAGCTGCTGCCGCTCGTCTCGCTCAAGCGCCTGCTGCGGCTGGAGCCGGCCGAGGCCCCGGCGGATTCCGAAGGCTTTGTCGTCGTCACGCAGATCGGCCAGCAGCTCTTCGGCATCGTGGTGGACCGCGTCTTCGACACGGAGGAGATCGTGGTGAAGCCCGTGGCGCCCATCCTGCGGCACATCACCATGTTCTCGGGCAACACCATCCTCGGCGATGGCAGCGTCATCATGATCCTCGACCCCAACGGCATCGCGCGCGCCACGGGTCTGGGCGTGGAGGGCGGCATGGAAGGCGGCGGGATGCAGGAATCCAGCAGCACCACGCGGCGCGGCGACCGCCACACCTCGCTGCTGCTCTTCCGCGCCGGGGCCGGCGCGCCCAAGGCGGTGCCGCTCGGCCTCGTCGCCCGGCTCGAGAACCTGGACGCCGCGCGCATCGAGCGCACGGGGGACAATCTCGTGGTCCAGTATCGCGGCACGCTGATGCCGCTGGTCCCGCTCGACGCCTTCATGACCCCGCCCGAGACCGGCCACCAGCCCGTCCTCGTCTTCGGCGATGGCGACCGCGCCATGGGGCTGATGGTGGAGGAAATCCTCGACGTGGTGGAGGTGCCGCTGGAGATGGACAATGCAGGCCTGCGCCCCGGCTTCCTGGGCAGCTGTGTCGTCAATGGCAAGGTGACGGACCTGCTGGACACCAGCTACTGGCTCAAGCAAGGCCAGGCCGACTGGTTCGAGCCCGCCGTGGTGCTGGGCACCAAGCCCCGCGTGCTGGTGGCCGAGGACAGCGACTTCTTCCGCAACCTCATCGTCCCCGCCATCGGTGCGGCCGGCTATGACGTGACGACGGTGAACAATGGCCGCGACGCGCTGCGCCTGCGCGATGCCGGCGAGCGCTTCGACATCATCATCTCCGACATCCACATGCCCGAGCTGGATGGCTTCGGCCTGGCACGGGCCGTGCGCGAGGGCGGCCCCTGGGCGGAGCTGCCGATGATCGCCCTCTCCAGCGCCTCCTCGCCCAAGGATGTGGAGCGCGGCCGCGCGGCCGGCTTCAGCGACTACATCGCCAAATTCGACCGCGACGCGCTGCTGGCCAGCCTGCAGCACTGCCTGCAGCCCATGCTCGCCCGCTGAACCAAGGAACTCCCCATGCAGAACGCTCCCGCTCCCCAGGCCGAGAACCGCCCGCCGCCGGGCGCCCCATCCGGCACGGCCAATTCCGATGCCGCCAGCATGATGCTCACCCTCACCGTGGCCGGGCAGCTTTGCGCCGTCCCCGTGCTCACGGTGCGCGATGTGCTGGGCGTGCAGACCATCACGCGCATTCCCCTCGCCCCGCGCGAAGTGGCGGGCAGCCTCAACCTGCGCGGCCGCATCGTGACGGCGGTGGATCTGCGCGGCCGCCTTGGCCTGCCGCCGCGCGGCGCGGACCAGGTGGCGATGAGCGTCGTCGTGGATGTCGGTGG
>NZ_JAIEQY010000036.1 GCF_019747315.1 Roseococcus sp. | reverse complement strand
GGCGCACAGATGGCCTGTCAGCCGCCCGGCGTCCAGGCCTCATAATCGCCGCCGGTCAACCGGCGCTTGCCGCCGACGTAATCATGGCCCTTGGGGCGCCAGGCCTGCGGCGTGCCGGTCATGTTCGGCTGGTGCGGCCTCTGCCAGGCATGCTGCGCGGGAGGCAGCGGCGTTTCGGTCGAATGGTGCAGCCAGGCATGCCATTCCGGCGGCACGATGGACGAGTCTAAACCCTTCGCCAGGGCTACGGTGCGCCGCGTCCGGCCGTAGACCGGGTCAGCGCGCCGGGACTCGTAATAGGTGTTGCCCACCGCGTCGGTGCCCACCTTGCGGCTGGTGAGGCGGGTCAGGAACAGCTGGATCGAGGACATGTCTTATCTTCCCACAAAACCGCCGCGCATCCAAGCGCGGGGTGATTCAAGTTTTCCACAAGATGTTGTGGCCCGTTCCCCTTCTGACCACAGCATGCGGCTTCCCGCTGCGGGCTGCCAGGGCTAGGCTCTTCCCCATGGCACGCATCACCGGAAGCTTGTGGGAAGGGGTGGCGCTGCGGCGCACCCGGATTGGCGCGGACCCCGATGCGCCGCCGCGCGCCGTGGCCCTGCCGGATTCCTGGGAGGGCGATGCCGCTGCCGCCCTCGCCTCCCTCGCGCCGGGCGATGGCCCCATCACCCTGCCCCGCGCCGCCGAGGCCTGGATCTCCCGCGCCCTCACCCGCGGCGGGAAGGCCGGGCTGATCACAGCGCGCGAGGCGCCGCATTTGGCCGAAGGCTGGCGCGCCCTGCTGCTGACGCGGCGCGGCGCCCCCGGCGCGGAAACCTGGCGCGGCGAAGCGAAGGCGGAGCCCCGCTTCGTCCTGAACCTGCCCGCCTTCCTGGAGCCCGAGGGCGGCTTCGACCTGGAGGGCTATGCCGAGGCCTGCGCCCTGGCCGTTGTCTTCCTCGACGCCACCACCAGCGGCAAGTCCACCAAGCTGCGCCTGGGCTTCGCCGATCTCGCGGGGCTGCTCGCCGGGCTCGGCCTCGCCTATGACAGCGCGGAGGCGCGCGATGTCGCGGCCGGAATCGCCGCCCTGACACGCGGCGCCGCCGAGGCCCAGAGCGGCCGAATGGCCGAGCGACTCGGCGCGCGCGAACCCGTGGCGCTGATCTGGCCCGAGCCGCCGGCCAGCACCCCGCTGCCCGGCCTTGCCGCCGCCGCGCGGGCCGCGCTGGATGCAGCCATGGCCTCGCCCGGGCTGCGCCACCAGGCGCTGGTGGCCCTGGCGCCGGCCGATGCGGCGGAAGCGCTGCTGGGGGCCGAGACCGCCGGCATCGCCCCGGCCCCGGGCGCAACCCGCCCGGTGGAAACCCATGCCGGCATCGTGGATGTGCCGACCCGCGCCGCGATGCGCGCCCCGCAATCGCGCGTCGCCGCGCTGCTCGGCCCGGTCAGCCAGTCGGCGCGCCGAGCCATGCAGGCCGCGGTCGCGCCCTTCCTGCATGCCGCGCCGCCCACCCCCGTGGCGCTGCCCGCCGCCCCACGCCCGGCCCCCGCCCCCCGGCCGGCCCTGCGCCGTCAGGCGGGCCAGACCCTGCATGTCACCATCGGCGGGCACCGCGTGGCGCTGCGCACCGCCGAGGAAGATGGCGCGCTGCGCGAGATCGCCTTCAGCCTCGCCAAGGAGGGCGCGGCCTATCGCAGCCTGATGGATGGCTTCGCCCAGGCCGTC
>NZ_JAIEQY010000191.1 GCF_019747315.1 Roseococcus sp. | reverse complement strand
AGCCTGAATGCACCGATGCAATTGGCGCCTTGAGTGTGTCGTAACAGCAGAAGTGCCCTTTGACCTGGGAAGATCGGAGTTGGTGAAGCTTCAATCCGTCCCGAGGAAAGGGCACCTCGTAAGTGCAATTGTTACATGCCGCGGCCAAGACGCACGCCAGCTTCGATGACCCGAATCTCGTGTCGCATGCCGGGCTGGTGCCGGTGATGCGGCTGGCCCAGCTGGTGGGGCTGGAAGAGCTTGTCGCCCAGCATGTTCGGCTCAACGCCGAGGTGGGCGCCAACGCAGGTGTGAAGGTCGGCTCGCTGATCGCGGGGATGATCGCCGGCGCCGACGATATCGACGGCATGGACCTGTTGCGCCACGGCGCGCTGCCGGACACCTTCGGCGGGATCCGCGCCCCTTCCACGCTGGGGTCGTTTCTGCGCGCGTTCACCCACGGCCACGTGCGTCAACTAGGAGCGGCGCACCGCATGGTGCTGGCCGAGCTGGCCGCGCGCACCCCGCTGCTGCCCGGCGCCGATCAGCTGGCATTCATCGATGTCGACTCGACGCAGAAGCGGGTATTCGGGCCGGACAAGCAGGGCGCGGCGTTCGGGCATGCCAAGATCGCGTCCAAATCGCTGACGGTGCGCGGGCTTAACGCGCTGATCGCCACCGTGAGTACCCCGATCGCCGCCCCGGTGATCACCACCACCCGGCTGCGCGGCGGCAACGCCGCCTCCGCACGCGGGGCGGCATCGCTAGTGGCCGAGGCGATCAGCACTGCCCGCGCCGCCGGGATTACCGGGCTGATCGTGGTGCGCGTCGACTCGGCCTTCTACAACGGGGCGTTCGTGGCCGCCTGCCGCCGCAATGGGGCACATTTTTCGGTCACCGTGCGCATGGATCCCAAGATCCGCCGTGCCATCGCCGCCATCGACGAGGACGCCTGGACCGCCATCGCCTATCCCAACGCGGTGTTCGACGAGCAGGCCGGGCAATGGATCTCCGACGCCGAGATCGCCGAAGTCCCCTACACCGCGTTCACCTCCACCCCAGCGCATGCCACCGAGGGGCGGTTGATCGTGCGCCGGGTGCGCGATCTGGCCAAAAGCCCCGCCGGCCACGGCCAGGGCGAGCTGTTTGCCGCCCACCGCTATCACGCGGTATTCACCAACAGCCCGTTTCAACTCGTGCAGGCCGAATCCCAACACCGCGCCCACGCCATCATCGAACAGGTCTTCGCCGACCTGTTCGCCGGGCCACTCGCCCATCTACCTTCGGGCAAGTTCAATGCCAATGCCGCCTGGCTGGCCCTGGCCGCCACCGCCCACGCGCTCACCCGCGCCCTGGGTGTGTTGGCCTCACCCGAACACGCCCTGGCCCGCGGTGCCACCATCCGCACCCAACTGATTAACGTCGCCGCCCGCCCCGCCCGCGCCGGACGTGACACGATCACCTGGCACCTACCCCGCGACTGGCCCTGGGAACAACACTGGCTCAACGCCTTTCACGCCACCCACCGCGGACCACCAGCGCTGGCCGCCTGAAAGAAAACCGCGCTCCGTCACCGCCCGCCCTGACCAAACCGCCCTACTTCAGGGGCCAATCCCAACTGGACAAGCTGGCAGAAGAGGCCAGCAGCTCAAACGCGCCACCACCCAGCGGCCTCAACTCAATCCGGTCGCAAACCGTCACACCAAGTACATCGGTGGATTCAGGCT
>NZ_JAIEQY010000276.1 GCF_019747315.1 Roseococcus sp. | reverse complement strand
GCCTCGCGGAAATCCCACAGCGTGTTGGCGTCCGGCACCGCATCGCCGGGACCCAGGCCGCAGAAGCGCATCCAGCTGATACCAACCGCACTATGTTTTGACGCCTGCGATCCAATCGAGATCGGTCAGCGATCGGATGCGTCCTGCCTCTTCGAGCAGGCTGGTCCAGGCTTCGCAGCAGGCGTCGATGATGGCGCGGGTTCCCTCGAACAGGCGTCCCGACAGATAGCGATCCCGCAGGTACTGCCAGACCCGCTCGATTGCATTCAGCTCGGGGCTGTAGGGCGGCAGGTTCAGCAGGCTGATGTTCGGCGGCACGCGGATATCGCCGGACGTGTGCCAGCCCGCATTGTCGATCAGCATCACCGCGTGGGTGCCGCGAGGCAGTTGGGCGGCGACCTCCTCCAGCAGCAGGTTCATGGCCGCAACCGACACATGGGTGATCACCAAGGCCGCGCCGGTATCACGCGCAGGGCAGACCGCGCCAAAGATGTAGGCGGAGCGGTAGCGCTGGTCCTTCACCATCCGTGGCCGCATGCCGCGTTGATACCAGCGGCGCACCATGCGCCCCTTCTGGCCTACTCGGGCCTCGTCCTGGAACCACACCTCGAAGCGCTCGGCTTGCGGGTGTTCGGCGACGATCTGGGCGAAGGCGGTCGGGAACCCCTTTTTTTAAAGCGCTCCTGCGCCTCAGGATCGGTATCGGCGTGCCGGGGCCGTGGCGTCTGCCAGGACAGGTCCAGGCTGCGCATCAACCGCGCCATGCCGGTCTCGGCATAGCTGACGCCAAACCGCTCCCGCACGATCCGGCACAGGTCAATCAGCCGCCAGGTGGAGACGCCTTCCGTCTCCGGATCCGGCCCCGCCAGCACAATGGCCTTCAGCGATGCCTGCTGAACCTCCGTCAGGCGGCAGGGGCGGCCGGATCCCCAATGGTCCGACAGCGCAGCGGGGCCCGCGCGGTTGTAGCGGATCACCCAATCGCGCAGCGTCTGACGGTCCATCCCGGCCAGCTGAGCCGCCGCCTCGCGGCTCAGCCCGTCCAGTGCCCCGGCGATCGCCAACAGGCGCCGCGCCACGCGTGTGTCCTTCTCCGACCGGGCCAGGCGCCGCAAATCCCGCGGCGCCATATCGTCCCTGATCCACAGCCCAGCCATGTCCCGCTCCGCGCAGCCATGCTCAGCGATGAATCACGCCTCGCCGCGTCGGAGCAACACAAGAGTCAGAACTTCACGCGCTCAGTATCACTGCGCGCACCGCCGTCGTGGATCACCGCCAGCGCCAACAACCGCCTGGCCTGCGACGCGTCTTTCGATTGCCTGGCCAAGGCTCGAAGCTGCGCGCCAGTGAAGTCAGATCGAAGGGCGATGGCTCTGGCCATGGTGAAGCTCCAATGCTCACCACCTTGAATCAGATCACGCCCGCGTCGGGGAATCCCCTTTTTTGAGTCAGGGCTTCAGGGATCTGGTATAACCCATCAACCATCAGACATCAAAGCAAAGGACTCTCCGTCTGGCTGGATACATTCAGGGGAGCACGTCACCAGCAGTGTCCAATGTCCACGGCTATGGCATAGTAGGAGCGACGCTTGTTGGAGGTTACTATATGAAGGTCGCGATGATCGGCGCGGGCTATGTCGGGCTTGTCTCGGGGGCCTGCTTTGCCGAATTCGGCGTGGATGTGGCGGTGGT
>NZ_JAIEQY010000213.1 GCF_019747315.1 Roseococcus sp. | reverse complement strand
CGCCGATCTGCGTCGTGGTCAGCGCCGCCACCTGCGTGGTCGCCAGCGCTCCAACCTGGCTGACGGTCAACGCGCGGATCTGGGTGCTGCTGAATTCGCCGATATCCGTTGCCGTCAAGGCGCCCATCTGCGTGCTGGTCAGGGCGCGGATTTGCGAGGTGGTGAGCGCGGCCACCTTGGTGGCATCGAGGCCGGAGAGCTGGGTCGTCGTCAGCGCCTTGACCTGGAATTCACCCAATACGGCCAACTGCTCGCCGCTGAAGCTCAGCTGCGCCGCCAGATAGGGGATTTGCGTCGCCGTCAGGCCGCGCACCTGCGAGGTGGAGAGCGCGCCGATTTGCGTCGCGCTCATCGTCTCGACCGCCGAACTGCTCAACGCGCCGATCTGCGTCGAGGTCATCGCGCTGATCTGCGTGGTCGAAAGAGCCTGCACCGATGTCGTGGTGAGGGCTCGAATCTGGTTCGTCGAAAGCAGCGAGATGGACATGGCGCATTCCTTTTCCAGAGCGTGCGGAGCCGGCTTCTTGCCGTCGTGATCTCTGAGGGGCGCTCTCTGGGAAACACCACTCCCGCATCACGAAATTCGCAGGCGAAGGCTTACAAAACGTGAATCGCGCCAAAAGAATTTTCGTGGTTGTCAGGCGGCCTTGCGTCGGCTGGGTGCGGCCGCGCTCTCGAAGGCGATGGCGCCGCGCCATTGCAGGATCGGCGGCTGGGCCCCGCTGCCCGGCGCCAACCGCAGCAGACCCGCTTCGTCGCGCCAGGACCAGGGCTGCGGCGCGGCTTGGGTGACGATCCCTGCCGCGGCGACGCGCGGCAGCATGTCGAGCAGCAAGCCCGCCTGGGTCAGGCTGCAGGCGCCAAGTTCGGCGAGGGCGAAGGGGAAGCGGCCATGCCGCGCCGTGTGGCGCAACAGCGCCTCCCAATCGCGCGGCTTGCGGGGATCGCCCGCGAAATGGAGGGGCGCCGATGACGTGCCGAAGCTTGCATCGGCCTGGGCCGTGGACGCACCCAGTGCCAGGACGGAGAAGTCCCGGCAGCGTCCGCGTGTTGCAGCCAGCCAATCGGCAAAGCCTGCGACGGCTCCGCGCAGCGCCTGTGACGGGCGCGCCACCTCTCGCTCGAAGAGAAAATCCAGTTGCAGCAGCACGCCATTATGCACGCCGCGCAGGCGATGAAACTCCGCGACCTCCGCACTGCGGAAGCCCAGGGCGGAAAGCGCCGCGAAGACCTCCTCCGCGCGCGCCCCGCCTTGGTTGTATTCGACCAGCGAAACCTCGATCAGGATATAGTCGGCCTGGCGCAGCACCTCCTGCCCGCCCAGCAGCACGTCCAACTCGGCCCCTTGCGTGTCGATCTTCACGAAGTCGAAGCGGCGGCCGGCCAGCACGTCATCCAGCCGGCGCTTGGGCACGGGGGTGCGGACCAGCACCTCGTCGCGAAAGAAATGCGTGTTCTCGCGGTAGAGCGATGTGCCCGTGGATTGCAGCCACTCTCGCGTGAGGAAGAGCTCCGCCTCGCCATTCTCGTGGCTGGCGGCGAAGCCGTGGACCTCCAGCCCGCTGGCCGCGAGGGCCGGCAGGCAATGCGGGTTGGGCTCCACCAGCGTGGGCACGCAATCGGGGAAGACCTGGCGCAGCCCATGGCTGAAATGGCCGAGATGGGCGCCCACATCGAGCAGGGTGCGGGG
>NZ_JAIEQY010000028.1 GCF_019747315.1 Roseococcus sp. | reverse complement strand
CTAAACACCTCGGCGGACCCGCGTTAGGGATGCTGCGTCGGCCTATGCTGGACGCCTGCTCGGCACCTTGCACCGGACCCGGGAAGGCAGCAGTTCGCCGGCGGCGAAAAGGCCTTCCAAGAGCGCGCGGGCGTCGAACTGATCAGTCACGATCGATGCGCCGATGAAGGTTGCAAGCACCCACTTTCAGCGCGTAGAGGCGCGGTCCGCGACGGCCTCGCCGGAGGCGTGGACGTGGTGTGAGGCGGGCGCCGCTCTACGGGACGTCCGCAGGGTTCTGGTTGCCGCGGCAAAACAGGCAGTACACCTGAGTGTATTGGTAGCCCGCCTGCCACAGCGTAGTCAGAACCTCGGACAGCTTCGGGTTCCTCGAGAACGTCCGTCGCCTGATCGTCACGAGATCGGTGCGGGCGGCGGCCAGGGGCGGCACATCGTCGTCATCGTCGCCGTAGGCGAATTCCGCGAAGTGTCGGTATAGCTCCGGCTCACGCGGGCGCCTGTCCTGGGCGACCGCCTCGAACTTCGCCTGCGTCGAGTACTGGGCTTTGGCCAGCCGGTAATCCTGCGATAGCCGCGCATTCCTGTTGCGCTCGATCGGCTGCTGGCGGTTCAAGATCGCATTCTCGAAATGCTGCTCCCGCAGCATGAAGTTGTGCGGAACGTAGAAGTGTAGCCGGATGGCGGCGTTCACGTTGGCCATGCCATTGATGAGGGCCTCGCCGCCATGGCTGGAGATCAGGCAGGTGTTGCCCGAGGCGCGGCCAGCCACGCTCGTCCAGACATTGAATTTCTTGAACTCGTTCTTGTGCAAGGCCGCCCCCCCGCGCACGCTGTGCCGCAAGATGCGACCTGGAAACAATGGCTGAACCCGCAAGGCCGTGCAATTCCGGCTGGTGGCACAACGCGCAGCTTGAGTCCGACGCGGGGGTGAAATAGCATCATGTTCCTTGCTATTTGCCCAGGTGTTTGATCCCGCACGTCGCACCCGCCATTTCAAAGCGGCTGCCTCCCCAGGCTTCTGCGCGCCGCCCGAAGCGCAGCGCCCAAGCCACGGGCTCCGAGGGGCCAGCCCCATAGGCTGGGTTTCAGGCGCAGCGCCCCTGATGGTCACCCCCTGCCGCGATACCCCGGCACGTCCTGCGCGGGGATCCAAACCCCCTCCGGCGGCGTCCCCGTCTGGTAGAAGACATCGATCGGGATGCCCCCGCGCGGATACCAGTAGCCGCCTATGCGCAGCCACACCGGGTCCAGCAGGGTCACGATCCGGCGCGCGATATCCAGCGTGCAGGCCTCATGGAAGGCGCCATGGTTGCGAAAGCTGCCGAGGAAGAGCTTCAGCGACTTGCTCTCCACGATCCAGTCGCGCGGCACGTAGTCCAGCACCAGGTGGGCGAAGTCGGGCTGCCCCGTCAGCGGGCAGAGCGAGGTGAATTCCGGCGCGGCGAAGCGGATGCAATAGGCCATGTCGCCATGCGGATTGGGCACGCGTTCCAGCACGGCCTCGTCCGGGTTGGCGGGCAGGGCGGTGTGGGCGCCGAGCATGGTGAGCCCGGCGGTTTCGGTCTTGGCGGTCACGCCTTGCCTTCCTTGATCCAGTCGGTTTCGATCAGCGCCGCCTCGGCCTCGAAGCGCCCGGCCAGGATGGCCTCGCGCATGCGGGCCATGAGGGCCTG
>NZ_JAIEQY010000302.1 GCF_019747315.1 Roseococcus sp. | reverse complement strand
GCATGGCCCGAGAGGCCGGGCGGCGGCGCGGGGAAGGCGCGGGCGCCGGCGCGGCGCGTCTCCCAGGCGCGGTAGCGACGGTCTCCCACGGCCCGGGCCGCCAGCCGCTCGGCCAGGCGCAACGTGAGCGGCGTCAGCACGATGGTGAGCGTGGCGGCGGCCAGCAGCGGGCCGCGCACCGCCTCGGGCAGCAGGCCCTGGCCGATCGCCAGCGCGGCCAGCACGAAGGAAAATTCGCCGATCTGCGCCATGCTGCCCGCCACCACGGCCGCTGTCGGCAGCGCCACGCGCAGCCCGACGAGGAGGAGGAGGATCGCGACACCCGTGCCCAGCAGGACTGTCAGGAAGGCGGCCAATGTCAGCCAGGGGGCGGCCAGCACTGCCAGCGGGTCCACCAGCATGCCGACCGAGACGAAGAAGAGCGCGACGAAGACGCGTTGCAGCGGCGCCGTCTCGGCCGCCGCCTGGTGGCCGAGCGGGCTCTCGGCCAGCAGCACGCCGGCGAAGAAGGCCCCCAGTGCCGGCGAGACGCCGAACAGGGCCGAGCTGCCGAAGGCCGTGCCCAGCGCCACCACCACCACGGCCAGCGTGAAGAGCTCGCGCGAGCCGGTGGCGGCGACCAGGGCGAGCAGCCGGGGCAGCAGGACGCGGCCAGCCACGGCCATGACGAGCAGGAAGGCCACGAGCTCGCCCGCCGTTCGCAGCAGGGCGGGCCCGAGCGCCGCGCCCTCGCCGCCGCGGGCCAGCGCCGGCAGCAGCACCAGCGCCAGCACCACGACGAGATCCTGCATGACAAGCCAGCCCAGAGCGAGGCGCCCGGCATCGCCGCCGAGCCGCCCGCGCTCCTCCAGGGTGCGGGTGGCCACCGCCGTGGAGGAGATCGCGAGGGTGAGGCCGAGTATCAGGGCGGCACCGGCGCCGAGCCCGAAGGCGAGGTGGCCGAGCAGCGCGCCGAGCGCGGTGCCGATGGTGATCTGCGCGATGGCGCCCGGCACCGCCACGCGCCAGACGGCCAGCAGGTCCCGCGCGCGGAAATGCAGGCCGACGCCGAAGAGCAGCAGCGCCACGCCGATCTCCGCCATGGCGGAGGTGACCCCCTCATCGGCCACGAAGCCCGGCGTATAGGGACCGACAACCAGGCCCGCCGCGAGATAGCCCAGCAGCGGCGGCACCCGCAGCAGCCGTGCCGCGAGGCCCAGCGCGAAGGCCAGGGCCAGGGCAACGACGAGGGTCGCGAGCAGCGGGTGCGCGTGATGCATGAAGGCAGCGTAACCCGAAGCGTGGTGGCGCGTCAGGGCATCCGGCGGCCGCGCTCCCTTTGCTGGACGCAGCGCGCGGGGTCGCTCAATTCGCGGCGCAGGGCGCGGCAATCGGGCGGGCCCACATCGCTCCAGCGGGCGCAGCGCCCATCGGCCTTGCGCCAGCCGGGGCCGCCGCAGAGGCCGCAGCCCGCATGCTCGCCATCGCGCGGGTAGAGGCGGCAGAGCTCGGTCGCCTGCGCCGCTGCGGGAACAGGGGCGGCGAGGGCCAGCAGCAGCAGGATCAGCGCGGCACGCATCCCAGCCTGATGGCGCATCGGGCGGCTCTGCGCTAGTTGCGGTTGCACCATGTCGCATAACAGCTTCGGCCATCTCTTTCGCGTCACCACCTGGGG
>NZ_JAIEQY010000129.1 GCF_019747315.1 Roseococcus sp. | reverse complement strand
GTCCCGGTCATCGGCAGCAGCAGGCGGCGATAGGCCATGTTTTTGATCCCTCAACCAATTATGGCGACGTTATGGCGACGTTATGGCGAAGGCTGAAGGGGCAAGTCCAGTGACTTGCGGGCCATCTCCTCGGTCCCTGCCGAGGCATCCAAACGGATCCAGGTGATCTCGCCCGCATCACGCGTGGCGGTGGCGTCCAGCACGGCGGCGGTGGCGTCCGAGGCATCGCCGCTGCGGGCGGCGATGCGGGCCCGCAGGAGGTCGAGCGGCGCTTCCAGCCAGAGGCCGGTGAAGCCCGGGTGCAGGGCGGCCAGGGCGTCGCGCTCGGCGGCACGCTGGAAGACGGCATCGGCGATGACGGCGTGGCCAGCGGCCAGGGCTTCGGCGGCCAGGCGGTTCAGCTCGGCGAAGACGGCGGCGCTGGCCTCGCGCGTATAGGCTTCGGGCGGCAGGCGGGTTTCGGGGCGCACGCCGGCCTGGCGCTTGCGGATTTCGTCGCTGCGCAGGATCACGGCCCCGGGCGCGGCCCCGAGGTCAGGCGCCAGGCGCCGCGCCAGGTGCGACTTGCCGGTGCCCTGCAAGCCGCCCACCGCCACCAGGCGCGGCGTGGCCGGCCCCAGATAGGCCCGCGCCGCCGCCAGCAAAGCCCCACCATCCTGGCCGGAGCGCGCGGCCACATGCGCCCGGATGAGGGCGCGCAGCGAAAGCCACAGGGGCAGGCCCCGCAGCAGCGCCACATCACCCGTGCGGGCCAGGTAGCGGTTCAGCACGCGGTTGGCGGCGGCACGGGAATCCCGCTGGTCAAGGTCCATCAGGAGGAAGGCGAGGTCATAGCCGGTATCGATCGTGGCCAGGGCTTCGTCGAATTCCAGCGCGTCGAAGGGGGTGGGGCGGCCTTCCAGCAGGCAGATGTTTCCAAGATGCAGGTCGCCATGGCAGCGGCGCAGCAAACCCGACGCGGCGCGTTCCTGCAGCCATGGGGCGAGGCGCTCTTCGGTGGCCAGCGCCGCCTCGGCCCAGGCGGAGACCTGCGCCTCCGGCAGCCCGGCCGAAAGCGCCGCCGCGCGGTTGCCAGTGATGACGCCGATCATGCGGGCATCGCCCTCGCGCCGCGGGGCGGCCTGGTGCAGCGCCACCACGGCATCGGCCAGGGGGTCCAGCAGATCGGGCGGGACGGGGCCGGTGAAGAAGGCCTCGGGCGGCAGGCGCCGCATGCGGAGCACCCATTCAAGGGCCGCGCCCTCGCCGCCCAGGCGCAGCGCGCCATCGGGGCTGCGCGTCAGCGGCACGGCCCCCAGGTAAAGGCTCGGCGCGTGGGGCGCGTTCAGCGCGTGTTCGAACTTGGTCAGCCGCTCGCGCTCGGCGAGCCGCGTGAAATCGAGGAAGCCGAAATCCACTGCCTTCTTGAGCTTGAAGGCCTCCCGCTCGCCCAGGAAGACGGCGGAGATATGCGTCTCCACCGGCGCGCCGCCGACCAGCTGCGCGAGGAAGGCCGCCGCTTCTTCCTGGCCCGCCGGGATGGTCATCAGGGGTAGAGGGTTTCGAGCGTCCAGCCGCCCTCGCCCGCCACAAAGACGCGGCGCTCGTGGAGGCGGAAGGGCATGTCGCGCCAGAATTCGATGCGCGCCGGCAGGATGCGGAAGCCCGA
>NZ_JAIEQY010000183.1 GCF_019747315.1 Roseococcus sp. | reverse complement strand
GCCCGACCCCGTCTCGGCGAAAATCTCGAACACGCGGCGAACCCGCGGCGCCTCGTCCTCATTCACGATCAGCTTCCTGGCCACGACGTCGTACCCGAGCGGCACCTTGCCGCCCATCCACATGCCGCGGGCGCGGGAGGCTGCGAACTTGTCGCGGATTCGCTCGCCGATGACCTCCCGCTCGAACTGGGCGAAGCTGAGCAAGATGTTCAGCGTCAGCCGGCCCATCGACGTGGTGGTATTGAAGCTCTGCGTCACGCTGACAAACGTCACGCCGTGCGCGTCCATCACCTCCACCAGCTTGGCGAAATCCATCAGCGAGCGGCTGAGCCTATCGATCTTGTAGACCACAATGACGTCCACCAGGTCGGCCTGGATATCCCGCAGCAGCCGCTGCAACGCTGGCCGATCCAGCGTGCCGCCGGAGAACCCACCATCGTCGTAGCGGTCGCGCACCAGCACCCAGCCCTCGGCGCGCTGGCTGGTGATGTAGGCCTCACAGGAATCCCGCTGCGCGTCGAGGGTGTTGAATTCCTTCTCCAGCCCCTCGTCGGTCGATTTCCGCGTGTAGACCGCGCAGCGGAGCTTCTTCGTGGCGGGCGGCATGGCCGGCTCGATGCGGGCGCGGCGGGTCATGCGTCACCCCGCGCGCGCAATCCGAAAAACGTCCAGCCATTCCAGCGCGTGCCGGTGATGTGGCGCGCGATGGCGGACAGGGACTGGTAGGGCCGGCCCTCGAATTCGAAGTCGTTGATGCGGACCGTGACGACGTGCTGCACGCCCTGCCATTCCCGGATCAGGCGCGTGCCGGCCAGTGGGCGACTGTCGGCGCGAATGCGGCGCAGCACCACATTGCCCCCGTCCAGTTGTTCCCCCAGCGCTACCAGCCGCTCGACGGTCTCGGGCTTCAGCCCGCCATACGCGAGCTCCTGGATTCGATACGCGAGCCGGCTCTGGATATAGGCCCGGTTCCAGGGCGGCGGCTCCTTCCCGAATAGCTCCCGCCATTGGTCCTTCAGCATGGCGGTCGGTGCCGCCTGAAGCGCGGCGAGCCGGCTCAGTACCTGCGTCGGCGGGATCTTCGGGATGGCGGGTGCCGCCGCGGGCGCGGCGGCGGATCGTCTGGTCATGCGAGTCCCTTCCTATTGGGTTTCGCATGCAGGCGCTGCCTGGCGGTGGAGTGTAGGAGAATGTCTCCCGCCCCCCGAGCTATCTCGGCATCGCGCGCATCATCCTCGGCGTCGCGGCTGCGCAGCCGCACCAGGGCCCTGGCCAGGATGCCGCATACCTCGCGGAGGTGCGGCGGGAGATGACCATTGATCGGGGAGCGGGGCGGGTTCGGCACATGCCGCTGATGACAGAATCAACGCGCAGAGCGCAATGCACTCATTGCAGCCATTCTGCGTTCGTCAGTTCCCCAAATGTCGTCCCAGCCACAAGACGCGTCCGATCACCGCCACATCCTCGGGAGGGAGATCGGCGAAGGGCGGGTAGTACTCCTTATTGTCGGAGATGATCGTGATCCGACCCGTCACCGGATGCGCCGCCACGCGCTTCACCTGCAGCCAGCCATCGGTGCGGATCACATAGATACCGTCCTTCTGCTGCGGACGCTGCTGGCCCATGTC
>NZ_JAIEQY010000289.1 GCF_019747315.1 Roseococcus sp. | reverse complement strand
GCCAGGATGGTGGTGCCCGAGCCGCCGAAGGGTTCGAACACCACGTCGCCCTCGTCGGTGTAGGTCCGCATGAGGAACTCCGGCAGCACCACAGGAAACACCGCGGGGTGCTCCGTCTCGATGCCGCGGCCCTTGTGGCGGGTCAGGCGCAGCACGTTGTCGGGGATTCGAAAATCCTGCACCGGCAGGCCGGCGTGCTGGTATTCCGAGATGGTCCCGTCGGCGGCGCGCAGCCCGCTGCCCTTGTTCGGCGTGCCGGCCCATTTGCAGGGGACGATCTTGTTGGCCTGCCGGGCCTGGCGATTGAAGTGAAAGACGAACTCGAAGGCCGGCGCGAGGCGGCCGTTCCAGTCACCGGGCAGGCCGGGCCCCTGGTCCCAAGTGTAGAGCCCGAACCGGCGCCAGCTCCGGGTACGCATCCAGTCGAGCCATCCGGCCCAATACGGGATCCATTCGCTGTCGCGGTGAATCAGGCCGAGGTTCACCAGCACTTGGCCGTCCGGCCGTATGGCCGCGTCGAGATGCTGGAACACGCCCTGCATCAGGGCGTCCCAATCGGTGCCGCCGCCGATGGTGTAGTCCCGCTGGTTCCCGTAGGGCGGGCTGGTGAACAGCAGCGCCGCGCGATCCTCGCCCATTACGCGCGCCACGCTGGCGACGTCGGTGCTGTCGCCGCAGAGCAGGCGGTGGTCGCCCATCAGCCAGAGATCGCCGGGGCGGGTGACGGCCTGGCGCGGCGGCCCCGGATCAGCATCGGCGGGGTCCTCCGCCGACTCCTCTCCAGTGGCCACCGCGCCCGCCGCACCGCCCCCCGCAGCGGAATTCGCGGACAGAGCCTCGGGCGCGTCGCCGTCGGACACGGCATCTCCAGCCGCCGCGAGGATGTCCGCGAGCTCATCCGCCGAGAAGCCGAGCGCACCGAGGGCGATGTCAGGCACCGCCTGCACCGCGGCCAGCGCATCACGCAGCAGCGCCTGGTCCCAGGTCGCATTCTCCGCGATGCGGTTGTCGGCTAGCCGCAGCGCCTCCTTCTGCGCCGCGGACAGGTGCCGCAGCACGATCACTGGCACCTTGGCCATGCCGAGCGCCGTCGCCGCCTCGAGCCGGCCGTGGCCGGCGATCAGCACACCGTCCTCATCCACCAGCAGCGGATTGGTGAAGCCGAAGGCCAGCATGCTGGCCTTGATCTGCTCCAACTGCTCAGCGCTATGAACGCGGGCATTGCCGGCATGCGGGCGCAGCTCCGCCACCGGACGCAGCAGGATCTTCGCCGCCATCCAGGGGAGCGTCATGGGGCCATCCAGATTTGGGGGTGGGTGCAAACCATGCGGCCGCGGCTGCCAACCTGGCACGGCATGGTTTGCGGGCTATCTGTTTGATCGCACAGGGGAAGGGCTGCAAACTGCAACCCTGATTTATGGCCTGGCGCTAGCGATGCCGCGCGCTGCTGCCCCCCGCATACGACATCGCCCGGGAGGAACCATGGCCTCGGCATCGAGCCGGCGACGGCTGCCGCGCCTTCTCAATGTGCGATGAACCTACCGCATGTGGATTCCGCGACGCAATGCACTCATGCTCAAGATCG
>NZ_JAIEQY010000269.1 GCF_019747315.1 Roseococcus sp. | reverse complement strand
GGTGAAGTCCGGTTCAGCCGGCTTGCCGCGCCGGCCCTTCGGCCTCGAGGAAGTCCTGCGCGAAGCGCTGCAGCACGCCGCCCGCCTCGTAGATCGACACCTCCTCCGCCGTATCCAGGCGGCAGATGACCGGCACCTCGGCCGTGGTGCCGTCGCGCCGATGGATCACCAGCGTCAGCGTCGCGCGCGGCGTGCGCGCACCCGCCACGTCATAGGTCTCGGTCCCGTCGAGGCCAAGCGTCAGGCGGTTGGTGCCCGGCTGGAATTCCAGCGGCAGCACGCCCATGCCGATCAGGTTGGTGCGGTGGATGCGCTCGAACCCCTCGGCCACGATGGCTTCCACGCCTGCGAGCCGCACTCCCTTCGCCGCCCAGTCGCGGGACGAGCCCTGCCCGTAATCAGCGCCGGCCACGATGATGAGCGGCTGCTTGCGCGCCATGTAGGTCTCGATCGCTTCCCACATGCGGACCACCTGCCCTTCCGGCTCGATCCGCGCGAGCGAGCCCTTCTGCACGCTGCCATCGGCCTTGCGCGCCATCTCGTTGAAGAGCTGCGGATTGGCGAAGGTGGCGCGCTGCGCGGTCAGATGGTCACCGCGATGCGTGGCGTAGGAGTTGAAGTCCTCCTCCGGCAAGCCCATCGCCGCGAGATACTCGCCCGCCGCGCTGTCGCGCATGATGGCATTCGACGGCGAGAGGTGGTCCGTCGTGATGTTGTCGCCCAGCAGTGCCAGCGGCCGCATGCCGGTCAGCGTGCGCTCGCCGGCGAGCGCACCCTCCCAATAGGGCGGGCGGCGGATGTAGGTGCTGGGTGCGCGCCAGTCATAGAGCGGGCTGACCTTCTTGCGCGCGCCCTGGTTGCCGAACATCGGCGCATAGACCTGGCGGAACTGCTCGGGCTTCACCGCGGAGGCGACGACCGCATCCACCTCCTCGTCGCTCGGCCAGAGGTCCTTGAGGCGGACCTCCTTCCCGCTGGCATCCACGCCCAGCACGTCGCGCTCGATGTCGAAGCGGATGGTGCCGGCCACGGCATAGGCCACCACCAGCGGCGGCGAGGCGAGGAAGGCCTGCTTCGCGTAGGGGTGGATGCGCCCGTCGAAATTGCGGTTCCCGGAGAGCACCGCCGTCGCATAGAGATCACGGTCGATGATCTCCTGCTGGATCACGGGATCGAGCGCGCCCGACATGCCGTTGCAGGTGGTGCAGGCGAAGGCGACGATGCCGAAGCCGAGCGCCTCCAGCTCCGTCGTCAACCCCGCCTCATCCAGGTAGAGCGCCACCGCGCGCGAGCCCGGCGCCAGCGAGGATTTCACCCAGGGCTTGCGCTTGAGGCCCGCGCGATTGGCGTTGCGCGCCAGCAGCCCCGCCGCGATGACGTTGCGCGGGTTGGAGGTGTTGGTGCAGCTGGTGATGGCCGCGATGATGACCGCACCATCCGGCATCAGATCGCCATCCTGCTCCACCACCCCCGAGATGCCGCGCGCGGCCAGGTCCGAGACCGGCAGGCGGCGATGCGGGTTGGACGGCCCCGCCATGGTCCGCACCACGGTCGAGAGATCGAAGCGCAGCACGCGCTC
>NZ_JAIEQY010000381.1 GCF_019747315.1 Roseococcus sp. | reverse complement strand
GACCACCATGGCACCAGCGACTCTCACCATGCCCGCCGCGCATGCAAGCGGCCCGCCCATCGCCCTCCCGCCCGCGACCCACCTCGCGCACCACGCCGTGCTCGCCCTGGATCTCGGCACCACCACAGGCTGGGCGCTGCGCGGCCCGGACGGCGGCATCACCTCGGGCACGATCACCTTCAAGCCGACCCGCTTCGAGGGCGGCGGGATGCGTTTCCTGCGCTTCCGCGGGTGGCTGGCCGAGGTCGCCGCCCTGTCCGGCGGCGTGGCGCGGATCGTGTTCGAGGAGGTCCGCGCGCATGCCGGCACCGACGCGGCGCACATCTACGGGGGCTTCCTCGGCATGCTCACCGCTTGGTGCGAGGAGCGCGAGGTCCCCTATGAGGGCGTACCGGTCAGCACGATCAAGCGCTATGCGACCGGTAAGGGCAACGCCGACAAGGCGAAGATGGTCGCCGCCATCCGAGCCCGTGGCTTCGCGCCGGCCGATGACAACGAGGCGGATGCCATCGCGCTGCTGCTCTGGGCGACTGAGTCCACGGGAGGCCGTGCATGAGGCTCCCTGGCGCACCGCTGCCGCCGCGCTCGTGCCTCGACCGCGGCACGCGCAGCCCAACCAACGACAGCGAGGTGAACGCCATGCGCGCCGCAGCCTGGCATCGGCACGGCGTTGCCGCGCTGCCTGTCGCCGAGATCACCGACGACTGGCTCCGCCAGGCCATCACCAACGAGGCCAACCGACGCTGGGGGCGTCGCAACGGGGAGAACCACCATGGCCGGTAAGCGGAAGCCCAAGGTCGCGAAGCCGAAGCTCGACGATCTGGCGAAGCCGTCGAAGTGGCGGCTGCAGCATGGTGGCTTCTCGGAGCCGATCCGCGAGGCGGATCCCGAGACCGGCAGCCCAGTCCAGCATCGCCGAGCCGTGGATACGCTCGGGCTGATGCTGGCGCATGGCAGCATCACGCCGCAGATGCACGAAGCGGGTGAGATCTTCCGCGGGCTGTTCCGCGCCGCCTGCTTCGACAGCATGTCGACGTCGCAGATCATGCGCATCCCAGGCACGCGCGTCGACACGCTCTCGACGATGCAGGTGGAGGCACGGCGCCGCGTCGCTGCGGCGCTCGATGCGCTGGGGGGGCAGGACAGCCCCTGCGGCTCCTGCGCGTGGTTTGTCGTCGGCCTGGAGTTCTCGGTCCGCGAGTGGTCGATGCGGCAGGGCTGGGCCGGACGGACGGTGCACGGCCCAGTGGGACAGGGCATCCTGGTTGGGTCCCTCGGCATTCTCGCCGTGCACTTCGGGCTGATGCCACGAGCGAGGGCGGCATGACGCGGGATGATCGGGGCGGTCATCATCGCCCCGATCACGCTGTTACAATTCACCCCGTAGCGGCTCCGAAATCGATAAGGCTAGAAGCAAGACACGTAGAGAAGGTGCGAGAGCGCCGCGGCTGAACAGCCACGCTGCGGCTCGATCGAGACAGTGGCTCTCGAGCCGCAGGGTCCTTCCTGGCCCCGCTGTATGCGGGGGGCGGAAGCGCGCAAGGTCGCTAGCGCCAGGCG
>NZ_JAIEQY010000005.1 GCF_019747315.1 Roseococcus sp. | reverse complement strand
GGCTGGTTCGACACCACGGCGGACATCAACAATGTGATGTATCCGCGCTGGATGCCGAACCCCTTCCTCTTCCTATCGCTGTTTCACGGCTTTGACATGGCGAGCCTGCCCGAGGCGGCCTGATGTTGGACCCTTGGGCCAGAGCCGATCATCCGCCGGCAAGGGCCGCACCGCATCCAGCCGCGCCAGGCGCTCGGCATAGAAGCCATGGTAATCGGGGAGCGCCAGCATTTCCTCGGCCTCGTGATCCAGGCTGGTGCCGATTTCGAGATAGGCGTCGAGATTGTCCAGGCGCGGCTGCGGCGTGCGGCCGGCCTGGTGGGCGCGGGCGGCCTGGGCATAGAGCCCCTCCAGCCGCTGCACGAGCTTTTCCATGTTGAACAGGTCACACCGCGTGCGCCGGGCGGCGAGCGTCTTGCGATGCCGTGCCAGCTCCGCCGGATCCTGCGCGAGCGCGATGGCGCGGGAGACATATTCATCCGGCGTGGCACAGACCATGCCAGGCAGGCCGGCCGAGCGCACCAGGCTGCCACAGACGCGCGAGGCGAAGCTGCGCCCCGAGAGCGTCAGCACCGGCACACCTAGCCAAAGCGCGTCCGAGGCCGTGGTGTGCGCGCCATAGGGCGCGGAATCCAGGAAGAGATCCGCGAGGCGATAGCGGGCCAGATGCTCAGGATTGGGCTGCTTGGGCGCGAAGATGATGCGGTTGTCGCTGATGCCGCGCGCGGTGGCGAAGGCGCGGAGATTGGCGCGCATCTCCTCGCCCGAATCCAGCAGCCAGAGCACGGAGCCCGGCACCGCCAACAGGATGTCCATCCAGCGCGCCATGGTGAAGCGCGAGAGTTTCTGCGACGCGTTGAAGCAGCAGAAGACGAAGCCCTGCTCCGGCAGGCCCGCGGCCGCGCGGCTGGGGGTTTCGCCAATGACGCGCTTGCGGTCATTGGGCTGGTAGCAGGGCAGGCGCAGCACCTGCTCGGAGTAGAAGAGCTCTGCCTCGGGCGGAATGATCCAGGGGTCGGCGATGATGTACTGGTGCCACGGCGTGCCCAGCGTGCCGGGATAGCCGAGCCAGTTGATCTGCACCGGTGCTGGGCGCCGCGCGAAGATGGCGGTGCGGGCATCGCGCGTATAGCCGTTTACATCGACCAGGATGTCGATGCCATCCGCCGCGATGCGCGCGGCCGCCGCGTCATCGCCGAGGGCGCGGATATCCACCCAATGCTCCACCGCCGCCTGGATGCGGGCCTGGAGCGGCGCAGTGGAGGGCGGGCCGCAGTAATAGGCCGTGACCTCGACGCGCGAGCGGTCATGCAACTCGAACACCTCGGCCATCAGCGTACCGATCGCGTGGTCGCGCAGGTCGGAGGAGACATAGCCGATGCGCAGGCGCCGGTCCTTCAGCGGGATGGGTGCGTCGCGTCGGTCATGGCGGGACAGATCCTGGCGCTCATCCACCAGGCAGCGGGCATAGTGATGCGCAAGGCCCAGATGCAACAGCGGATCATCCGTATAGGCCAGCATGGAAAGCGGGCT
>NZ_JAIEQY010000011.1 GCF_019747315.1 Roseococcus sp. | reverse complement strand
GCCGCCGCCCACGCCGCCCCCGCCCGAGCCCGCGCGCACGCCCGGCACCGGCCAGACGCCGCCTGTGCAGCGGCCGGAGGAGCGCAGCCAATCCGTGCTGAACACGCTGGAGCGGCTGCGCCAGCAGCAACAGCAGCAGCAACCACCCACCGCGCGCGCCAACCCCGCCCCCGGCGCCCCGCAGCAGGGCGGCGGCGCACCGCAGGGGGCGGCCAACCTCACCGCGGCCGAACGCGCCGGCCTGGCCGACAAGATCGGCGAATGCTGGGTGGTGGATGCCGGGGCGCCGAACATCCAGAGCATCATCGTGGAGCTGCGCATCGAGGTGGATGCCGGCGGCACGGTCCGCGTGGTGCGCCCGAACGGCGCCGTGCCCACCGACCCCCGCGCGCGCATGGTCTTCGAGGCAGCGCGCCGCGCCCTGCTCGACCCGCGCTGCAACCCGCTGCCCCTGCCGCGCGAGCGGCTGGACGCCCTGCGCAACACCGTCTTCCGCTTCAACCCGAGGGAATTGGGCCTGCGCTGAGCCGGCGCAGTGAATTCAGAGGGTGCAGGGAACAAGTTCCCTGCCGGGGAGTTTGAGGGGCAGCGCCCCTCAATCCGTCATCGAAAGGGGTGATTCACCTTTTCCCAAAAATCAGGCACAAGCCCCCCAAGTCCGGAGTAAGCCTCGCATGACCACGTTCAACCGCCGTTCGTTGCTCACCGTCGGGGCCGCCGGCCTCGTCGCGCCCGGCATCTGGGCGACGCCATGGCCCGCGGCCGGGCAATCCGGCCAGCCCACCATCGTGGACATCACCCGCGCCCGCACCGAGCCCATTCCCATCGCCATCCCCAACATGGCCGGCACCGGCAGCGATGGCGCGCGCCTCGGCCAGCAGATCGCGCAGGTCATCACCAACAACCTGCGCAGCTCCGGCCTGTTCCGCCCCGTCGAGCGCGCGGCCTTCATCCAGTCCGCCGAGGCCGCGGCCGCCACGCCGCGCTTCCAGGATTGGCGCGTCATCGGCGCGGCGGCGCTGGTCACCGGCCGCGTGGATGCGAGCGGCGACCGGCTGCGCGTCGAATTCCGCCTTTGGGACATCCTGCCCGAGCAGCAGGCGCTCGGCACCGCCTACAACGCGACGGCCAGCAACTGGCGGCAGATCGCGCACATCATCTCCGATGACATCTACAAGCGCATGCTGGGCGAGACCGGCTATTTCAACACCCGCATCGCCTATATCGCCGAGACCGGCCCACGTGACCGCCGCACGCGGCGCCTGGCCATCATGGACCAGGATGGCGAGAACAACCGCTTCCTGACCGATGGCCAGTTCCAGGCGCTGACGCCGCGCTTTCACCCGAACGCGACGCAGATCGCCTTCATGTCCTATCAGCGCAATGAGCCGCGCGTGTATCTCTTCAGCCTGGAGAGCGGGCGCCAGGAGGTGCTGGGCAATTTCGGCGGCATGACGCTGAGCCCGCGCTTCTCGCCCGATGGGCGCAGCGTCATCCTCTCCGC
>NZ_JAIEQY010000323.1 GCF_019747315.1 Roseococcus sp. | reverse complement strand
GCGCGGGTGGTGCAGCGCCTGCCGAAGACGCGCTCGGGCAAGATCCTGCGCGCGACGATCCGCAAGATCGCCGATGGCGAGGCCTATGCCGTGCCGCCGACCATTGATGATCCTCTCATCCTGGAGGAGATCGCGGGAGTGCTGGGCCGATGATCCAGAGCGAACGGCGCAATGATGGCGTGGCGCTGATCACGCTGGACCGCCCCGCCGCTCGCAACGCGCTCAGCATCGCCATGCTGGAAGCGCTGCGCGACGCACTGCACGCCGCCGAGGATGCGCGCTGCATCGTGCTGGCCGCGAATGGCCCTGCCTTTTCGGCCGGGCATGATCTGCGCGAACTGACGGCGGCGCGTGCCGAGGCCGATGGCGGGCGCGGCTTCTATGCGCGCACCATGGCGCTGTGCAGCCAAATGATGCAGCAGGTGGTGAACCACCCGGTGCCGGTCATCGCGGCCGTCGAGGGCATCGCCACCGCCGCGGGCTGCCAGCTGGTGGCGAGCTGCGACCTGGCCGTCGCGACCCCCGCCAGCCGCTTCTGCACGCCGGGCGTGGATATCGCGCTGTTCTGCTCGACGCCCGCCGTCGCGGTCGCGCGCGCCATCCCGCGTAAGGCCGCGATGGAGATGCTGCTCACGGGCCGCTGGGTGCAGGCCGAGGAAGGGCGCGCGCTCGGTCTCATCAACCGCATCGCGGAGGATGCGCGGGCCGAGGCGCTCACGCTCGCCGCCAGCATCGCGGCACGCTCGGCCGTGACGGTGCGGATGGGCAAGCGCGGCTTCAACGCGCAATGCGGGCTGCCGCTGGCCGATGCCTATGACGCCGCGAGCGCGGTGATGGTCGAGAACATGATGGCGGCCGATGCGGCGGAGGGCATTGGCGCCTTCCTCGGCAAGCGCGCGCCGGTTTGGCAGGACAGGTAAGACCATGGCCGCTTCCGATTACGATGCGCTTCCCCGCGTCGCCGCCAACCACCAGCCGCTGACGCCGCTCCTGTTCCTGGAACGCACGGCCGAGGTGTTTCCCGGCCATGTCGCGGTGATCCATGGCAGCATCCGCCGCTCCTATGCCGAACTCCGCATGCGCTGCGTGAAGCTGGCGCATGCGCTGCATAAGCGCGGGCTCGGGCGCGGCGATACGGTGGCGGCGCTGCTGCCCAATACGCCCGCGATGCTGGAATGCCATTACGGCGTGCCCATGGCCGGCTGCGTGCTGAACACCATCAACACGCGCCTCGATGCCGCGACCATCGCCTATATCCTCGACCACGGCGAAGCGCGCATCGTCATCGTGGACCGCGAGTTCATCCCCGTGCTGCGCGCGGCCCTCGTGCAATGCACGAACAAGCCCACCATCATCGAGGTGAATGACAGCGAGGCGCCCTCGGACGAGACGCTGGGCGGGCTGGATTACGAGGCGTTGCTCGGCGAAGGCAGCGAGGAATTCGCCTGGCCGCTGCCGCGCGACGAATGGGACGCGATCGCGCTGAACTACACCTCGGGCA